>JBEKVE010000001.1:0-57660 GCA_049514335.1 Acidimicrobiales bacterium
CGGCCGGAGACCCTCGGTTCCACATCGGGGGGGAGACGCCGATGGTCACGAGCGTGAGTCCGACCTCAGTCAAGGCGGGCAAGAAGCTCACCGTCAAGGGTGAGAACCTCTCCGAGGTCACACTCGTGACGATCGGGGGGGTCCCCGCCACGATCCTCAAAGCGGCTCCGACGTCGGTGAAGGTCGTCGCTCCCAACGGAGCCCACGGCGCCGTGTTGGTGAGCAGCCTGGCGGGCCGAGCCTCTTCGGCCACCGTCGTCTCGGTGACCTCCGCCACGACACGCGGAGGTCCGGCCCACCGAGGCTCGTAACCCGCCCTTCGTCGCTCCCGCTAGCGAGGACCATGCTGCACATGACCCGTCCCGTTCGCGCTGCTCATCTGGTCGAGTGCGATGGCCCTCTTCGTGACACCGCAGGAGACGGGATTCAGTCGGATTCCCGGCCGGGGCTGATTGCCGGCCAGCCGGCGGGCCACCAGTCTCCCTTTGGGTCGGTGGTCTGCCCGACCTCGATGATGTATCCGTCGGGATCTCGGATGTAGCAACGGATCTCATACTCGTGCTGCTTCGGCGGCGTCAGGAACTGCGCACCCCGCGCGCTCCATTCTGCGTACACGGCGTGGATGTCCGTGACCCGGATATTGAGGAAGCTGCTGACCCGGTCGGGATCGCTCGGTGTCTCGAGGGTGATCGTGGGCTTGTCGTCGGTCGGACCCCCGCCGGAATTGATGATGACGAAGCCGTTGGCAAGGGCGATATTGGTCGGCACTGGGCCGAAGACCACCGTGCCGCCGAGGACCTCGGTGTAGAAACGCCTGGAACGCTCGACGTCATCGGAGACGATGAAATGGGTGACGAGCATTCGTCCTGCGGGCTGTGTGGGTTCGGCCACTGGCACCTCCAGTCGCTTGGGGCTCCTGCCCCGGTCCGACGGGTCTCGGACCTCCAGTCAACCAGGTCGTCTGTCGACAAGGTAGGAGGAAGCGAGGCCAACTTTGGTCGGCGGTGTGTGGACCCCAGTCAACCTTTCATGAGCGGCTAGAGAGCGGCGGCTGGCAGCAGTAAGAGTTCGGGACCCAGCCGCAACCGGGATGACCGTAACTGGACACGCTTGCTAGGCGACGCGGTCTGGGGGCGCGCGGACGACGGCGGCTGTACGGTTGGAAACCTCCAGTCGACTGTAGATGTTCTCCAGATGCGTCCGCACGGTCCCTTCGGACAGCCGGAGCTGACGAGCGATCTGGATGTAGTGGTCCGTCCGATCGAGGTCATCGGTGGGTTCCTGCCCCAGCTGCGCCTAAGGCGACCCATTGGTCACCCACCCGCAGAGTTGAGACCTCTGTGGGTGTGCCATCGATGTCGAGGCTTATGGAGTCCCAGTCTTGGGTGGGATCGTCCGATTGAAACGTCGAAGGGATGCTTCGAGGTAGGTCCCGGTCTCATGCCAAAGGTGCTGAGTAAGAGAACGCGCCACGTTCTGCCGAGCGATCGAGACCCAGGTACTGGGATTCGCTAGGCCATCCGGGCTAATGGGCGTCGTCTCGACCCGGACGACAGGGGCGCTCGGCTGGTGAGCGTCCCCGTGCGCAAGCTCAAGATGGTCGATCCTGTCATCCGAACCACCCCATCCGCCGATCCATCGACGCCCGGACCATGTGTCGTCCAGCCCGTACACGCTAACCACTCGCCTCAAACGCGCTGATCCCGTCGGGGGTGCTACTTCTGCGCGTCCTTGGGGCGGGACACCAACTGCCACAAATGCAAACCGCCGGCCCGAAGGCCGGCGGTTTGTCCTCTCAGGGGTGGCAGGCGAGCAATTCAGCCTCGCCGCCACCTTCAACGAAGGGTTTCATGAACACGAAGCCTCTCGTTTCATGAACACCCCTCCTTGGAGGTGGCGGGAATCGAACCCGCGTCCTTCAGCTTCTCATCGGGCATTCTCCGAGCGCAGCCGACAGCTGGTTCTCGGGGCCCGCACCGCCGCCGGCGAATTCGCAGGCCCCCAACCGACCTTTGGTGTCCCCGGTGGCCGATCGATGGAACCACACGGGTAAGCCCCGCTAGATGACGCCCGCTACCGGCCTGCAGGGCTGAGACCGGACGGACGGGCTACCTCTTAGGCAGCCATGGCGAGCGTAGGCTCGGCATTTGTTTTGTTTCCCGGCTCTTTAACGTGGCTCCGGGGACCACGGCTCGCTTCTCCCGAATCGACGACCGAAGTCGAAACCAATCACCCCCTCGTGGGTCACGACCATTCTACCCCCGAGGGGTGCGTCCCGGGACGGCCAGGGGTTTTCAGCCCCGCTCGCGGCTCGCCCCCCGGGCCACGGCCTTGCCCGACGCCGCCCGGGCCTCGCGCGCACCTTCGCGCTCGGCGTCGCGCGCCGCGATGGCGTGACGCTTGTCGTAGAGGCGCCGGCCCTTGGCGAGGGCCAGCTCGACCTTGGCCCGGCCCTCTTTGAAGTAGACCGACAGCGGGACGAGCGTCAGCGACTGCTGCTGGGTGCGGCCCATGAGCTCGTCGATCTGCTCCCTGTGCAGGAGCAGCTTGCGCCGGCGATCGGGGTCGTGCGCCCCGAACCCGGCGGCGTGCTCGTAGGGCGGGATGTGCACGCCGAGCAGCCAGGCCTCACCCCCCTCGACCCGGGCGTAGGCATCGGCCAGGGTCACCCGGCCGGCGCGCAGCGACTTGACCTCGCTTCCCTGCAGGGCGATGCCACATTCGAAGGTGTCGAGGATGTCGTACTCGTGACGGGCGCGGCGGTTCCGGGCGACGGTCTTGTAGCCCTCGCCCTTGTCGTCGGACGGGCGACGCTTCGACGTCCGCCCCGGTCCCTTGGCCGCTGCCATGATTCGAACGGTACCCGCCCGCCACAGGCCCGCTGCCGCCCCGCTTCGCCCGGCTGTCCTGTCCGGCCCGGGTGGCAGCTGCCCCGCACCTGACCCGATGGGCCCCCGGTGCGGGTCCCACCGGGTCGGACCGCCGCCCCGGTACCCTCGGCTTCCATGCTGGAGCTGCCCGCAGACGTGTACGCCGAGATCGTGGGCCACTGCCTGCGCGGCCTGCCCGACGAGGCGTGCGGTCTCCTGGGCGGGGACCCCCGCTCGGGCGCCGTGGCCCGGTGCTACCCGACCCGCAACGCGGCGGCCTCGGCCAAGCTCTACACCGTGGACCCCCGCGACCATCTCCGGGCCGACCGCGACGCCGAGGACCACGGCACCGAGATCATCGGGGTCTTCCACTCCCACACCCACACCGACGCCTACCCGTCACCCACCGACATCGCCCAGGCGCCCGACCCGACCTGGCACTACGCCATCGTGTCCCTGCGCGACTCCCACCCCGTGCTGCGCTCGTACCTGATCCGGGAGGGCCGGGTCGAGGAAGAGCCCGTCGCCCTCGGGCCCCGGTAGAATGACGACCGGATCCGTCATCAATTGACCGGTCGTCGCCGCCCGCCGGCGCCGGGCGGTCCCCGCCAGGGACGAGGGAGGACACCGTGGCCGTCGAAGTGAGGCTCCCCACCGTCCTGCGGTCGCACGCCGGCGGCCAGTCGACCGTGACCGTGGAGGGCGCCACGGTCGGTGAGGTGCTGGCCGACCTGGTGCGTGCCTATCCCGGCATGGCGGGGCAGGTGCTCACCGAGGACGGCTCGCTGCACCGCTTCGTCAACGTGTACGTCGACGACGACGACGTCCGCTACCTCGACCAGCTCGACACCAAGGTGGCCGACGGCGACACGGTGTCGATCCTGCCCGCCGTCGCGGGCGGTTGAGCTCCACTTCGTCCCGGAAACGGCCATGACGCTCGTCACCAGCGTGCTGGACCTGATCGGCAACACGCCGCTCGTCGACGTCAGCAGCCTGAGCCCCAACCCCGCGGTCCGCATCCTCGTCAAGCTCGAGGGGACGAACCCGGGCGGCTCGGTGAAGGACCGCATCGCCCTGTCGATGGTGGAGGAGGCGGAGAAGGACGGCCGCCTCACCCCCGGCGCCACCATGCTCGAGCCCTCGTCGGGCAACACCGGGATCGGACTGGCCTTGGTAGCGCGGGTGAAGGGCTATCACCTGAAGGTGGTGCTGCCCTCGAACGTGTCGGTCGAGCGCCGGCAGCTGCTCGAGGTGTGGGGTGCCGAGGTCATCGAGTCGCCGGGGTCGGAAGGGTCCAACGGGGCGGTTCGCATGGCGGAACGCATCCACGCCGAGCACCCCGAGTGGGTCTTTCTCTATCAATACGCCAACGTCGCCAATCCCAAGGCCCATTACGAGGGCACGGGCCCCGAGATCTGGCGCGACTGCCCCGAGGTGACGCACTTCGTGGCGGGCCTCGGCACCTCGGGCACCCTCCTCGGGGTGGGGCGCTTCCTGAAGGAGCGCAACCCGGCCGTCGAGGTGTGGGCGGTGGAGCCCCCGGCAGGCGAGATGGTGGACGGCCTGCGCAACCTCGACGACGGCTACATCCCACCCATCTTCACCGAGCTCGGGGGCAGGGAGCTTCTCGACCGCAAGACCATGGTGGGCCCGCGCCTGTCGATCGAGTGGACCCGGCGACTGGCCGAGGTCGGAGTCTTCGCCGGGATCTCCACCGGGGCTGCACTGGCCGGGGCGGCCAAGTGCGCCCAGTCGATCGACGCCGGTGTGATCGTGGTGGTCTCCGCCGACGGCGGGTGGAAGTACCTGTCCACGGGGGCCTGGACCGACGACCTCGACGTCGTGGTCGAGCGGGCCAAGCGCACCATCTACTTCTGAGCGCCTACTTCTGAGCGCCGCATCCGCTGTGCCGCCCGCGCCCGGCCCAGGCGTTCACCGCTACGACGCCGGCGTCACTTCTTCTGCGTCCGGGGCTTGAGCGCCACAGCCGCGTCGGGCTCGAGCACCCGGAAGGTGAAGCTCTCCTCCAGGTACAGAGACACTGTCGTGGCGTCGTGCGCGCTGTAACCGATGGAGATGTCCTGCCCGGACTCGAGGATGAAGTCGCCGCCGCGCAGGCTGAGCACGATGCCGCCCTCGACACCCGGCGCCCACACGAGCGGTCCGCCCAGGATCTGGCGCAGGTGGTCGAAGAGCAGGTGCCCGCCGTGCTCGCTTCTCTCCACGATCCCGGTGTAGATGGCGGGTGAGAGGGCGAGCCCGAAGGGGCCGTCGATCCCCGACTGGCGCAGCACGTCGACCGCACCGGCCACCGAGGTGGGGTAGTGCTCGGCGTCGGGTGCGAGGGGCACCGGGGCGTGCGAGGTGCTTTCGGTGATGCCCCGGATGTTGCCCGCCGCGTAGCCGTGGAAGACGGCGGTGTTCTCGCCCAGGGCGAGACGGCGGGCGGCAGCCTCGAGCCCCGACAGGTCGAGATCCTTGGCGCCGCGGTCGGCGTCGTCGATCTGGCGTCGGTCGAGCGTGAACGGCGTCCGCAGCTCGACCAGGGCGAGGACGGTCCGCTGGGCGGCGCTGACGTCGGGTGCCGGGCCCTGGATGTCGCTGGCGCGGCCCAGGTCGACAGCCGAGCGCTCCCACCCCGCCGGGCCCTCGAAGTCGACGAGCTTGCGCGCCGCCAGGTAGGTGGCCAGGCGTGAGCGGGCCTCTTGCTCGATGGCCTCCCACCCCGCGGTGGAGACGGGGGCCAGCTCGCGGTGGAGATGGTTCATCACTCGTGTCCCTTCAGGCTGCCGATGCCGAGCGATCCGGCCGCGGAGTCGGCTGCGGTGCCCGCAGCACCGCCCCCACCCTCTTCGGCCTCCTTCTCGATCTCGGTCACGGGCTCGGTACGGAAGAGGTAGGTGCGGAGGTTGGCGTCGAGGGCGGGGTCGCGCCGGCGCAACCACTCCAAGGTCATGGCGGCGTGCTCCTTCTCCTCGTCGCGGTTGTGGGCGAGCACGGCGGCCAGGGTGGGATCGGTCGTGGCGCGTACGCGCTGGTCGTACCAGTCCACGGCCTCCAACTCCTCGCACAGTGAGGTGATGGCCCGGTGGTGGTCGATCGTCTCCTCGTCGAGCAGCTCGGCCGGCTCGTGCAGCCCTTCGCTCGCCATCGGCAACTGCTCCTCGGGTCGGGGGCGGGCTCGCGCCGTCGCCCGTCGGTACCGGCGTCCATACCCACGAGCGGGCCCGGACAGCCCGTTCCGGTCCTCCGTACGCTGCGATTCTCCTCACCACGAGGGGATTTGTCCAGGTGCGGGGGGTGCCACCGCCGAGCGCACCGGGCGGTATGTTGCCCATGTGGTCAACCGAACTCCGAAGAGCCGGCGGCGCCGCACGGGCGTGCCCCCCGGCCCGGAGCACCTTCGGCGCCTCGAGGAGTGGGGTGGGTTGCACCGCGGCGACCCCGTCGAGATCGAGGGCCAGGTCCCCCGGGGCGCGGTGTGGCGCTTCCTCGGCTACGTGCGAAACGAGCGCAACGGGGCGGAGTCGGTCGAGGTGATCGGGGGCCGGCCGGGCGAGGACCGGGTCCGCTCCTTTCTCCCTGAGCAGGTCTTCCCCCTGGGCGGCCGCCGCGCCGGCCGGGCCTCGCTGGCCGAGGCCCCCCAGCTCCCCCTGGGCTGAAACACCCCGCCCGGCACCCCGCAGCGCCTGTTCCCCCGGAGCGGGCTCCGGATCCCATTAGCCTCGCGGGCGTGGACGGCCGTCCCATCGGCATGTTCGACAGCGGTTTCGGCGGCCTGACCGTGGCCCGGGCCCTGATCGACCTGGCACCGCACGAGGACCTCGTCTACGTGGGGGACACCGGCCGCTACCCCTACGGGCCGCGCGATCTCGACGAGGTGCGGGCCTTCGCCCTGCAGATCGCCCGCTGGCTCGTCCACGAGGTGGACGTGAAGCTCCTCGTGGTGGCGTGCAATACGGCGTCGGCCGCCGCGCTCGACACGCTGCGCTCCTCGCTGCCGGTGCCCGTGGTGGGGGTGATCGACCCCGGCGTCCGGGCGATCGCCAAGGCCACCCGCAATCGGCGCGTGGGCGTGGTGGGCACGGTGGGCACCATCCGCTCCGGCGCCTACCAACGCGCCATCGGTGAACTGGCCGTGCCCCTCGAACTGGTGCCGGCGTCGTGTCCGGGGTTCGTGGAGTTCGTCGAGCGCGGCGAGACGCGCTCGGACCAGGTGTCGGTCCTGGCCGAGCGGTTGCTGGCACCGGTGCGCGAGGCCGGGGTGGACGCGTTGCTGCTGGGGTGCACCCACTACCCCTTCCTGGCCCGCACCATCGCCGACGTCATGGGCCGCGACGTCGTGCTCGTGTCCTCGGCCGACGAGACTGCCTTCGAGGTGCACGACGTTCTCATCTCGGCCGGGATCGGCCGCGGGGGCGAAGGGGACCGCCCCGGGACCCTGCGCGTCTTCTCGTCGGGTGACGTGGAGTGGTTCCGCTCCGTAGGCGGGCGGCTGTTCGGCGGCGAGCTCGGGGCGGTGCAGGGGCTCACGTGGCCGCCACCCGAACCCGCCCCGCCCGACGCCGGCGAGGCGGGCGACGACTCCGGTGCCAGTCCCGGCGCGGCGTCGGTCTGAACGGCTGTCCCCGGACGTGCTCACCCTCACCGTGCTCGGCTGCGACGGCAGCCATGCCGCCGCCGGCGGCGCCGCCAGCGGCTACCTGGTGCGCTCGTGGGCGTCGGGGACAGCGGTGTGGATCGACGCCGGGCCCGGGACCTTCGCCAACCTGCAGCGCTTCACCGATCCCCTGGCGCTCGCGGCCATCGTCCTCACTCACGGCCACGGCGACCACTTCAGCGACATCGAAGGTTTTCTCACCGCCGCCCGGTGGGTGTACGGGTTCCACCGCGAGCCCATCCCCGTCTACGCCGCACCCGGGATCCGCGAGCTGGTGCAGCAGGACATCGACGGCATCCTCGACTGGCGCCCGGTGGGCGACGGGGACGGGGCGGTGTCCGGCGACCTCCGGCTGGCGTTTAGCCGCACCGACCATCCTCCCGAGACCGTGGCGGTGCGTCTCGACGGTCCGTCGAGCGCGCTCGGCTACTCTGCGGATTCCGGTCCGGGCTGGTCGTTCTCCGCCCTCGGACCGGGTCTCGACCTCGCCCTGTGCGAGGCCACCTACACCGTCGAGCACGAAGGAACAGCCGGGCACATGAGCGGACGCCAAGCAGGGTCCAACGCCAAGGAAGCCGGGGCGCGGCGCCTCGTGGTCACGCACCGCTGGCCCACCGTCACGGCCGAGGCGATCCTGGCCGAGGCCACCGAGACCTTCGGCGGCGATGTCGAGCAGGCGGCCGTGGGCCGCGGCTACTCGCTGTGAGCGGCGGACGATGACCACCGACGTGCGGGCTCTGCGCCATGACGGGCGCACCGTGGACGACCTGCGGCCCGTGTCGTTCGTCCGTGACTTCACCGAGCTCGCCAACGGCTCGGTGCTCGTGTCCATGGGCAGGACGATGGTCCTGTGCACGGCCTCGGTGGAAGAGCGCGTCCCCCCCTGGATGCGCGGCTCGGGCAAGGGCTGGGTGACGGCGGAGTACTCGCTGTTGCCGGGCTCCTCGGCCGAGCGCGTGGGCCGGGAGGCGGCCAAGGGCAAGCAGTCGGGGCGCACCCACGAGATCCAGCGCCTCATCGGTCGGTCGCTGCGAGCGGTCACCGACCTCGTGGTCATGGGCGAAATGCAGGTCACCGTGGACTGCGACGTCCTGCAGGCCGACGGGGGCACGCGCACGGCCTCGATCTGCGGCGCCTACGTGGCGCTGCACGACTGCTTCACGCGGCTCGTGCAGAAGCGGGTGCTGTCGGCCCAGCCGCTCACTGAGCCGTGCGCGGCGGTGTCGGTGGGGGTGGTGGACGGCGCGTGCCTCCTCGACCTCGACTACTCCGAGGACTCGCGCGCCGAGGTGGACATGAACGTCGTCATGACGGGCTCGGGGCGCTTCATCGAGGTCCAGGGCACCGCCGAGGGCATGGCCTTCACCCGCGGCGAGCTCGACGAGCTGCTGGCACTGGCGGGGAGCGGCATCGCCGCCCTGCTCGACGCCCAGCAGGCCGTGGTGGCCGAGCCCCCCGCCCCTCGGTGACCCCCCCGGCCGGCCCGGGGGGCACCGGCGCCCCGCGGGGCGCGGCCAACGGAACGGGCAACGGGACCGACGGGGCCCGGGGCGACGGCCCCCACCGCCTGCGGATGGTGCTCGCCACCGCCAACCCCGACAAGGCGTCCGAGATCGCCGCCATCGTGGCCGACGTGGCCGGCGACCGTGTCGAGCTCGTCGCCCGTCCCACGGCTGTGGCCGAGGTGGAGGAGACCGGCGACACCCTCGAGGACAACGCCCGGCTCAAGGCGCAGGCCCTCGCTGGCGCCACCGGCCTGCCCGCCATGGCCGACGACACCGGCCTCGAGGTCGACGCCCTCGACGGTGCGCCGGGCGTGTACTCGTCGCGCTTCGCCGGGGCGCACGCCTCCTACGACGACAACGTGGCCAAGCTCCTGGCCGAGCTGGCGGCGGCGGGGGCGTCGGGTCCCGACGCCCGCCGGGCGCGCTTTCGCACCGTGGCGGTGGCCACCTTCCCCGGCGGGCGCGAGGTGGTGGCCCACGGGGTGGTGGAGGGCACCATCGCCGAGGAGCGCCGCGGGTCGGGGGGGTTCGGCTACGACCCCGTGTTCGCTCCCGACAGCGGCGAGGGTCGGACCTTCGCCGAGATGTCCGCGGCCGAGAAGAACGCCTCCTCCCACCGGGCCCGCGCCTTCCGGGCGCTCGTGGTGGGGCTGCTCCAGGCCTGACCGCTCGGGTAGCGAGACCGCTAGCGCAGGCGCCACTCCACGCGCTCGCCCGACGCGAAGCGGGCCTGGCCCAGGGCCAGGGCCTCAGGGTCGTTGCCGAGACCCACGAAGGCCCATCCGAGGCCGAGAGCCTGCGCCCGCGACAGCTCGCGTCCCGCCCACAGGGCCCGCAGCGTCCCCTGCACGGCCACGGGATGGGCCTTGGCGATCACGCCGGCCGCCCAGGCGGCCCGGTCGCGCAGCTCGCCACCCGCCACGACCTCGGTGACGAGCCCGATCTGCAGGGCCCGCTCGGCGCTCATGCGCTCCTCGCTGCCGAGGAGCGTCATGCGCACCAGGTCGCCGAAGGGCATGCGCCCCGTCATCTGCAGCGGCTCGAAGGAGGCGGCCATGTTGAACGTGAGGTGGGGGTCGAAGAAGGTGGCGTGCTCGGCGGCGATGATGAAGTCCACCTCGCCCAGCATGTAGAACGCCCCCCCGCAGGCGATGCCGTTGACCGCGGCGATGACCGGCTTCCACAAGTCGTTGCTCTTGGGCCCAAGGTTCTCGCCCGGGTCGTCGAACATGAACGGGGTGGTGCCCGACCCGATGTGGATGGGCTCGTCGCCGGAGCCGGAGCCGGAGCCGGTGTCGGGCTCGGCCACGCCGCGCCCGCCCGCCCGCCCCGCCCGGGGGCCGTCGGCCATGGCCTCGGAGCGGTCGATGCCGGTGCAGAAGGCTTTGTCGCCTGCGCCCGTGAGCACGATGACGCGCACGTCGTCGTGGCGCCGGAGCCAGCGCCACAGGGTGCGCAGCTCGCGCTGCATGACGGTGTTGAAGGAGTTGAGGACCTGGGGCCGGTTGAGCGTGACCCAGGCCACGCCGCCCTCCTCCTCGTAGCCGAGGGTCTCGAACTCGGGCATCGCCCTCCTCGCCGTGCGCCATTCCCGCCCTGGCCGGCCGGGCCGCGGGCACGGTAGCAGGGCCCGTCGGCGCCCAGCACACCCCGGGAGCGACGCCGCCGCGGGGCCGGCCGCCGGCGGGCGGCCGAGCACCCCGGCGCCCCCCGGTCCAGCCCGGGATCGAGTCGCACCGCCGCGGCCGCCCCGGCTACGTTCTGGCTCCGGCAGCACCGCACCACCACGGTCCGCGGCCCGCACGAAAAGGACGACGATGAGCGACGACGAGCTGCGCAAGATCATCGGCAAGCCCATGAGCAAGTCGAAGGTGGTCGTCGAGCGCGGGCCCGTGGCCAACTTCGCCACGGCCGTGTGCGACGCCAACCCCGTGTACCGCGACCCCCGGGCGGCGGCCGAGGCGGGGCTGGCGGCCATCCCCGCTCCTCCCACCTTCCCCTTCGTCATGCAGGCCTGGGGGGAGTTCGCCGAGGACCAGCCGGCGGACCGCCCCAAGGGCAACCCCCTCGGTGAGGTCATCGGGCCCCTCATGGCCAAGGGCGGCATCATCCTCCACGGCGAGCAGGAGTTCCTCTACCACCGGCCCGTCTTCGTGGGTGACGTGCTCGTCGGAGAGGGCCACGTGGTCGACGCCTACACCAAGGAGTCGAAGGGCAAGACCATGACCTTCATCGTCACCGAGACCGTGTGGCGCGACGACGCCACCGGCGACCCCGTGGTCACGTCGCGCTTCAACGTGATCCACCGGGCCTGATCCGGGCAAGCTGCGGAGCATCGCCGCGGCCCCGGCCATGAAGGCCCGATCCGGCTGATGCTAGAACGAACCCGGTGAAGACCTCCCTGCTCACAGCCCCGCACTGGGCGGCGGTGCTGCGCATCGGCCTCGGGCTGTGGTGGCTCGAGAGCTTCCGCCACAAGAACCTCGAGGCGTGGATCAAGCGTCAAGCGGGGATCAAATGGGCGGCCGACATCGCCGGCAAGCACCGGTGGTCCATCGTGCGCAAGGGCTTCGAGGTCACGGTGAAGCCCCATCCCCAGGCCATGACGTGGGTGGTGCTGTCGAGCGAGCTGGCCCTCGGTCTGGGCCTCACGCTCGGGTTCCTCACCCCGGTGGCGGCCTTCGCCAGCATCGCCCTCAACCTCCTCTACTTCGTCCTCATGATCCACGACTGGGCGGAGCAGGGACAGAACCTCATGATGGTGCTGGCGGCGGCTGTGGTCCTCGGCCTCCACGGGGGACAGACGTGGTCGATCGACCACGCCATCGGGCTGTTCTGAAAGGCGAGGAGGCGGGCAATGCCCATCGGCATCGGTGAGGACCACGAGGAGCTGCGTCGCACGGTGCGCCGCTGGCTCGAGTCGCGCTGTCCCCCCGCCGTGCCCCGGGCCCTGCTCGACGCCGAGTCGGAGACGGCCCCGCCGTTCTGGGACGAGCTCGCCGCCCAGGGCTGGCTCGGCATCCACGTGGCCGAGGAGTACGGCGGCCAGGGCTTCGGTCTTCTGGAGTTGGCCGTGGTGGTGGAGGAGATGGCCCGGGCCGTCGTGCCGGGTCCGGTCGTGCCCACCATGCTGGCCGCCGCCGTGGTGAGTGCCGGGGCCGCCGAGGACCAGCGCAAGGCTCTGCTGGCGCCGCTGGTGGACGGCTCGTGCCCGGCCGCCGTGGCCCTGCCCGCCAGCGCCGTCCTGACGGGGACGCCGACGGCCGACGGCGGCCTGGTGCTCGAGGGCGAGGTCGTCCCCGTGCTGGCTGTGGCCCTGGCCCGGCGCCTGGTCGCCCCGGTGTCGGTTCCCGCCGGTGACGGGGGGGAGGCGACGCTGCAGTGGTGCGTGCTCGACCTCGACGCCGCCGGCGTCACCGTCGAGCCCCTGGCCAGCCTGGACCCCACCCGCCGGGTGGGGCGGGTGCGGGTGCAGGGCGTGGCCCTGGCGGCCGAGCGCCGGCTGCCCGAGGCGTCGGACGCCCTCGTGCGCGACCTGGCGCTCGTGGTGGCGGCGGCCGAGTGCGCCGGCGGAGCGCGTTGGTGCCTCGAGGTGGGCACCGAGCACGCCCGTGACCGCCGCCAGTTCGGACGTCCCATCGGCCAGTTCCAGGCCATCAAGCACCGGCTGGCCGACATGCTCGTGACCGTGGAGCAGGTCACGGCGCTCGCCTGGGACGCAGCCCAGGCCGCCGACGCGGGCGAGGTCTCCCAGGCCGGGTTGTCGGCCATCCTGGCCGGCGCCCTCGTGCTCGACGCCTACGTGGAGTGCGCCAAGGGCTGCATCCAGGTCCTGGGGGGCATGGGCTTCACCTGGGAGCACGACGCCCACCTCCACCTGCGACGGGCGCTGACGCTGCGCCAGCTGGTGGGGCCGAGCGCGGCACTGCGGGTCGAGGCCTCGCGCACGGCCGTGGCCGGGAGCCGTCGTCGGCTCGCCATCGAGCTCCCCGAGGATGCCGAGGCGGTGCGCGCCGAGGTGCACGCGGCCGTGGCCGAGGTGGCGGCGGCCACCGAACCCGATGAGCGCCGTCGCCGCCTGGTGGACGCCGGCCTGCTCACCCCCCACTGGCCGGCGCCGTGGGGACGAGGCGCAGGACCGGTGGAGCAGCTCGTCATCGACGAGGAGCTGGCGGCGGTGAAGGTCCACCGGCCCAACCTGGCCGTGGGGGCGTGGGCCCTGCCCACGATCATCGCCCACGGCACCGAGGCCCAGCAGGAGCGGTGGGTGGGACCGACGCTGCGCGGCGACATGGTGTGGTGCCAGCTGTTCAGCGAGCCCGGCGCCGGGAGCGATCTCGCCTCGCTGTCGACACGCGCCACGCGCGACGGCGCCGGGTGGGTGCTCAACGGGCAGAAGGTGTGGACCTCCATCGCCCGGCAGGCCCACTGGGGGATCTGCCTGGCCCGCACCGACCCCGACGCCCCCAAGCACGAAGGCATCACCTACTTCATCGTGGACATGCGCAGCGCCGGCATCGAGGTTCGTCCGCTGCGCGAGATCACCGGCGACGCCATGTTCAACGAGGTCTTCTTCACCGACGTGTTCGTCCCCGACGACTGCGTGGTGGGTGCGGTGAACGGCGGGTGGCGCCTGGCGCGCACCACGCTCGCCAACGAGCGCGTGTCCATGGCGTCGGGGGCGACCTTCGGCTTCGGTGTGGAGTGGATCCTGCGCACGCTCCAGGCGCAGGAGCATCCCGACCCCGTCGTCCTCGACGAGCTCGGCGGCTTGCTGGCCGAGGCGCAGTCGGTGGCGCTGCTCGGGGCCCGCTCCACCCTGCGCTCGGTGTCGGGCGTGGAGCCCGGGCCCGAGGCGAGCGTGCGCAAGCTGCTCGGCGCCGAGCACGAGCAGCGGGTGCAGGAGCTCGGCCTCACCCTGCTCGGCCCGCTCGGGGCCACGGTGGAGGGCGACGCCGGGCGGTGGGCCCGGGGCTTTCTCTCCACCCGGTGCCTCACCATCGCCGGGGGCACGAGCGAGGTGCAGCGCAACGTCATCGGCGAGCGCATCCTGGGCCTACCCCGCGACCCCGAGCCCGGGGCTTAGAGCGGGGCCCGCACGGGGGGATCCTTCCGGCGGGGCGGTTTTGACAGCACGGGGACGGGCCGCGCAAGCTGCCCGAGCCAAGGAGGGGACCGCAATGGGTCAGGCCACACTGCAGTTCGACGAGGTCAAGGAAGGCGACGAGGCCCCCGTGAAGCGCCACACGCTGACGCGGACCGACCTCGTCCGCTACGCCGGCGCATCGGGGGACTACAACCCCATGCACCACGACGAGGTGAAGGCCACGGCTGCGGGCCAGCCGAGCGTCTTCGGCCACGGCATGTTCTCCATGGGCCTGCTCGGTGCGGCGCTCACCGATTACGTGGGGGCGGGCAACGTCACCAGCTACCGGGTTCGCTTCGCCCGCCAGACCTGGCCCGACGAGGAGCTGTCGACGCGCATCGTGGTCACCGCCAAGCGCGTGGAGGATGGCCGGAACCTCGTCGACCTCGAGTGCACGCTGGCCAACGCCGAGGGCGAGGTCAAGGTGACGGGCGAGGCCACCGCGGCGCTGTGAGGACGGAGCCCCCCGGGTAAGGTCCAGCGGGGACCGGAACCACACGGGGAGGGAGCGCCAGTGCCCGCCATGAAGCGGATGGTGGCGTTGGCCGTGGCTCTCGCCGCGCTGGTCGTCGTGCTGGCGGCGAGCGGCAACGCCCCCGTCACCGTGTCGCGCTCGGGCAACACCGACGGCGTGTTCCCCAACCGGATCGTGGTCGGCGCCCTGTCGTCGCAGACCGGCCCCCTGCCGGCCGACTTCGCCCCGGTGGTCGCCGGCGCCTCCGCCTATCTGGCCGAGCTCAACAGGTCCGGAGGGGTGAACGGCCGCACGATCGATCTGGCCGATTCCCTCGACGACTTCTCGAGCCCCTCGGAGGACGCCAGCCAGGCCCGCACCTTGGTCGACGAGGACCACGTGTTCGCGGTGGTGGCCGTGGCCACCCCCCTGTTCACCGGCGCGTCGTACCTGGCGTCGCACGACGTGCCGACCTTCGGGCTCAACGTCAACCCCAACTCCCAGTGGGGGGCGGGACCGAGCATGTTCGGCGACACCGGCTCCTATTCCGACTTCTCGCAACCCCAGCTCCAGGCCGCCTTCCTGGCCGAGCAGAACCACGTGACCTCGGCCGCCGTGCTCGCCTACAACGTGGCCCAGTCCCAGCAGGGCTGCGAAGGGGTCGAGAACGCCTTCACCCGCTATGGCGTCCACGTTGGCTACGAGGACACGAGCATTCCCGCCCCCGCCATCGACCTCCACGCCGACGTCGACCGCATGAAGGCCGCCGGTGTCGACATGGTGGTGTCGTGCATGGACCTGGGCGGCAACGTGCTGCTGGCCCAGACCATGCAGCAGGCGGGCCTGGGCGGCGCTTTGCAGTACTGGTTCGACGGCTACGACCCCTCCACGCTGAGCCAGTTCGGGAAGTACATGCAGAACACGTACTTCTTGCTGTCGCAGGTCCCGTTCGAGGTGACCCAGCTGTACCCGGGGCGCTACCGGGGGATGGACCGCTTCGAGGCCGCGCTGCGGCGCTACGAGCCCGGAACCCCGCCGTCGGGGGCGGCGCTGGCGGGCTGGATGAGCGCCGACCTGTTCACCACGGGCCTGCGCGCCATCGGCCGTGACGTCACCCGGACCCGGCTGGTGGCCGCCATCAACCGCCTGACGAACTACACCGCCGACGGCATCGAGCCCCCCGTCGATTGGAAGACGGCCCACAGCGCGGGGATCGGGACCACCAGGTGCAGCGCCTTCGTGAAGGTGGAGGGGGACAAGTTCGTGCCCGTGTACGGCACGGCCCCGAGCGTGTTCACCTGCTTCCCCGTCGTCAACCCGGCCGGACCCCCCATCGTGCCCGTGGCCCCGTTGCCGGCCGGCGTGCCACCGCTTGCCCCCCTGCCCGGCGCCGGACCGTCAGGGCTGGGCGACCCATGACACAGTTCCTCTCCTACGCCCTGCCCGGCATCCCCTACGGGTGCGCCTATGCCCTCATGGCCGTGGGCCTGGTCCTCACCTACCAGGCCTCCGGGGTGTTCAACCTGGCCTTCGGGGCCCAGGCGTACGTGTCGGCGCTCGTGTTCTACGTGGCCGTCCACGACCACTGGCCCAAGTGGGCCGCATTCATGGTGGCGGTGGTGGTGCTCGGCCCCGCCATCGGGCTCGTCCTCGACCGTCTGCTCTTCCGCTACACGCGCACCGCGCCGGCGCTCGTGAAGCTCGTGCCCGCCCTGGGCCTGCTCCTCGCCATTCCGAGCATCACCGAGGCCATCTTCGGATCGGCCGTGCGCAACTCGCCCCCGGCGCTGTTCCTCGGCCCCAACCACGTCTACTTCCACGTCGTGGGCCTGGGGGTGACCGGCGAGGAGCTCGCCACCACGGTGGTGACGGTGGTGGTGGTGGCCGTGCTCGTCGTCGTGTTCCGGTCGGGCACGCTCGGCCTGCGCATGCGAGCCGTGGTCGAGAGCCCCCGGCTGACGGAGCTGGACGGCATCCGCGCCGACCGGGTGAGCGCCTTCGCCTGGATGCTGTCGAGCTTCTTCGCCGGGCTGGCGGGCGTGCTGCTCGCCACCGTGTACGCCAACCTGAGCGCCTCGAACTTCACGGCGCTGTTGGTGGCGGCCATCGCCGCCGCGGCGGTGGGGGGATTCGCCAGCCTGCCGCTGACCCTCCTCGGTGGCATCGGGCTCGGGGTGGCCCAGGAGATCATCGGGGGCTACCTGCCCTCGGGGACGATCCTGTCTTCAGGGCTGCGCCCTGCCTTCCCCTTCGTGGTGCTGGCCGTCCTCCTCGTCACGCGACGCACCTTCCGTCAGGGCGCGGCGACCACCGATCCTCTGGCGGCGTGCGACCCGCCGCCGCGTTCGCTGCGACCGCCGCGGCGCATGACCGAGGTGGCGCTCGGATCGCGGGCCTTCGGCGGCCTGGTGGCGGCGGTGTTCGTCGTCACCGCCCTGGCGCTCGTCCCCGGCAACTGGGAGTTCACCCTCACCCAGGGGCTGGTGCTCGCCGTCGTGTTCTTGTCGATCACCGTGCTCACCGGGATGAGCGGGCAGATCTCGCTGTGCCAGGCCGTGTTCGTCGGCGCCGGAGCGTTCACCGCCGGACAGCTGGCCGCCCACTTCGACGTGCCGGTGCTGGTGGGAACGGTGGCGGGAGGCCTGCTGGCGGCGGCAGCGGGCGCCGTGGTGGCGCTCCCGACACTGCGCCTGGCGGGCATCACGCTGGCCTTGCTCACCTTGTCCTTCGCCCTGGTGGCGGACAACGTCCTGTTCGTCTACCCCTGGGCCGGCAACGGGGCGAGCGGCGTGGTCGTCCCCCGGCCCACCCTCTTCGGCGCCGGCCTGGCTGGCAACGGCGCCTTCTTCGGGCTCACCGTGGTGGTCCTGGCGATCACCGCCGGCATCGTCCTGCTCGTGCAGCGGGGGAGCACGGGCGAGCAGTTCGCCGCCTTCCGCGGTTCGGAGATCGGCGCCCGCTCCATCGGCATCGACGTGCGCCGCCTGCGCGTCACGGCCTTCGCACTGTCCGCCGGTCTGGCCGGCGTCGGCGGCGCGCTGTACGGGTCGCTGCAGCAGTCGGTGTCCCCCGACGACTTCAACTACCAGTTCTCGTTGCTGTTCGTGGTGGTGGTGGCGACCGTCGGCGTCTACTCGGTGGCCGGAGCCATCGAGGCCGGCGTGGCGTACACCGTGCTCCAGCAGGCCGTCAACAACCTGCCCAGCCGGTACGGCTCGCTGCTGGCGCTCGTGTTCGGTCTGGCCGCGCTGAGCTACGTGCGCCATCCCGAGGGCGTGGTGGCCTTCGGCAAGGGATGGGTTCTCGACCGCGCCGAGGAGTTCGCCCACTTCCTGCGCCGCCACGACGAGCCGGCGCCCGATGCGCTGCCCTCGCCGGGCGGGGGTTCCTGAGCCGTGGCTCTGCTCGAGGTGGAGGGCATGAGCAAGCGCTTCGGCGGCATCGAGGCGCTGTCCTCGCTGTCGCTGGCGGTGGACGAGTCCGAGGCGGTGGGCGTGATCGGGCCCAACGGCGCGGGGAAGACCACGCTGTTCGACTGCGTGTTCGGCCTGCTGCGCCCCGACACGGGGAGCATCACCTTCGACGGTGTGCGCATCGACCGCGCCCCGACGTTCCGCCGCGCCCGCCTCGGGATGGGCCGCACCTTCCAGCGCCTGGAGCTGTTCACGGGGATGACGCCCCGCCAGCACGTGTTCGTCACCCAGAGCACCCTGGCCGGACGCAGCCACCTGTGGAAGGACCTGGCGGGGGCGGGCAGCCCCACGACCGAGGACCGGCGCCAGGCCGACGAGGTGCTCGAGCTGGTGGGGCTGACCGACGTGGCCGACGTACCGGTGGAGGCGCTCGGCCTGGCCACGGGCCGACTGGTGGAGCTGGCCCGGGCTCTCGCCGCCCGGCCCCGTCTGCTGCTCTTGGACGAGCCCTCGTCGGGCCTCGAGGGGGGCGAGACCTCGGCCGTGGTCGCCATCCTCGCGCGCGTCCGCAGCGAACGGCGCACCGCCATCGTGCTGGTGGAGCACGACGTCGACATGGTGTCCGAGGTGGCGCAGCGCCTGGTGGTGCTCGACTTCGGCCGGCTCATCGCCGACGGGCCCGTGGACCAGGTGCTCGCCGACGCCGGGGTGCGACGCGCCTATCTGGGTGAAGGCAAGGCCGACACATGAGCGCGCCGGCACCCGCCCCCCTGCTCGAGGTGCGCGACGTGGATGCCGCCTACGGCCCCTACCGGGCGCTGTTCGGTGTGTCGTTCACCGTGGCCGAGCGCAGCGCTCTGGCGCTCGTGGGGTCGAACGGTGCCGGGAAGTCCACAGTGGCACGCGTGGTGTCGGGCCTCGTGCGCGCCACGAGCGGCTCGGTGCGCTTCGCCGGGGAGGACATCACGGGCGCGCCGGCCTGGCGCATCGCCCGTATGGGCATGGCCCACGCTCCCGAGGGGCGCGCCGTCTTCGCCTCGCTCACGGTGGAGGAGAACCTGGTGCTGGCGTTTCGCGCCGCGCTCGGGCGCCGCGGTCAGGGCGCCGCGCTCGAGCGCGCCTTCGCCGCCTTCCCGCGCCTCGGGGAGCGGCGCCGTCAGATGGCGGGAACCCTGTCCGGGGGCGAGCAGCGCATGCTGGCGCTGGCCAAGGTCCTCGCCCTGCCCCAGCGCCTCCTGGTGGTGGACGAGCTGTCGCTCGGCCTGGCGCCGGTGGTGGTGGACGAGGTGTTCGCCGCGCTGGCCACGATCCTGAAGGCGGGCACGGCCCTGCTCGTGGTGGAGCAGCACGTCGACCGGGCCCTCGCCCTGGCGGACCAGGTGGTGGTCCTGGCCAAGGGGCGCGTCGTGAAGAAGGGATCGGTGGCGGAGGTGGGTGAGGCCGTGGCCGGGCTCCTGCCCACCCGGGCGTCGTCGCTCAGCACCCATGCGACGGGCCCGAAGCCGGACCAGGACCACGGCGCGACCTGAGCTGACGCCGGTGAACGGTGATCCCTGCGGTCCCGCTGCGGCGTGCAGGCGGGACCGCAGGCACCGCGATCAGCAGCCGGGAGGGCTCCCGGACTTACCGGCTGCCTGGTAGAAGAGGCCGAGCAGGCCGCAGATGGTGGCCTTGGCCACCAGCCACTTGCCGTTCACGTACACGGCGTAGCCCTGCGAGTTGGGCAGGATGGCCGTGCCCGTGGGCCCGTCGATGTCGTACACGACCTTGGCGCAGGGGGAGGGCACCGACGCCTTGGTGCATGCCGAGCTGGACAGGATCTTGTAGCTGTCGAGCTTGGCCCCCGCCGACGACTTGGCCAGCGACGAGTTGAGTGCCTGCTGGAACGCCGGCTTGACCTGCTGCCCGTCCTGGATCGCCGCGATCTTGGGCGTGATCGTCGGGGTCGCCAGGTTGAACACCGTCTTGAAGGCGGAGTTGATGTCGGCCTGGGCGGTGGCCTTGTTGTACGTGGAGCCGCCACTGCTCGAGCCGCACGCCGCCGCTCCCACCATGAGCGCCGCAACGACGGCGGTGACCACGAGGCGCGGCGACCGCCTGCGTGTCGAGCCCAGCCGCCCCTGGCCCCTGTCGCTCCCATGCCGTCGGTGCATCATCGGTACGTCCTCCCTGTCAGGGTCATCGTGGTTCCCCGTTTGGCTGCCAGAGGTTATCCGTATCGCCGCCGCCGTACCTGACATCCTCGTCAGGGACCGCACCCCGCGGCCCGGGGTCCGCCGCCCCGGCCACGGCTTCGGCCACGTCGGCCTCCGAGGGCGTGATCCCGAACACCCCCGGGGGGACCAGTCGCAACACCCCGGGGGCCGCCGCCTGGAGCACTCCCACCGCCCGGTACCAGGGGGGGACGACGACCTCGAGGCGCCCCTGCTCCACCGCCTCCATGACGGCGCGCACCACCCGCCGCAGGGGGACGGCGCGGGGCCACGAGCGCTGGTAGTCGGCGTTGGTGCGGTCGCCCCCCACCGTGTCGACCGGACCGGGATCCACGAGCGACACCCCCACGCCGGTGCCACCGAGCTCGAGGGCGAGGGCGAGGCTGAACCCCACCAGCGCGAACTTGGTGGCCGAGTAGGCGGCCTCCCCGGGGGCGGCGAAGCGCCCCGCCACCGAGGCCATGGTGACGATGTGGCCGCGCCCGCGCTCGAGCATCCCGGGGAGCAGGAACTTGGTGGCGTACACCGTCCCCAGGTAGTTGACGGCCATCACCCGCTCGAAGGCCTCCACCGGCACGTCGGTGACGGTGCCGGCCGAGCCGAGGCCGGCGTTGTTGACGAGGATGTCCACCGCACCGAGGGTCTCGGTGAGCTCGGCCAGCGCCGCCTCGATCGAGGCGCGGTCGGCCACGTCGGCCACCGCCACGGCTCCGGCGGCGCGACCGCCCAGGGCGGCCAGGGTGTGGTCGAGCTCGTCACGGTGACGGGCGATGAGCCCCACCGTGGCGCCGCGTGCCACCGCATCCTCCGCCACGGCGCGGCCGATGCCCTTGGATCCGCCGGTCACCACGACCACCGACCCCCGCCATGCCGTCGCCCATCGCGTCCCGCCCACGACGCTCACGGTACCGAGCGCCACGGGGCGTCGCGTGCCGCGGCGCTACCATGCGCGTGCGCCGGGCCCGGCGCCACGCACGTCCGGCTGTCGGGCCCGCCGGTGCCGGTCGGTGGAAGGGGCAGAGGTTGGCAAGCACGAGCACGAGGCCCGACGACGTGATCGACGCCCGGGTGCTGGCCGCGGCGTCGAGCGTCGAGCAGCTCGCCGCCCGGGCCGACGAGCTCGTGCGGTCGATGGAGGACCCCACGGCCCTTCTGGCCAAGCCCTGCTCCACCCTGCGCGAGGCACCCGACGTGCTCAGTTGCTTCGGCATGCTGCTCGGCGCCCTCGCCCCGCTGCCGGGCATGACCGTGCTCGACTTCGGCGCCGGGAGCTGCTGGACCACCCACTTCATGACCCAGCTCGGGTGCCGGGTGGTGGCCATGGACGTGTCCGCCGCCATGCTCGACCTGGGCCGGCGCCGCTTCGCCCAGCAGCCCGTGTTCGGCGAACGTCCCGCCCCGCAATTCTCGCTCTTCGACGGGCACACCATGCAGCTCCCCGACGACAGCATCGACCGGATCATGTGCTTCGACGCCCTGCACCACGTGCCCAACGTGGCCGAGGTGCTGAAGGAGATGGCCCGCGTGCTGCGCCCCGGTGGTGTGGCCGGCTTCTCCGAGCCCGGTCCCCACCACTCACGCCATCCGCAGTCCCAGCACGAGATGCGTCGCTACGGCGTCCCCGAGTTCGACCTCGTTCTCGAGGACGTGTGGCGCTGGGCCCGGGGGAGCGGCTTCGACCGTCTGTCGGTGGGGGTGTTCAACCCCGCCCCGCAGTGGGTGGACCCCGCGCAGTTCGCCGCCTTCCTCTCCGGCGGGCCGGGCCCGGGGGCGGGCGACGCAGCGGGCGGCGCTGTCCCGCTGTCTGGAGCGGGCGCCGTGGCCGTGGCGCTGCGGCGACGCCTGCGTGGCGCCCGCCTGCTCGTTGCGGAGCTTCTTCACCCCGCCGCCGCCCGCGCCGGCTACCGCCACCTGGCCCATGTGCGGGGCACCCTCGGCAATCGCCGCATGTTCCTGCTGCACAAGGCCGGCACCGAGGTCACCGACAGCCGGGAGGTGTCGGGGCTGGCGGCCGATCTGTCCCTCGACGGTGTCGAGATCGAGCGCGGCGACGGCGTCACCACCGTGCGCGGCACGTGCCACATCCGCAACACCGGGAGCAACCGCTGGCTGGCGTCGTCGGCCGGGCAGGGGGCCGTGCTCCTCGGCCTGCGGCTCGGGCAGGGCTCGCATCCTGCCGCCGACCACGGCCGGGTGGCGCTTCCCGGTGACGCGCGTGTGGAGCCGGGTGCCTCGCTCCAGGTTGCCTTCAGCACCGAGGTGCCCACCCCCGGCCCGGGGGACGAGCCGCTGCGCCTCGAGCTCGACCTCGTGTCCGAGGGCATCATCTGGTTCGCCGAGGTGAGCGGGCACCCGGTGGAGATCCCCGTCCCACCGGCGTGAGCGGGGCGGGCACGGCCCGACGGAGCGTTTGCCGGGCCTCGCCGGGGCAACGCGGATGTCGTGCCGGGACCCGCCCCCCCGGATCAGAAGAAGCTGAAGGGGGGAAGCCCCGACGAGTGGGTGGCGAACAGGGTCGCCTTGTTGTCGGCCAGCTCCTTCGGCGTCCAGCGGCTGTCGCGCTTCACCTGGCCCGCCGGCTGCCAACCGCGCACCACCCACACCGAGCCGCCGAACACCACGAAGTTCTGCCCGTTCACGTCGGCCGCCTCGTCTGAGGCGAGGAAGGCCACCAGCGGGGCCACGTTCTCCGGGCCGAAGGCGTCGAACTTTCCTTCCTCCACCTTGGCCATCTCGCCGAAGAGGTCCTCGGTCATGCGGGTGCGCGCCCGGGGAGAGATGGCGTTGACCGTCACGCCGTAGCGCTCCAGCTCGCGGCCGAGGATGATGGTCATGGCGGCGATGCCCGCCTTGGCGGCGCCGTAGTTGGCCTGGCCGGCGTTGCCGAACAGCCCGGCCTCCGAGGCGGTGTTGATGATGCGCCCCGACACCTCCTCGCCCCCCTTGGCCCGGTTGCGCCAGTGGATGGCGGCGAAGTGCGACGTGGCGAAGTGGCCCTTCAGATGCACACGGATGACGTCGTCCCAATCCGACTCGTCCATGTTGAAGCTCATCTTGTCGCGCAGGATGCCGGCGTTGTTGACCAGGATGTCGAGCTTGCCCCAGGTGTCGACGGCCTGGCCCACGAGGTGCTCGGCCCCCGACCACGAGCTGACGTCGTCGGCGTTCAGCAGTGCGTCGCCGCCCGCCGCCTTGATGTCCTGCACCGTCTGCTCCGCCGGGCTGGCGTCGCTACCCTCGCCCGAGCGGCTGGCCCCGACGTCGTTGACGATCACCTTGGCACCCTCGGCCGCCAGGAGCAGGGCCTCTTCGCGCCCGATGCCGCGACCGGCTCCGGTGACGATGGCGGTCTTCCCGTCGAGCATGCCCATCAGGTGTCCTCCCTGGTTCTGCGTGTCGCGCTGTGGTGGGTGTGCGAGCCCGTTCCGGCGCCGCTGCGGCCGGGTCCCGCGCCACGTTGACGCCGGATCGGGAACCCGGGCAGCATGGCCGATGGCGCTCGCCAGGGTCAACACGGCCGGGCGGTCCCACACGGTCAGCGAGCACAGCGAGGCACCCACATGGCGTCCACCCGGTTCGACCTCCCCACGCCGGACGACTTCACCCAGCCCTGGTGGGATGCCGTGGCCGAGGGCCGGCTGCTCATCTCGCGCTGCGCCACCTGTGGCGAAGCGCACTACTACCCCCGTCCCTTCTGTCCCCTGTGCGGGGCCGACACCGTGAGCTGGGAGGAGGCGAGCGGCGACGCCATCCTCTACACCTGGTCCGTGGTGCACCAGAACGACCTGCCCCCCTTCAACGAGCGGGTGCCCTACGTGGCGGCGGTGGTGGACCTGGCCGAGGGGCCACGCATGATGACCAACGTGGTGGACTGCGCCTTCGACGACCTGCAGGTGGGCATGGCGCTGCGGGTGGGATTCGCCGACATCGGTGACGGGTTCCACGTGCCGGTGTTCCGCCCCGCCGGGTGAGCGCCGCGTCGGGCGCACCGGAGAAGGTCGCCCTCGTCACCGGGGGGAGCCGCGGCATCGGGCGCGCCTGCGCCCTGGCGCTCGCCGCCGACGGCTACGACGTCGCCGTGAACTACCGGCGCGACGTCGACGCCGCCGGCGAGGTCGTGACGGCGGTGCAGGCCCTCGGTCGCCGGGCCGTCGCCTACCGCGCCTCGGTCGACGTCCTCGACGACGACCGGGCCATGGTGGAGGGGGTCCTGTCGGACTTCGGCGCCCTCGACGCCCTGGTCCACGCGGCCGGCATCGCCAGCCGCGGCCAGGACGTGGTGGACACCGACCCCACCGAGGTGGAGCGCGTGATGGGGGTGCACGCCGTTGGTGCGCATCACCTGTGCCGCCTGGTTGTGCCGGCGCTGCGCGCCCGCGGCGGCGGCCACATCGTGTTCGTGTCGAGCGCCGCGGCCCGCATCCTGGCTCCCAACAGCGCCCCGTACAACATGGCGAAAGCGGCCCTCGAGGCGCTGGCGGTGACCCTGGCCAAGGAGGAGCGGCGCAACCGCATCCACGTCAACGTGGTGGCCCCCGGACTGGTGGTGACCGAGATGGGCCGTCGGCTCATGCGGGCCATGGGGGTCCCCGACATCACCTCCATGGACGCCACCGCCCCCTTCGGGCGGGTGTGCCGGCCCGAGGACGTGGCCGCCGTGGTGCGGTTCTTGTGCTCCCCCGGTGCCGGGTATGTCACGGCACAGGTCATCGGCGTCGACGGGGGCGGGTGACAATCTCCGCCTGACGGTCACCATGCCGAGGCCAGGTCATGCCGAGGCCAGGTCATGCCGAGGCCAGGTCATGCCGAGGCCAGGTCATAGAGCGTCACCCCGTCCACGGTGGTGGCGTGGAAGTGGCTCTCCACCCATGCGGTGATGCGCGCGGCGCTGTCACCGGACCCGCCCCCGCCGGGCCCTGCGCCACCAGCGATGAAGTAGTGCACCTTGCCCTCGGCCACGTCGTGCTCGAATTGCGCCAGCGTGGGGGCGGGGTCGGTGCCGTTGAACCCGCCGATGGCCATGACCGGATCGTCGGTGGCGAGTTGGTAGCCGGCGGCCGAGTTGGAGTTCACGGTGGCCGCCACCCACGTGTACTGCGAGGCGTCTTTCTCCAGGTCGGCCACGATCTTCTTTCCGGGCGTGCTGATGGACAGGAAGCCACCGCCGACGCCGCCTGCACCGCCCAAGCCACGCGCTGCACCGCGACCCGCCGCCCCGGCCGCCCCGGGTGCGCCGGGGGCGAAGCCGCCCGGACGCACGCCGCCGGCCGTCGACGTGGCGCCGGCGGGGAAGCCTGCAGCACCGGGGGGAGCCGCCGTCCCGGCGCCACCGGTGGCGGTCGAGGCGCCGCCGGGAACGGGCAAGCCGTTGCCCCGGCCACCGGGGAAGCCCCCAGCGCGGGGGGAAGCCCCCGCTGGGCCGAACCCTCCCGGCCCGCCGGGGGCGCCCGCGGCGCCTGGTCCGCCCGTGCCGCCCGTGGGGGTGGGCCCGGCCGACGGGATGGCGCCGGCGTGGGGGGTGGCGGCGGTGTCGAGGGCGTAGGCGGCCGGGCCGGCCAGGGCGGCGCACAGGCCGGCGGCACCGATGACGAGCGCCCACCGTCCCGGGCGTGTGGACACGGCCACGAGGGCCACGGCGGCGGCGACACCGACCACGAGCACCGCCACGCGCAGCCACGGCATCCACGTGGGGGCGCGGTCCATCAAGGCGTAGGCCCACACCGCCGTGCCCGCCACGGTGACGGCCAGGACGACGCGGGCGCCGAGGGTGTGGCGACGTTCCCACATCGTCTGTGCCCCCATCCCCACCAGCGCGCCGATGGCGGGGGCGACGGCCACTGAGTAGTAGGGGTGGATGATGCCCTGGGCGAAGCTGATGACGAGCACGGTGACGACGAGCGATCCGCCCCACAGCATCACCGCGGCACGGTGCCGGTCGGTGCGGGGGTGCCGGCGCCACAGCCACACGCACGCCACCGCCAGGACGAGTGCGGCGGGGAGCAGCCACGAGATCTGGCTGCCGAAATCGTCGGTGAAGAAGCGGAGCAACCCCGTGGGGCCCCACCGCGACCCGGCCGCCCCGGCACCGCCCACGCTGCCGCTCTCGTTCCCCGACAACCGGCCCAAGCCGTTGTAGCCGAAGATGAGGTTGAGCACGCTGTTGTCTTGTGATCCTCCGACGTAGGGCCGGTCGGCGGCCGGGGTGAGCTGTACCGCAGCCACCCACCAGCCCGCCGCCACCACCAGGGCCACGCCGCTCACGGCCAGCTGGCCGATCCGGCGCCGCAGCGGCGTGGGGGCGGCCACCAGGTAGACGAGGACGATGGCGGGGACCACGAGGAAGGCCTGCATCATCTTGGTGATGAAGCCGGTGCCGACGGCGGCCATGGCGAGCACCAGCCAGACGGTGGAGGCCCGTTCGAGCGCCCGCACCGTGGCGTAGGTGGCAACCGTGAGGAGCAGGAGCAGCAACGCGTCGGGGTTGTTGTAGCGGAACATGAGCGCCGCCACGGGGGTGGTGGCGAGCACGGCACCGGCCAGCAGCGCCGCCCCGGGGCGGAACCACCGGCGGACCGTGGCGTAGAGGACGCCGACCGCCGCCACCCCTTCGAGGGCCTGGGGCACGAGGATGCTCCACGAATTGAGGCCGAAGATGCGGGCCGAGAGCTCCATGACCCACAACGACGCCGGCGGTTTGTCCACCGTGATGAAATTCGCCGCGTCGGAGGACCCGAAGAAGAACGCCTTCCAGCTCCGCGTGCCCGCCTGCACGGCGGCCGAGTAGAAGGAATTGGCCCAGCCCGAGGCGCCGAGGCCCCACAGGTACAGCACGGCTGTGCCCGCCAGCAGGACCACGAGCGCGGGACGGACCCAGGCGGGGTCCTCGGGACGCCCCCGCCACACGCGCCGGACCCGGCCGGGGTGACGTGTCCCGGGTCCGTCGTCGTCGCCCCCGCCGGGGGCGCGGGGCACGTCCACGCGTTGGACGGTGACGACGTCGGGCAGCACGTCGGTGGTCATCATGCGCTCCTCGGTGTTGGCGGCGCGACGGCCGGGGGACGGGGGGTCGACCGGTGGAAGACCCACGAGCGGAACAGGACGAAGCGCACCACCGTGGCGGCGACGTTCGCCGCCACCAGCACGACGACCTCGGCGGCGCGCCCCGCCGCCGGGGCGGTGGCGTGCAAGAGGGCGAGGGCACCGCTCGTGAGGGCGAGGCCGACGCCGAAGACGACGAGTCCCTGCGCCTGGTGACGGGCATGGGAGGCCCGGGTTCGCACGCCGAAGGTCACGCGGCGGTTGACGGCGGTGTTGGCCACGGCGGTGACGAGCAGGGCCAGGGCGTTGGCCGGCTGGGCGCCGATCCCCTGGCGCAGGAGCACGTAGAGCACGACGTAGGCCACGGTGCTCGCCACGCCCACGGCACAGAACCGCGCCAGCTGTCCGACGAGACCGGCCGGGGCGCGCACCGCCCGTTCGGCCTCGGTCGACTGGCGCAGCGTCGCCAGGGGCAGGCGCCCTGACACCACGCCGCGCACCAGGCGGGCCACGCCGCGGAGGTCGCCGAGTGCGGTGTCGAGCACGTCCACGCGCGAGTCGGGATCGTCGACCCAGTCCACGGGGACCTCGGCGATGCGCATGCCGGCCCGCTCGGCCAGGAACAGCAGCTCGGTGTCGAAGAACCATCCCGTGTCCTGCACCAGTGGGAGTAGCGCACGCGCCCGGTCGGCACGGATGGCCTTGAACCCGCACTGGGCGTCGGAGAAGCGCGCCGCCAGCGTG
Organism: Acidimicrobiales bacterium; assembly: GCA_049514335.1. Classification (GTDB taxonomy): domain Bacteria; phylum Actinomycetota; class Acidimicrobiia; order Acidimicrobiales; family UBA8190; genus JBEKVE01. The sequence continues at coordinate 28,044 of JBEKVE010000001.1, forward strand.
GCGTGGAGGAGCAGGTTGTACAGGCGCGAGATCACCTCGCGCTTGGTCCCGCGCACCACCCGGGCGCCCCGCGCCAGCCTGGTGCCGATGGCGAGATCGCTGTGCCCCGACACCAACGGGGCGACGAGCGGGAGCAGCGCGGCCAGGTCGGTGGAGAGATCCACGTCCATGTAGGCGAGGACGGCGGCGTCGCTCGTGGACCAGACCTGGCGCAGGGCCCGTCCCCGGCCCTTCTCGGCCAGGTGCACGGCCACCACGTGGGGGAGCCGGTGCGCCAGGGAACGGGCGATGGCCCAGGTCCCGTCGGTGCTGGCGTTGTCGGCGACGGTGATGCGGAAGCGAAAGGGAAGAGCCCCGGTGAGGTAGGCGTGGAGGCGCAGGATGCTCGCCTCCAGGTCCGTCTCCTCGTTGTAGACGGGGACGACGACGTCCACCTGGGGCGGCTCGGGGTCCGGCTGCGGCGGCCGGGGATCCGCCCACTGCTCCACGGCGGTCCCCGGCCGGGGCGTGGTCCCGGGGCGCAGTTCCGTGGTCTCGAGCACAGAGCCATTGTCCGGAGGGCCACCGTGGGTCCCGTCAGGGTCACCTGTGCGCCCGCTGAAAGGTTTCGAGGCCTGTGGCGAGGGCTGGTGGCGGGGCCCTCCGGGCGCGCTAGGAGGAGCGGCGCGCCAACTCGACGACGGTCTTGAGGTTCCGGGTGGTGGCGCTCACCCCGAGCGCCCGCTCGAAGAAGGTGTTGGTGAGCTTGGTCCGCCCGTAGCCGTTGGGGCAGTGCACGTACACCTCGCGGCCGCGGGCGACGAACTCGTCGGGTCGGTAGGCGTCGGCGTCGATGGCGGTCGACCGCCCCGGCGCCGGGCGGGCCGACAGGAACGTCACGTGCAGCCGCGAGGGGTCGCGGCCCGGGCCGGACAACGGGTTGCCGCTCAGGACGTCGGTCAGCTGCGCGTGCGACCGCACCAGGACCGAGACGGTCAGGCCGAGCTCCTGCTCCAGGTGGCGCTCGATGGCCGGGCCCAGCCCCGAGGCGGCGGCCCTCGACCCGAACACGACGTTGCCGCTCTGGATGTAGCTCTCCACGTCGTCGTGCCCGAGGTCGGCCACCACCCGTCGCAGGTCGGCCATGGCCAACCGGGTGCGCCCGCCCACGTTGACCCCCCGCAGCATGGCGACGTAGCGCGTCACCGCAGCTCCACGTCCTCCAGGTACTCGTCGCGCCACAGGTCGTAGCGCTCCTCGGGGAGGTGCAGCGCGTGCGTGGGGCGCAGGGCGTCGACGAAGGGGCGGTCGTGGCTGACGGCCAGCACCGTTCCGGGCCAGGCGCCGAGCATCGTCCCCACGGCCTGCACCGAGGCAGGGTCGAGGTTGTTGGTCGGCTCGTCGAGGACGAGGAGGTTGGAACGTCCTGCCGACAGCATGGCCAGGCTGAGCTTGGCCCGCTCACCTCCCGACAGCGAGGCGGGGAGCTGTTCGGCGACGCCGCCGGTCAGCCCGAACGAGCCGAGCAGCGCCCGTCGCTCGCCCACGGTGCGCAGGACGCCGTCGTCGATCTGCTCGAGGGCGCGGCGATCGGGGTCGAGCTGCTCGTGCTCCTGGGCGAAGTAGCCGATGGCGACGTTGTACCCGAGCTCGACGTCCCCGGCGCTCGGCCGTTGCACCCCCGCCAGGCAACGCAGCAGGCTGCTCTTGCCGGCGCCGTTGCGCCCGATCACCACCACCCGTTCTCCACGTCCGACGACGAAGTCGACGTGCAGGAGCACCTTCTTGGTCCCGTAGGACACGCCGATGCCGCGCACGGTCAGAGGGATCGCCCCGGCACGCGACGGCACGGGCAGACGGAAGGTGACGGTGCGCTCGCGCTTCATGACCTGTGTGCGGTCCTCCTTGAGCCCTTCCACGCGCCGGTCGAGCACCTTGGCCTTGCGGGCCCGGCCCGCGGTGCTGGCCCGCATGGAGTCGGCCAATGTGGAGAGACGGCGGATCTCGCGGTCCTCGAGGGAGCGCTTCTTCTCGCTGCGCTCGGTGTCGGCACCGAGCTGCGCCCGGAACGAGGTGTAGTTGCCCGTGAACTCGCGAAGCGTCCCGTCGGACAGGTGCAGCACCTTGGTGATGGTGCGGTCGAGGAGGCGGATGTCGTGGCTGATGACGAGCAAGGCCCCGGGGTAGCGCTCGAGCTCGGCCGTGAGCCACCGCTTTGCATGCAGGTCGAGATGGTTGGTGGGCTCGTCGAGCACCAGGGTGTCGGGCCGGGCGAACAGGACGCGGACGAGGTCGACGCGCCGGCGCTGGCCTCCGGACAGGCCGTCGATGTCGTTGAACAAGGCGTCCTGGGGGAGCCCCAGCCCGTCGGCCAGGCGGGCGATGTCGCCCTCGAGGGTGTACCCACCCGCCAGGCGGTAGCGCTCCTCGGTCTCGGCGAAGTGCGCCACGACCTCTTCGGTGGGGTCCTCGGCAAGGGCGCGCTGCGCGGCGTGCAGCTCGTCGTCGAGGCGGTCGAGCCCCCGGGCCGACAGCACGTGTGACAGCCCTGTGGCCTCGAGCCCGAGCCCGCCCGGGGCCGGTACCTGGGGGAGGAAGCCGATCGAGCCCTGCACCACGATGTCGCCGGCGGTGCGCAGGTGGGGTGGGGGTGGCCCGCAGATGAGCGACACGAGCGAGGACTTCCCCGTGCCGTTGCGCCCCACCAGACCCACCTTGTCGCCCGGGCCCACCAGGAACGAGGCGTCGCGCACGAGCGTTCTGCCACCGATCTCGATGGTGACGGCGCGGCCGGTGATCACCCCACCATTGGAGCAGGTCGCCACCCCTGCCCCGGACACGACGGCCTCCACCCGGGAGGCCGGTGCGGGCGAGAGGAGTCGAACCTCCACCCCCGAGGGGACGGGGACCTAAACCCCGCGCGTCTACCAATTCCGCCACGCCCGCAGTGGCCGGCGGCGGCGCTGATAGCCGTGTGCCGGACGCGCCGAGCCTAACCGGCGCCTGTCCGAGCGTGGCCGACCGGGGCCGGCATCCCGGGTAGCCTCGTGTCATGGCAAGCCTCCCTCCCCCCTTCCCACCTGCCCCGTTATCCGTCCCGGGCGTCTCGATGCGGACGGGCAAGCTCCCCGACCTGGCATCGGCCGACGTCTTCCAGCGGCTCCTCATGGAGCGGATCATCTTCCTGGGCAGTGCCATCGACGAGGTGGTGGCCAACCAGGTATGCGCTCAGCTCCTGCTCCTGGCGGCCGAGAACGCCGAGAAGGACATCGCGCTCTACATCAACTCGCCGGGGGGTTCGGTCACCGACGGCCTGGCCATCTACGACACCATGCAGTACGTGAGCTGCGACGTGAGCACCATCTGCGTGGGCCTGGCCGCCTCCATGGGCCAGTTCCTCCTGTGCGCGGGGGAGCCCGGCAAGCGCTTCGCCCTTCCCCACAGCCGGATCCTCATGCACCAGCCCTCGGGCCAGATGCAGGGCCAGGCGGCCGACATCGCCATCCAGGCCGAGCAGATCGTGTACCTGAAGCGCATGATGGCCGAGCGCATCGCCTTCCACACCGGCCAGCCCCTCGAGCGCATCGAGGCCGACTCCGACCGCGACCGCTGGTTCACCGCCGAGGAGGGCAAGGACTACGGGTTCATCGACCGCGTGATCGAGCACTCTTCACCGCAGGCGGCCACCCGCTGAGCACCGAACGGGGGCGGACGGGAGCGTCACGATGACCGACCTCCAGTCGGAGGCGGGCCCCGGTCAGTCCGAGTCCGACCCGACGCGGAGCGGTTCAGGGCGCGGCGCGGACACACTCGGCACCTCGGCCCTGGCCGAGCGCCAGCGCGAGCTGGCCGAGCGCATGGCCAGGGCCGCCGAGCGCGGCATCAAGCCCACACGGGAGATCGCGGCCCGGGTCAGCGTGTGGCGCCGGCTGGGCGAGGTGTGGCGGTCCCGGGAGCTGTTCGGCTTCCTGGTCCGCAAGGAGATCAAGGTCAAGTACAAGAACTCGGTGCTCGGGTTCTTGTGGTCGATGCTCAACCCGGCCATGAACCTGGCCGTGTTCTACGTGCTGTTCACCTTCTTCCTCCCCAACGGCATCCCCAACTTCGTCATCTACATGTTCTCCGCCATCCTGGTGTGGAACCTGTTCCTCACTGCTGTGCTCACGGGGACGAGCACGATCGTCAACAACGGCGGCATCGTCAAGAAAGTGGCCTTCCCCCGCGAGGTGCTGTCGTTCGCCGCCGTCGGCTCGGCGTTCATGTTCTTCCTGTTCCAGTCGATCGTGCTGGTCGGCTTCATGGTCGTCTTCTGGCACCGGCCCGCCTGGGGCGACATGTGGCTGCTCATCCCCGCCCTCGCTGCGATCGTGGTGCTGGCCTCGGCGCTGTCGGTGTTCCTGTCGGCGGTGAACGTCTATCTACGCGACACGATGCATCTGGTCGAAGTGATCCTCAACGCCTGGTTCTGGGCCACGCCGGCCATCTACCGCTTTGCCCAGGCCGCCACGGAATTGCGGCGGCACCACATACTGTGGCTCTACTTCCTCGATCCCGTCGTACCGGTGGTGATGACCTTCCAGCGTGTCTTCTACGCCGTGCCCATCGCTCGCAGCACGATCAAGCCGCATCCGCTCGAGCCGATGCTCGCCACGTACGGAACGCATTGGTACCTGTTGGCGGATCTGGCGGTGCTCGGAATCTCACTCGTGCTCTTGCTCGGGGCCCTCGTCGTCTTCGGGCGTCTCGAGGGCAATTTCGCCGAGGAGCTCTGAGCCGACGTGGCGGTGGCGGTCGACGTGGTGGGAGTGTCAAAGCGCTTCCGCCTCTACCAGGAGAAGTACCAGTCGCTCAAAGAGCGGATGATGCACATCGGGCGCAATCCCCACGAGGACTTCTGGGCGCTGCGAGACATCAACTTCGAGGTGACGGGGGGAGAGACCGTCGGCGTCCTGGGACGCAACGGCTCGGGCAAGTCGACCCTGCTCAAGTGCGCCACCGGGATCCTCCAGCCCACCGAGGGCAAGGTCGTGGTGCGGGGGAGCCTGGCCGCACTGCTCGAGCTGGGGGCGGGGTTCCAGCCCGAGCTGTCGGGCCGCGACAACATCAACCTGAACGCCTCGCTCCTCGGCTTGTCGACCAAGGAGGTCGATCGGCGCTTCGACGACATCGTGGCCTTCGCCGAGCTCGAGCAATTCATCGACAACCAGGTGAAGTTCTACTCCTCGGGGATGTTCGTCAGGCTCGGCTTCGCGGTGGCCGTGAACGTCGACCCCGATGTGCTGGTCGTGGACGAGGTGCTGGCGGTGGGGGACGAGAACTTCCAGCGCAAGTGCCTGGCCCGCATCAAGCAATTCCAAGCCGAGGGCAGGACGATCCTGTTCGTGACCCACTCCGCCGACCTCGTGCGCGTCATCTGCGACCGCGCTGTCGTGCTCAGCGCGGGCCGCATGCTCGGCATGGGCACGGCGGTCGACGCCATCCGGCTCTATCACGATCATCTGCTCGAGACCGAGGCGGCGGGGGAGTCCGGGACAGGTGACGCCACCCTGTCGGGGCCGGCCTACCGCCGGGTCCGTATCACCGGCGTCGAGCTCGAGCACCCCGGCGTCGGCACCCGGGACTATCTCCTTCCCCACGAGTCGCTCACCGCCCACCTCGACTACGAGGCCCTGGCGGCGACCGACGACGTCATGGTGGGGGTGGAGATCTTCGACCGAGCCGGCAACCTCGTGTTCGGCGCCGACAACTTCGTCCTGCAGCAGCGCATCGACCTCGCCCCGGGCCGTGGGCGGGTGGACCTCACGTTCAGCCACATGCCGCTCCTCGAGGGTTCGTACACCCTCAACGCCTCCATCATGAGCAATGTCGGTGTCATCTACGATCTGCACGAACAGGAGGCCTTCGAGGTCATGAACCCGGGAACGTCGAGGGGGACCGTGGCGCTCGAGCTGCGCATCGACGTCCGGGCGGCGAGCCTGAGCTGACACGGGGGCGGCTCCCGAGGGCATCCCGGGGAACCCGGGGGCCGACCGCGCGCCACGACCGCCATCCATCCGAGGAGACACCGTGACCATCGACGACACCGCCGCCGACGACGCGGCCACGCACGCCTATCTCGACCGGGTGCGCCGGGAGATCGACGACGAGGTGCGCCGCCGGCGCGCCGCCGGCGACTTCCCACCCAGCTACGAGCGCCGACTCGACGAGCTCTTCGCCCGCTTCACCCCGACGGGTGCGGCCGACGACCACTTCACCGAGGCGCTCAAGCTGGCAGACCGTTCGGCCTACTTCGACATCGAGGTGCCCATCGGACCCCGGCGCCAGCCCCGGGGCTTCGTGAAATGGTCGCTGTGGCAGGCCGAGGCGTGGTTCGTCAACTACGTCGTCACACAGGTGAACCACTTCGCCGCCTCGACCATGCGGGTGCTGCACCTGCTCGACGAGCGTCTGAGCGACGTCGAACGCGACGTCGGAGTGCTCACCCCCCCGCCTCTCCCCGAGGACGAGGTGCTCGTCCCCGGCGCCGACCCCCGGCCCTTCGCCGACACCCTGGTGGCCCGGCTTTCGGCCGGTGCCCCGACCGGAAGGGTGCTGCACGCCGAGTGCGGCGACGGCGCGCTGCTCGAGGTGCTGGGGGCGTCGGGTGTCGACGCCTACGGGATCGATCCCGGTACCGCCGCCTCGGACCGCGCCGTCCAGGCGGGGTCCGACGTCCGGCGCGACGACGTCCTCGGGCACCTGGGATCGGTGGCCGACGAGGTGCTGGCCGGCCTGGTGCTGTCGGCTTGTGTCGACCGCCTGTCGCTCACCGAGCGCCGCCGCATCCTGCGCCTGGCCGAAGAGAAGCTAGCTCCGGGGGCCACGGTGGCGGTGATCGGCACCGCCCCGGCGGTGTGGGAGCGCCAGGCCGGGCCGGTGGCGGCCGACCTGTCGGCGGGGCGCCCACTGCACGCCGAGACATGGGTGCACCTGTTGACCCAGGCGGGCTTCGCCGACGCCGAGGTCTCTGCGGGCGCGGACGCCTTCGCCGTGCTGGCCGTCAAGCGACCGGTGCGGTGAGGCCCGAGCGTATCGATCAGGTCGTCCCCTCCTTCAGTGGGCGCGACGCCATCGGCACGCACATCCTCCAGCTGCGAGACGTCCTGCGGGGCCGGGGGTTCGCATCGGACATCTGGTGCGAGGGGACGTTTCCCGACGTGCGCGCCCAGTGCCGCCTGCTGTCGGAGCTCCCGGCGGGCGTCCGTCCGGCGACGTGGTGGCTCTACCACCTGTCGAGCGGGTCGCCGGTCGCCGACCTCATCGCGGCCCGCCCCGAACCCGTCATGCTCGACTACCACAACATCACGCCGGGCGAGCTGTTCGGGTCGTGGGTGCCGTGGGCGGTGGAGGAGGCCACGAGTGGGCGCCGGCAGCTCGACGACCTGATCGGCGTGGCGCGCTTCTCTTTTGCCGACTCGTCGTACAACGAGGCCGAGCTGCGCCGGCGCGGCGCCACCCGGACGCGCGTGGTGCCGCCGCTGTTCGACGCTGCCGCTTTGCGGGCGAACCCCGATCCCGACACCGTGGCCACGCGACGCGAACAGCGATCGGGCGGCGGGGCGGACTGGTTGTTCGTGGGACGCGTCACCCCCAGCAAGGCACAGCACGACCTCGTGAAGGCCCTCGCCTGCTACCGGCGCTTCTACGATCCGAAGGCCCGCCTCCACCTGGTGGGGGCGGGGATGGGGCACGACTACCCACGCGCCCTGCGCCGCTTCGCCGCCGGCCTGGGCCTGGGGGCGGCCGTGCACCTGACCGGCCCGGTGAGCGACGCCACCCTGGCCGCGTACTACGCCACCGCCGATGTGTTCGTGTGCGCCTCGGACCACGAGGGCTTCTGCGTGCCGGTGGTAGAGGCCATGACGCTCGGGGTGCCGGTCGTGGCGTTCGCCGCCACGGCGGTCGCCGACACCGCCGCCGATGCCGCCCTCCTCCTCGATGACAAGTCCCCCATGGAGCTGGCCACGGCCGTGCACCGGGTGCTGTCCGACGATCCGCTCCGCCGGGCCCTGGTCGCCGCGGGTGAGGGCCGGGGCCGGGAGTACTCCCTCGACGCCAGCCGCCGCCGGTGGGAGGCCGCCATCGACGAGGCCGTGACGGCCGGCGAACCGGCTCCCGGCGCCGAGGCGGGTCCCGGCGGCGGCGCCGTCCCCGCGGTGGACCGGGCCCGGCCATGACCCGTCCGGGGCGCCCGGCGCGCATCGACCAGGTGGTGCACATCCTGGCTGCAAACGACGCCATCGGCACCCACGTCCGGCACGTGCGCGACGCGCTGCGGGGGGTGGGGTTCGCGTCCGACATCTACGCCGGTGAGGCGCACCCCGAGGTGCGCGACCTGGCCCGCCCCCTCGACGACCTGCCCCTCAACCCGCGCCCCGACACGTGGCTGCTGTTCCACCACTCCACCGGGAGCGCCGTGGCCGAGGCGGTGCTGCGCCGGCCCGAGCCGACGCTCATCGACTACCACAACATCACGCCCCCTTCTTATGTCCGGCGCTGGGCGCCGTGGATGCGCGAGGAGCTCGAGCTCGGTCTGGAGCAGCTGCGCGCCCTCGCCCCGGTGTCGTTCTTCGGCATCGCCCACTCGGCGTTCAGTCAGGCCGAGCTCACCACCGCCGGTTGCGCCCGCAGCGCCGTGGTCGCCCCCTTGGTGGACTTGGCCACCTTCGACCGCGCCGCCGACGAGGACGTGCTGGCCAAGCGAGGTCGCCGGCGTGCGGCCGGGGGAGCGGACTGGCTGTTCGTGGGGCGGGTGTCACCGCACAAGGCGCAGCACGATCTGGTCAAGGCGCTCGCCTGCTACCGCCGGTTCTTCGATCCCGACGCCCGGCTGCTGCTGGTGGGCTCCTCGCTCGGCACCGACTACCACCGGGCCCTCGAGCGGTTCGTGGCCCGACTCGGCCTGACCGAAGCGGTGGAGATGGCCGGGACGGTGAGCGACGCCACTTTGAGCGCCTACTACCGGTCCGCCGACGTCTTTGTGTGCGCGTCGGACCACGAGGGGTTCTGTGTGCCTCTGGTGGAGGCCATGCACGTGGGGTTGCCGGTGGTGGCGTTCGACGCCGCCGCGGTGGGCGAGACGGTAGGTGACGGCGGCCTGGTGCTGGCGGACAAGGCGCCCATGACGCTGGCCACCGCCGTGCACCGGGTGCTGTCCGACGGCGATGCGCGCCGCAGCATCATCGAGGCCGGTACCCGGCGGGCGCGCTCGTTCTCCTTGCCGGCAGGGCGGGCATCGCTCGGCCGGGCCATCGACGACGCCGTCACGGCGGCAGCCGAGATGGGGATCGGCTCATGACCGTGGCCGTGCACCAGCTGCTGCCCTCGTTGCACGTGGCCGACGCGTCGGGGGCGCACACCCTGGCGGCGCGCGACGCGCTGCGGGCGGCGGGGTTCAGCTCCGAGGTGTTCGTCGAGCACGTCGACGCCCCCCTCGCCGCCGAGGCCCGCCCCGTGGAAGAGCTCGACGCCCACGTGGTGCGGGGGCAGACGCTCCTCGTGTACCAGCTGGCGGTGGGCTCCACCCTGGTGGACCTGCTCATGGGCCGCGGTGAGCCGCTCGTGGTCAACTACCACAACCTCACCCCGGCCAGCTTCTTCTGGCAGTGGGCGCCGGACTGGCTGGGGGCGGTGGAGACCGGACGCCAACAGCTGCACCGGCTCGTCCCTCGTGTCACCCACGCCATCGCCGTGTCGGCCTTCAACGAGCGCGACCTGAAGGCCGCCGGCTACCGCTCCACGTCGGTGGTGCCCCCCTTCGTGGAGGTGTCCGGCGGGGAGCCCGACGCCGGGGCGTCGCCCTCGGAACCGGTCACCGGCGGCGCCCGATCGGGGGCCCGGTGGCTGTTCGTGGGAAAGCTGCTCCCCCACAAGGCGGCCCACGACGTGGTGAAGGCGTTCGCCTGTTACCGCCGGACCTATGACCCCGACGCCACGCTCGCCCTGGTGGGAGGACACCCCGTGGCCAGCTACGCCGAGGCGGTGCGGGCCTTCGCCGCTGCCGCCGGGGTGGGGGCGGCCGTGTCGTTGGCCGGATCGGTGAGCCGCGAGGAGCTGCGCCGCCACTACCGCGCCGCGCAGGTGTTCGTGTGCCTGTCGGACCACGAGGGCTTCTGCTTCCCCCTCCTCGAGGCCATGCACCACGGTGTCCCCGTGGTCGCCTTCGACGCCGGGGCTGTGGCGGCCACCGCCGGCGACGCCGCAGTCGTCCTGCAGGACAAGGACCCCGCCCTCGTGGCCGCGGCGGTGCGGCGCGCCGTCGGGGACGCCGAGCTGCGGGACCGGCTGGTGGCGGCGGGGCGCCGGCGCCTCGAGGTCTTCGCCCCGCAGCACACGGCGGAGCGTTTCGTGGACGCCATCCGGACGGTCCTCGCCCGACCGGGTGTCCTCGGTGCGAGCCGATGAGCACGACCGTGCACCAGCTGGTGCCGTCGGTGGTGCCCGGGGACGCCACCACCGCCCACACCCTCGAGGTGCAGCGCCTGCTGCGCGACCTCGGGTACAACTCCGAGATCTACGCGCTGGCCGTGCACGAGTCGCTCGAGGACCGCGTGCAGCTCATCGAGGAGCTCAGGGGTCCGTCGCGGCGCGACGGGTTCCTCCTGTACCAGTTCTCGGCGGTGTCGGGACTGGCCGACTGGCTGATTGGCCGGCGCGAGGCGCTGGCGCTCGATTACCACAACATCACGCCGCCCGAGCTGTTCCGTCCCTGGAGCCGGGGCATGGCGTTGTCGCTCGTCGCCGCCCAGGTCCAGGTGGCCCAGCTGGCGCCGCGCTGTGCCGTGGGGATCTGCGACTCGTGGTTCAACGCCGCCGACCTCCGCACCCGGGGGTTCCGGTCCACCACGGTGGCCCCCATCCTCCTCGACGTGGACAGCTTCGACGCCACGCCCGACACCGCCACCATGGCCGCCCAGGCGCGGTCACGGCGACCGGGCAGCTCCCACTGGCTGTTCGTGGGGGCCGTCGCGCCCCACAAGGCGCAGCACCGGCTGGTCCAGGCCCTGGCCGTGCACCGCGCCGTGTACGACCCCGGGGCGCGTCTGTCGATCGTCGGACGGGGCACGTCGCGCCGCTACCTCGACGCCCTGCACGGTCTCGTGGGCGCGCTCGGCCTGCGCGACGCCGTCGACCTTCCTGGTGCGGTATCGCACGAGGAGCTGGTCGCCTACTACAGAAGCGCCGACGTGTTCGTCAGCCTGTCGCAGCACGAGGGCTTCTGCGTGCCGCTGCTCGAGGCCATGCACCACGGCCTGCCGGTCATCGCCTACGGCGCCGGCGCCGTGCCCGAGACGATCGGCGACGGTGGCCTGGTCCTCGACAGCGCCGAAGCCCACACCGTGGCCGCCGCCGTGCACGCCGTGGCGTCGAACGACGACACCCGGGCTGTGCTGGTGTCGGCCGGCCGGGCGCGCCTCGAGCACTTCAGCCTGGCGCGCACCCGGGCCGTGATGGCCGACGTCGTGCAGCGCTGGGTGGCGGCCGGCGGTGCCTGGGACCAAGGGCGCGCAGCGTGAAGTACGCCTTCGTCGTGCCCCGCTACGGCCTCGAGATCGTGGGCGGCGCCGAGCTCGGCGCCCGGATGCTGGCCGAGCGCCTGGTGGGCCAACTGGGTTGGTCCGTCGAGATCTTCACGACGTGCGCCCTGGACCACATGACGTGGGCCGACGCCTACCCCGGGGGTGACGAGGTGCTGAACGGCGTGGTGGTGCACCGCTTCAGGAGCACCACCGGGCGCCCGCCACGCTTCTTCCCCTTCTCGGAGCGGGTCCTCTCCTACCCCGGCGCCACCACCGTGGCGGAGGCCGAGGAGTTCGTCGAGCTGCAGGGGCCGGGCTGTCCCGACCTCCTCGACGCCCTCGTGGCGAGCGACCGCGACCTGTTCGCCTTCTATCCCTATCTGTACGCCACGACGGTGCGCGGCCTGCCCCTCGTGGCCGACCGGGCCGTCATGCACCCCGCAGCCCATGACGAGCCCGCGCTGCACCTGCCGGTGTTCGAGCAGCCCATGTGCTCGGCGCGCGGGCTCGTGTTCCAGACCTGGAGCGAGCGCGCCCTCGTGCAGCGCCTGTTCCCGGTGGCGCAGGTGCCCCAGACGGTGATCGGTCTCGGCTTCGAAGGCCCGCCCGACACCGCGTCGGCCTCCGGCGCGGCACCCGGCGCCGTGACGGCACTGGGGGAGCGGCCCTACCTCTTGTCCCTCGGCCGGGTCGACGGCTTCAAGGGCACGACCATGCTGGGGGCGTTCTTCGCCACGTACAAAGAGCGCAACCCCGGTCCCCTGGCCCTGGTGGTGGCGGGACCGGTGACGGCCGAGCCCCCGGCGCACCCCGACGTCATCGTCACCGGCCCCGTCGACGAGGCCGAGAAATGGGCGCTGCTGCGCGGCGCCACCGGCTTCGTCCAGCCCTCGCCCCACGAGGCCTTCTCCATCGTGCTCATGGAGGCGTGGAGCCAGGACCTGCCCGTGGTGGTGAACGCCCGGTGCGCAGCCACCCGCGAGCACTGCGAGCGTTCCGGGGGCGGCCTGTGGTTCGGCTCCTATCTCGAGTTCGAGGCGGTGATCCATCGCCTCGTGACCGACCCCGCGCTGCGCCGCCATCTCGGCACCCGGGGCCGGGCGTACGTGGAGGCCAACTACCGCTGGCCCACCATCATCGACCGCTACGGACGTTTCGCCCACGCCGTGCTCGAGCACGGCGTCGTGCCGGCGCGCTGAGGAGCCATCCGAGCGACGTTCCTTCGCCCGCTGCGTGCCGTCGTCCGCGGCGCAGAGGCTCAGGCAGCGGCGCGTCGCAGCGCACCCAGACCGCGCGCCAGCGACACCGCGCCCATGATCGTCACGGCCACCAGCACCGCCACCGACCCGGTGGCGAAGACGGCGTCGCGGGGATCGAGCCCGCCCGCCGGCGCGAAGAGGCGGACCAGGCACAGCGAAGCGGCGACGGTCTCGACCGCCACCCCGGCGACGGCGAGCGCGGCCACCCCGGTGGTGCGGGCGAGCACCTCGACGCGCACGCCGGCACGGTGCAGGGCGACTCCCGCCGCCAGCGCGCACGCCGCCGCCGCCGCCAGCGTGATCGCCACGTACGTCACCAGGATGCCGAGAACCACCGCACCCCCCGGCCACGCCAGAGAAGCCGAGCCGTGGTGCGAGACATGGCGGGCATAGAGCGACACGAGCATCGTCACACCCAGCCACGCCGCCACGATCAGCCCGGGAGCGAGGGCGGGCACGACAACCTCACGCCGGCCCGCCCGCACGGCGCGCCATGTGAGCACCCCCCACGTCACCAGTCCACCCGCCAGCACCAGGGCGGCCGACGCCTCGACGGCCACCAGCATGGTCATGTGGGCCGCGCCCGCCACGCCGCGCAGACCGGGGAGCGGGGGGTCGGCGACCGCCTTGGAGAAGGCGGCGGTGGCGACCAGGCTGGCGCACCACGCCGCCAGGACGGTGCGGGTGGTGGCCTCGAGGCGGGCGCGCCGACCGGCGTCATCCCCAGGGGGCCCGAAGCGGGGCGCCACCCAGGCGCGCAGCGCCCCCCGGGCGAGGTCGAGCGTCACGCGCCCGTCGCCGGCCGCCACCACCGCGGCCAGCTCGGCTCCGTAGCGGGCCCGGAACCCGGGGGGGTAGGCGGCGAGGAGGATGGCGTGGAGCCGTTGCCGGCGCGGTGCCCTCATGTGCCGGTTCCGAAGGCGGGAACGTGTGCCGCCAGGCGTCGTCGCCCCACCCCGGCGAAGCGCGCCATCGAGGCGAGCTGGGTGCCGAGCACCTCCGCCCCCCGCCCCGTGAGCCGGTAGGGACGGCGGCGGGTGTCGTCGTCGTCGAGGGGCTCGATGAGGCCCCGGGCCTCGAGGCGGGAGATGGCGCCGTACAGGGTGCCTGGACCGAGGCGCACCCCGGTCGTCTCCTCCACGTCCTGGACCATGGCGTACCCGTGCTTGGGGCCGCCGGCCAGGCTGCCCATGACGAGCAGTCCGGGGTCGGTCCAGCGGGGGTCCTCGGCATGCCTCGGCACCGGCTTCCTCCTCGGTCGGCACGACACGGGCGACGGTCGCCGGCCGCTAGTACGTATAACGATATACCTCCGGGGCGGCGACCACCAGGGCGGTCCGCCCGGGGGCTCCCGGTGGTCGGTACCATCGGGGGATCCCGGATGCCTCCCCCCGACCCCGACGCGCCCCTGCCCGGGTCGCCGCCCTCCTCGGCGCCGTCGTGGTGGCGGCCGGGGTCTACGCCGTGGCGGTGCCCGCCGCCTCGGCCTATCCCTCTGCCGACGTCACCCTCACGGGCCACGGCTGGGGTCCCGGCACGGGCATGGGGCAGTGGGGAGCCCTGGGCGACGCCCTGGCCCAGACCTCGTACACCCAGATCCTGTCGGACGCCTACGGCACGCTGGCCGGCGGTGGCACCACGTCGATCGGCACCCTGCCCGACGGCTGGAGCGACGGGTCCACCCCGGTGAAGGTGGCCGTCACCGCCAACGCCGGCAACACCGTGATCGTCACCTCGGGCTCGCCCTTCACGGTGACGGGCACGGCCGACACCTTCGGCCCCGGGGGCACCTATGGGGCGGTGATGTTCCAGATCGCCACCGGCACGAGCGGGCTGTGGAACGTCTTCGGGGCCACCGGCTGCGCCGGGCCCAGCTGGTCGCTCATCGAGACGGACGTGTCCGGCCCCACTGCCTCGCCCGTCACGGCCGCGCCGTTCCCCACGGCGCCGGGGCCGGGCCTCGACGCCGAGCTGCTCCAGCTGTGCCAGGGGGGCGGCAACCTCTACGCCCGGGGCAGCTTCGAAGGCGTCACCAACTCCGCCGGGCAACCCCGCACCGTCGACATCGTCGCACTGGGCCAGTACGTGGCGGACGTGACGCCGTCGGAGTCCCCCGTGAGCTGGGGGGCGCTCGGCGCCGCCGGTCCCCAGGGCGAGCCGTGGGGCTTCCAGGAGCTCGAGGCGCAGGCCGTGGCGTCGCGGTCCTACGTGATGAGCACCTACGGCGCCCTGCAGGGCTACTTCGGCTATGCCGACATCTGCGATACGTCGTGCCAGTCCTATCCTGGCGTGGCCAACGAGAACGCCCTCACCGACACCGCCGTCACCGACACGAGCGACACCGTCGTGCTCATGCCCGGCGGCACCGTGGCCCAGACCCAGTACTCCTCGTCCACCGGCGGCTACAGCGCCCCCGGCACGTTCGCGGCCGAGCCCGATCCGCAGGACGCGGTGTGCGTGGCGGGGGCCTGCAACCCGCACCACAGCTGGCAGGCCCAGATCCCGGTGGCCGCCGTGGAGAGCGCCTACCCGCAGATCGGCACGCTCATCTCCGTCGGTGTGTCGCAGCGAAACGGCCTGGGCGATCTGGGGGGCCGCGTGGTGGAGATGACGGTGCAGGGGAGCGCCGGGAACGTGTCGGTGACCGGCAATGCCTTCGCCGCCCAGTTCGCCGCCGACGGCGTGCAGTCCAACTGGTTCGCGGTGACGAGCCAGCCCAGTGGCGGCGTGGGCGGCTACTGGATGGCGGCCGCCGACGGGGGCGTGTTCGCCTTCGGCAACGCCGGGTTCGACGGTTCGATGGGCGGCACGCACCTGAACGCCCCCGTGGTGGGCATCGCCGCCACGCCCGACGCCGGCGGCTACTGGTTGGCGGCCGGCGACGGCGGCATCTTCTCCTTCGGTGACGCCGGGTTCCACGGCTCGATGGGGGGCACGCGCCTGAACGACCCTGTGGTGGGTGTGGCGGCCACGACCGACGGCGCCGGGTACTGGGAGGTGGCGTCCGACGGCGGCATCTTCTCCTTCGGTGACGCCGGGTTCCACGGCTCGATGGGGGGCACGCGCCTGAACGACCCTGTGGTGGGCATGGCCGTCACCCCCGACGGCGCCGGGTACTGGGAGGTGGCGTCCGACGGCGGCATCTTCTCCTTCGGTGACGCCGGGTTCCACGGGTCGCTCGGTGCCACCCACCTGAACGCGCCGGTGGTGGGCATGGCCGCCGCACCCGACGGCGGGGGCTACTGGCTGGTGGCCGCCGACGGCGGCGTGTTCGCCTTCGGTGACGCCGGGTACGAAGGTTCGCTGCCCGGCATCGGGCTGCACGCGCCCGGCGCCGCGCTCCTGGCCACCCACACCGGTCTCGGGTACCTCGTGCTCGGCAGAGGGGGTCAGGCGGTCGACTTCGGCGACGCACCGCAATTCGGCGACGTCACGACGGCGGTGCCCGGATGGACGGGCACCGTGGTGGGGGGCGCGACCGCGTCGGGGTGAGGCGGCGCGGGACCGGCCGCGGCGCCCCCGGGGCGGATAGGGTGCGGCCGTGCTCACGCGCCGACTGGGGCGAACGGGACACCGGTCCTCGGTGGCGATCCTCGGTGGGGCGGCGTTCTGGGGCACCGATCCCGACGTGACGGCGGCGAGCTTCACGGCCGCCCTCGACGCCGGTGTCAACCACCTCGACGTGGCTCCCAGCTACGGGCGGGCCCAGGAGCTGCTCGGCCCCCTGTTGCCCCCGGTGCGCGACCGGCTCTTCGTGGCCTGCAAGACGATGCGCCACGACCCCGGCGGGGTGCGCGCCCAGCTCGAGGAGTCGCTCACGGCGCTTCGCTGTGCGTGGTTCGACCTCTACCAGCTGCACGCCGTCACCAGCCTCGAGGAGCTCGATGCGCGTGCCGCGGCGGTGCAGGTCCTCTTGGCTGCACGTGACGAGGGCCTGTGCCGCCACGTGGGCATCACCGGACACGAGCTCACCACGCCCGCGGCGCAGCGCGAGGCCTTGCGGCGCTACGACCTCGACACCGTCATGTTCCCGGTCAATCCCCGGCTGTGGGCGGACACCGCATACCGCGCCGATGCCGAGGCCCTCATCGCCGACGCCCGGGCCCGGGACGTGGGCGTCATGGCCATCAAGGCGGTGGCGGCACGCCCGTGGGGGGAGCGGCCGCACACCACCACCACGTGGTACGAGCCCTACACCGACGGCGACGACATCGCCCGGGCCGTGCGCTTCGTGCTGGGCACGCCCGGCGTGGACGCCCTGTGCACCCCGAGCGAGCCCCGGCTGGCCGCCGCCACCATCGCCGCCGCGGCGCGCGTCGAAGAGGCCCACGCCATGAGCGAGGCCGAGCGGGCCGACGCCATGGCCCGCAGCGGCGGCGAGGCGCACATCTTCCCCATGCCCGCCGGATGACCGAGGGCTCCGACGCCTTCGGGCGGGCATTGCTCGAATGGACCAGGGGCGGCACCGAGCCCGAGATCATCGAGCGCGACGACGGCTTCGACGACGTCGGTGCCGGCTACGAGGTCTACCTGGCGCCGTTCTCGGACTGGGAACCGGCCGAGCGCAGAGCCACGGCCCTGGCGCGTGGCCGGGTGCTCGACGTGGGGTGCGGGGCGGGCCGGGTGGCGCTGCACCTCCAGGACCGCGGTCTCGACGTGGTGGGCCTCGACTCGTCACCGCTCGCAGCACGGGCGGCGCGCCTGCGGGGGGTGCGGCAGGTGTGGTGCACGAGCGCCGACGACCTCGGACAGCGCGTGGCGGCGTTCGACACCATCGTGCTGTTCGGCAACAACTTCGGCATGTTCGGCACACCCGAGCGCACCCGGCGCGTGCTGAAGGCATGGTCGCGCCACGCCACCCCCGGGACCCGCATCCTGGCCGAGAGCACCAACCCCTACTGCGGCGGTGCCCCCGCGCTCGACCGCGCCTATTACCAGCGCAATCGGGCCCGGGGTCGCATGCCGGGCCAGGTGCGGGTGCGCACCCGCTACCGGCGCTGGGTCACGCCCTGGTTCGACTGGCTCTTCGTGTCACGCGCCGACCTGCGCGAGCTCGTGCGGGGAACGGGGTGGCACGTCACCGAGGTGGTGGGGTCGTCGCCCGCCGAGGCGTACGTGGCCGTGCTCGAGAGGCGCTGAGCAGCGGTCAGCCGGCGCGCTTGTACTGCGGGCGGCCCTTGCGTCCCGGTGCCGACGGTCGCCGGGGCTGGGCGAAGCCCGTGGCGCCGGCCTGCTTCGGCGTCGAAGCGCCGGCGCGCCCCCGTCCGCCGCTGCGTCGCGGCCCACCGCGCCCCGCGGCATGCGCCGCCCCCGCCCCTTGCGAGGAGCGGGCGGAGCGCGTGGTGCCACCGCCCTTCGGCGCGTCCTTCACGCCGGAGGACTGCAGTGCGCTCAGGGCGGTGGTGACGGTGGCGGTGGAGGGTCCGTCGGGTGCGTCGAAGCCCTGGGCCAGACCGAGCGTCCGTTGCATGCCGCGCACCGTGGCGTGGTCGGCGTCGGTCACGAACGACACGACGGTGCCGTCGCGTCCCGCTCTCCCGGTGCGCCCCGACCGGTGGAGGTAGTCGGTGGCGTCGGTCGGCGGGTCGAAGTGCACCACGCAGGGCAGGTCCTCGACGTGGATGCCACGGGCGGCGACGTCGGTGGCCACCAGGGCGTGCGCCCGTCCCTGGGAGAAGGCGGCCAGGGCGCGCTCGCGCTGGGCCTGGGTGCGGTCGCCGTGAATGGCCACGGCGGAGATCCCGGCCTGGGTCAGCTGCTTGGCCACCCGGTCGGCACCGCGCCGCGTGCGGCAGAAGACCACGGCGCGCCCGTGCTGGCTCACCAGCCGGGCCGCCAGGCGGACACGCTCGGAGCGCTCCGCCCGCCAAAAGACGTGGGCGACCGCACCGACGCTCGATTCGTCGGCGACGACGTCGTGACGGACGGGGTCGTGCTGGTAGGAGGCGACCAGCGTCTCCACCTCACGCCCGATGGTGGCGGAGAACAACAGCACCTGGCGCCGGGACGAGGTCTTGTCGAGCAGGCGCCGGACGGCGGGGAGAAAGCCCATGTCCGCCATGCGGTCGGCCTCGTCGACGACCACCGTCTGGACGTCGGCCAGACTGAGCACCCCTTGCTGCAGCAGGTCCTCGAGGCGCCCCGGGCAGGCCACGACGATGTCGACGCCACGCTCGAGTGCCTTGCGGCTGGCGCCGTACCCGGTGCCGCCGTACACGGCCAGGGTGCGCCGGCCGTTGTCGCCGGCGAGGAGGGCGAGCTCGCCCTGGACCTGGGCGGCGAGCTCCCGGGTGGGGACGAGCACGAGCGCCCGGGGCCGGCGGGAGAGCGATCCGGTGGCCGCGCTCACGACCGCCACGCCGAAGGCGATGGTCTTGCCCGAGCCGGTCGGTGCCCGGCCGCACACGTCCCGGCCCGCCAGGGCGTCGGGGATGGTGGCGCTCTGGATGGGGAAGGGACTCGTGATCCCCTGCCGGGCGAGGCGGGTCACCAGGCGTTCAGGGACGCCGAGATCTGAGAAGGACGTGTGCAACGAAGCTCCAGTCGGAAGAGGGAGGCCGACTCGACAGGAGCTCGAAGCGGGCCACGCGGCGAAGGTGCCGACGACCGGTCGGGGAACGACCGGTATGGGAACAACCTAGCAGGACCGGGACACTGCCCCGTTCACCGACACCGCGCACCACGCGCTCCAAGCCACCAGGCAGGGCGCGCCCGAGGTCACCAGGCGGTGAGAACGTCGCCGATGCGGCGGAAGCCGCGCAGCTTGCCCCACCGCCCCAGACGACCGGCGTCCACGCCGATATCGGCCGCCTCGAGCATGGCGCGGTCGCCGGCGCTGTTGCCGTAGGCCCACACAAAGGGCCGTTCGCCCTCAGCCCGAGCGGCGTCGCCGACGCGTGCACCCACGCCGTCGGAGGCCCGACGCTGCGATGCCTCCAGCCACTGCTCCAGCCGGTCCCGCTTCTGCTCGGCGCGGCAGTTGGCGCCCTCGAAGCGGCCCGTCAGCCTGCCGTCGGCGTCGACCTCCAACCGGGTGGCGACGACACCGTCGACGCCGAGGTCCTCGCCCACGGGCTTCACGTAGTACTCGGGCGAGGCCGACACGATGACGATGCGATGGCCTTGTCGCTGGTGCCAGTCGAGCCGGGCCCGCATCTCGATCCGGGCCCGACGGGCGTAGTGGGCGCGTCCGAAGGTGGCCGCCCGAGCCGTGACGTCGGCGGCGTCGAGGCCCGCCAACGTGCGCCGGAAGAGCGCCTCTTTGGCAACGTCGGACGCCGGTCCCCCGAACAGCGCGGCGCGCACCATGAGCGGCGCCAGAGCCACACCTGCCGCCAGGACGCGGGGCCGGCCCCGCAGGGCGGAGAGGAAGCGCCACACGCTGCCCCCGTCGGTGAGGGTGCCGTCGAAATCGAAGGCGGCCACGACGTCGTCGCCGGGGACGCGCGCGGCGCGCTTCGGCGGTGGCGACCACCGCGAGGGTCGGCGCGCCGGTGCGGGCTCGGGTAGCGCCGCGCTCAACTGGCCGGGCCCCCGGGCCCGCCTATCTCGGTGCCCGTGCCCGTCGCCAATGTCGTGCCGTGGCGCCCGCCACCGGCCGCGAAGCGAGCGGCGCCCTCGATGGACTCGCCGCTGGCGATGGTGTCCTGGCCGAACCGGGTCTCGAGCACGAGGGCGTCGGGCTCGGGGAGGCCCCACTGCCACAACAGGGACCGGCGGTCGTTGCGCATGCAGCGCTGGGGGAGGGCGGCCAGCTCCTGGGCCAGGGCCATGGCGGCGGGCAGGGCCTGTCCCGGCGCCACCAGGCGGTTGACGAGCCCCATGTGCAGGGCCTCGGGGCCCTCGACGCCCCGGCCGGTGAGGACCATGTCCATGGCGTGGCTCTGGCCCACGAGGCGGGGCAGGCGCACGGTGCCCCCGTCGACCAGGGGGACGCCGAAGCGCCGGCAGTAGACCCCGAAGATGGCGTCGGTGGCGGCCACCCGCAGGTCGCACCACAGGGCGAGCTCGAGCCCGCCGGCCACGGCGTGCCCCTCCACGGCCGCGATCACCGGCTTGGACAGGTCCAGGCGGGTGGGTCCCATGGGCCCCGGCCCCTCCTCGGTCACCGGTCGGCGGTCACCCTCGGACAAGGCCTTCAAGTCGGCCCCGGCGCAGAACGTGCCCCCGGCCCCGGTGAGAACGGCCACCGAGGCCGAGTCGTCCTCCTCGAACACCGAGAACGCAGTGAGCAGGTCGGCGGCGGTGGCCGAGTCGACGGCGTTGCGCCGCTCGGGCCGGAAGATGGTCACCACGATGACCGCGCCGTGCCTGCTCACGTCCACGGTCTTCCACACGGCCTCGCTCACGGTGCCGACCTCCATGCCGGGAGCGGCGGGGCATCGCCGTCCGAACCGGGGCCATTCTCCCAGAGGCGCTGTCCCCGGGACGGACCCCGGACCTGAAAGCCGACCTGTCCGGTCGACAATTGCCCCACCAGCCGGTACACTCCGCGTCGACAGCACGTCCACCGCAAACCGAGATCGCTCGAGGCGACCCGCAGGAGGAACCATGGCAGTCCGATTGGGCGACATCGCCCCTGATTTCACGGCCGACACGACTGACGGCACGATCAACTTCCACGAATGGCTGGGTGACTCGTGGGGGATCCTGTTCTCCCACCCCAAGGACTTCACCCCGGTATGCACCACCGAGCTGGCCGCCTTCTCCAAGGCCAAGCCCGAGTTCGACAAGCGCAACACCAAGCTGATCGGGCTGTCGGTCGACTCCGTGGAGTCGCACCGCTCCTGGGACAAGGACATCGAGGAGACCCAGGGCACGGCCGTGGCCTTCCCGGTCATCGGTGACCCGGACCGCAAGGTGGCCGACCTCTACGACATGATCCACCCCAACGCCAACGACACCCTGACGGTGCGCTCGGTGTTCATCATCGGGCGGGACAAGAAGGTGAAGCTGATCCTCACCTACCCCGCTTCGACGGGGCGCAACGTGGACGAGGTGCTGCGCGTTCTCGACTCTCTGCAGCTGACGGCCGACTACTCGGTCGCCACCCCCGTGAACTGGAAGGACGGCGACGACGTCATCGTCGTGCCGGCTCTCTCCGACGAGGACGCCGAGAAGAAGTTCCCCAAGGGCTTCAAGCGCCTGAAGCCGTACCTGCGGGTGACCCCCCAGCCCAACAAGTAACGAACCCGTCCGACGGCCACCGGCGGCCCTGGCGGGCCGTGCCGGACGCAGTCGGCGAAACCGAGCGCATCCAGAGCCGGCCTTCGGGCCGGCTCTGGCGCGTCGGGGCGGTGACGCCGGGGCGGGACTGCCCCCCGGGTGGCCCGGGACCCCGGGTCGTGACGACGTGAGCGACGACCCGGATGGCCCGGGACCCCGGGTGGCCCGACGCGTCGGGGTGGGTGGACGCGCCCGGAACGTGGGTCAGGACCTGGTGACCTGGACCTGGCCGACCCCTGCCTCGGCATCGAGCACGATGTGGGGGACCTGCGCCGTTCCCGTGGCGGTGCCCCCCACGCGCATGGTCTGGCGGGTGGAGAAGCCACCGTCGTTCAGACCGAACACCTGCACGGCACCGAGGCCGCTGTGGGCGCTCACGCTGACCGACGGTCCCGGCGGGATCTCCACCTCGAGGTGGCCGATGCCCACCGTGGCGGTGATGTGGGTCGTCCCGGGACGGAACGTCACGTCGCGCAGGTCGACCACCATGTTGCCGATGGCCAGCCGGTAGCGCGGCGCCACCTGGGCCGCGGTCGTGGGCCGCCACTGCGTGTCACCGATGCCCCCGTGGAGGGGCACCCCGCTCATGGCCTCTATGGAGAAGACGGTGGCGGCCGCCACCGTGATGATGGCCAGCACCGTCACCAGGGCGGTGACGAGCAACCACCGCAGCGGCGACCCGCTGCGGCGGCCGCTCGCCACCAGAAGGGCGCCGGCCAGGATCAAGGCGAAGAGGCCGAAGTAGAACCCGAAGCCGCCCAGGCCGCCGTCCCAGTGCTGGTGCCACCACGGGCCGCTCGAGAAGAGGTTGGAGAGGGCGACGATGCCGAGGATCACCCCGAGGACGATCACGATCAGACTGCGCGGGCGCGACCGGGAACGCATCCAGTCATGCGCCACGGCCCGTCCCGTGTCATCGGCCGGGATGAGCAGCCAGCCCGCCAGATAGAGCAGCACGCCTGAACCGCCCAGGACGGCCAACGCCGCGAACACGATCCGCACCACGAGCGGGTCGAGGTCGAAGTACTCGCCGATGCCGGCGGCCACGCCGCCGAGCACGCGGTGCTGCACGTCGCGCCGCAGCGCCCGCCGCCCGGTGCCGGGGGGAGGGGGAGGCGACGACGACGGGGGAGCAGGAGGCGGGCCGGGGGGAGGCGGGGGGGACGCCCGACCCCCCGACCACGCCGGGTCGCCCAGGGCGGCCGGGTCGTACCACGGTGCCTGCTCCTCACCGGGGTCGGACCCCGGTGGCTCGCCGGTGCCGGGCGACTGCTCCTCGGGAGGGTCGACCGCCGTCGGTTCGTGCATCGGGGTGACGTCGGCGGTGGGTTCGGGCTGGTTGGTCTCCATGGGGCCATCGTCTGCCGGGGGGCTCGGAGGGGGAATCGGGAATGACCCTTACCCCATCCCCGAGGAGGCTCAGCCACGTGAGGGGTCTCCCCCGTGGTGATTGGCGTCGACCACATGGGATCATCGACTCATCACCGAACGAGTCGAACCCGTCACGCCGCCGGCCTACCACCCACCTGCCGACCCACCACCACCGCCCGCTGCCGAGCCGGCGCGGACGGAGGCGCAGGCAGCGTTCCCACCTCCCCCGCCGCCGGGCACCGCGCCGTGGGGGACCCGTCCCGGCGGCGTGCCGCCATCCCCGCCTCCTCCCCCCGGGGGAGCCCCGGCCTGGGGTGCGCGCCCCGGCGGCGAGCTGCCGTTGCCGCCTGCGGGCGCATGGCGCGAACCCCATCACCGGCACCGGTGGTGGTACCGCCCCCGCGACCGGGGCCCGCTGCGCCGCAGCAGAGACAGCCGCATCGCCGGTGGCGTGGCGGGCGGCCTGTCGGCGCGCCTCGGCGTCGACGCCAACATCATCCGCATCCTCTTCGTGGTGGTGTCGGTGGGAGGCGGGGCCGGGTTCGCCCTGTACGTGGCGGCGTGGTTGCTCATCCCCCGGCAGGGCAGCGACGAGTCGAACGGCCGCCGGGCACTGGCCGACCGTCGCTCGGTTGCGCTGGCCATCGCCACGGGCACGGTCCTGGTGGCCGTGCTGCTCGTCCTGGCCGGCCTCGGCTTCGGCTTCCTGGCCGGGCTGGCGTGGCTGTCGGCCATCGGCGTCGCCGGGCTCGTCCTCGTGTGGCGGGGAGCGGACGACGACGAGCGGGCCTTCCTGCGCGAGCTGGTGGAGCAGGCACCGCTTCTCGGTCCGGCGGAGCACCGCTCGCGCCGGGCCATGGTGGCGCGTATCGCCGCCGGGGGGCTCCTGGTGCTGGCCGGGCTGGGGGGACTGGCCGGCTCCCGCCATCTCGACGCCCACACGGCGGGGTCGTTCGTCGCCGTCAACGTCGTCATCCTGGGATTCCTGATCGTGTTCGGTCCGTGGTGGCTGCGCCTGGCGCGCGAGCTGGCCGTGGAGCGCCGTGAGCGGGTGCGTACCGAGGAACGAGCCAATGTGGCCGCCGCCGTGCACGATTCTGTGCTCCAGACCTTGGCGCTCATCCAGCGCGCCGCCGGGGACCAGCGCGAGGTGACCCGCCTGGCGCGTGCCCAGGAGCGAGAGCTGCGATCGTGGCTGTTCGAGGGCCGTCCTCCGGGATCGTTCGACGAGGCCAACGTGTCGAGCGTGGCCGATGCGGTGGCGGTGATCGAGCGCGACGTCGAAGCCGCTCACCGGGTGCCGGTGGAGACGGTGCTGGTGGGGGACTGTCCTCTGACCGACGATCTGCGGGCACTGCTGGCGGCGGGCCGCGAGGCCGTCGTCAACGCCGCCAAGTGGTCGGAGGCCCCGTTCGTATCGCTGTTCGTGGAGGTGGAGGCCGGGCGCGTATCGGTGTTCGTGCGCGACCGGGGTGCGGGCTTCGATCCCGGCGCCGTGGGCGCCGATCGCCGGGGCATCGCCGAGTCCATCCGGGCCAGGACGCTACGACACGGCGGAACGGCCACCATCCGCAGCACACCGGGTCAGGGCACCGAGGTCGAGCTCGTCATGCCGAGGAAGGACGGATGAGCTCCGTCGTGGCGGGCCGGCGCGTCCGGGTGTTCCTGGTGGACGACCACCATCTCTTCCTGTCGGGCGTGCGCGCCGAGCTCGGCGACAGTGTCGAGGTGGTCGGCGACGCCGACGAGGTGGCGGCCGCCATCGAGCTCATCCGCGAGCGGGTCCCCGAGGTCGTGCTCGTCGACGTGCACATGCCCGACGGGGGCGGGCAAGCCGTGATCGAGGCCGTCGGCCTCACCCACCCCGACGTGCGCTTCCTGGCGCTGTCGGTGTCCGATGCGGCCGAGGACGTCATCGGCGTCATCAGGGCGGGGGCGCGCGGGTATGTCACCAAGACGATCTCGGGCCCCGAGCTCACCGACGCCATCACGCGGGTGGCGGAGGGCGACGCCGTGTTCTCGCCCCGCCTGGCCGGGTTCGTGCTCGACGCCTTTGCGTCCACCCCGGCGGCGGCGGCCGGAGCCACCCCGACGTTCGATCCCGAGCTCGACCACCTCACGCCGCGCGAGCGTGAGGTGCTGCGTCTCATCGCCCGGGGCTACGCCTACAAGGAGGTGGCCCGCCAGCTGTCCATCTCGGTCAAGACGGTGGAGAGCCACGTGTCGGCGGTGCTGCGCAAGCTGCAGCTGTCGAGTCGGCACCAGCTCACGCGTTGGGCCTCGGAGCGCCGTCTGCTGTGAGGGTGCCGTGGCGGCTCAGGGGTCGCGTCGGACCATGAGCACGCCCCCCACGAGCAGGACTGCGGAGGCGTAGACGCACAGGAGGCCGAACCCGACCCAGGGACCGAACGACGGCAGGAATTCCATGTGGGCGCCCCGGGCCGTGGTTGCCGTCATCGACGAGCCGATCACCGCCGGCAGGAACTTCCCGACGGGGTGCCCGTACTTGAGGGGGAAGGCCGCCACCACCAGCGGCAGGATGAGCTGGATGGCGACATAGGCGCTGATGGCCCCGGCTGTGTGCCGGATGATGGTGGCCAGCCCCATGGCGATGAGCCCGAGCAGCGTCAGGTAGAGGCCGCCGCTCACCACCGCCCGCGCCACCGTCGGGTCGCCCAGGCTGGCGGTGGGGGTGCTTCCCGACAGGATGGCCTGTCCGATGAAGAATGCCGCGAACGACACCACCTCGCTCACGAGCAGGACGACCGCGCCGAACACCACGACCTTGGCTCCCAACACCACGGGACGGCGGGGGACGGCGGACAACGTGGCGCGGATGGTGCCCGTGCCGTACTCCGCACTCATCACCAGCACGCCGAGCACGCCGATCGCGAGTTGGCCGAACAACAGCCCCGTCAGGCTGATGCTGGTCGGGTCGAACAGCGCCTGCTCGATGATGCCGCCGTTGCGCCACGTGCTCGCCTCTGACGACGTGGCCAGCATGCCGAGGCCGATACCCACCACGATGGTGGCCGTCAGGGCCCAGACGGTGGAGCGTACCGATCTGAGCTTGGTCCATTCGGAGCGCAGTGCCCCGCGGAAGTGGTAGTGGCCGGAGGGAACCGCCCGGGCGCGAAGAGGAGCGGTGGTCGTCATAGCGCTCCTTCGAACGGGTCGATGCCGACGTTTTCGGCATGGAACTCGACGCTCGCCCGGGTGAGTTCCATGAAGGCGTCCTCGAGGGAACCGCCCTGGGGAGACAGCTCGTGCACGGGGATCCCGTGCTCGGCCGCCAGATCCCCGATGGCCGCCGCCGTCATGCCCGTGACCACCAGGGCGCCATCGTCCCCGGCCGCCACCCGGGCCCCGGATGCATTCACCAGGACGGTGAGCTGATCGAGCCGGGGCGAGCGCACCCGCACCGACTGCCTGGTGCTCTGAGCCACGAACTGGGCCACCGACTCGTCGGCGATGAGGTGACCCCGCCCGATCACCACCAGGTGGTCGGCGGTGAGCGCCATCTCACTCATGAGATGGCTCGACACGAACACGGCCCGCCCCTCTGCCGCCAAGTGCTTGAGAAGGTTCCGCACCCACAGGATGCCTTCGGGGTCGAGCCCGTTGACCGGCTCGTCGAACAGGAGCACCCCGGGGTCGCCGAGCAGGGCGGCGGCGATCCCCAGGCGTTGCGTCATGCCCAACGAGAACTTCCCCGCCCGCTTCCGGGCGACACTGGTGAGGCCGACCAGCTCGAGAACCTCGTCCACGCGTCCCCGTGGGATGTCGTTGGTCTGAGCCAAGGCCCACAAGTGGTTGGCGGCGCTGCGCCCGGGGTGGATGGCTTTGGACTCGAGGAGACCTCCCACCTCGCGTAGCGGCCACGGCAGGTCGTGGTAGACGCGTCCGTTCACGGTGACGTGGCCGGCGTCAGGTTTGTCGAGGCCCAGGACCATTCGCATGGTCGTGGATTTGCCCGAGCCGTTCGGCCCGAGGAAGCCCGTCACTTGCCCCGGACGTACCACGAATGAGAGGGCGTCGACGGCCAGGGTGTCGCCGTAGTGTTTGGTGAGCCCTTTGGCCTCGATCACCGTCGGCTCCTCGGTGGAACGCCTTACCTCATCGCCGTTGGGCAGGCCACGTACCGCCTCCGCCAAAGCCCGGCGTCGCCAAACGATACAGGTCCCGTCCGCGGGCGCAGCGTCGCCCGGGGGCTCATCGCGGTGTGCGGCTACGCTGGCGCCGACGGGCGGGTCGGTGGGCCGATCCGGGGAGCACCTCGACGCGGGGACCACGGTGGGGTTCGCTGACCACGAAGAGCACGGTGTGTTCGCCGCCATCGGGCGCTTCTCTTGCCGATTCCGGATCGCAGTGATCCTGGTCTGGATCTTGTTGGCGGTCGGTGTGACGGTATTCCTGCCTTCTCTGGCCAACATCGCCGGGCAAGACGCAGACACGCTGCCTCAAACGGTTCCCAGCGCGCAGGCCACAGGGCTGTCGCAGTCCATTCAGAAGACCGACTCGGACAGCGCGACGATCATCGGCGCCACGCGACAAGGGAAGTTGACGTTCCAGGACATCGACGCCATGGACGGGGTAGCGCGCGCCGTGCGAGCCCTTCCACATGTGGTGTCGGTGGCGGACCAGGGCATCTCGGGGGACGTCCGGGCGCGCCAGATGGTGGTCGAAACCAACGTCTACGGATTCTTGGGCGGTGACGCCCCCAAGGAGCTCGTCGACGCCATACGGGGAACGTTCTCTTCTGTCGACCCGAGATCGGGCTTGGTGTTGCATCTCACCGGGCCACTGGCGGATGACGTCGACGAGACCACGACGGCCGTCCAGCAGTTGACGCTCACCGAGGTGCTCTCGATCGCGTTCATCGTCGTTCTGCTGCTCTTCGTCTTCCGATCGGCGCTGGCCCCCCTGGTGGCGCTCGCCCCGGGCGCGGTGGGTCTCGTCGTGGCGCAGGGCCTCATTGCCCAAGCGGCTCGATGGGGTGCGCCCACCTCGGACCTGACGGGCGATCTCCTGATCGTCGTGCTGCTCGGTGTGGGCACGGACTACGGCCTGTTCCTCATCTTCCGAACGCGCGAGGAGCTCGAGCGGGGGGCAGCGATGGAGTGCGCCATCGTGGAGGCTGTCGCCAAAGTGGGCGAAGCGCTGACCTTGTCGGCGGCCACGGTCATCGCCGCCTTCGCTGCGCTCCTCCTCGCCTCCTTCGGGCTGTACCGGGGGCTCGGGCCCGCACTGGCCATCGGCATCGCGGTTGTGTTGGTGGCGGACCTGACGTTGCTGCCCGCCCTTCTCGCCGTCGTCGGCGAGCGGACGTTCTGGCCGTCACAGATCCACCGCGGCGTCGCCACCCCGGGGGGATGGGGTCGCGCCAGCGTCCGGGTGATCGGCCGCCCTGCGCTGGCACTGACAGGTGGGGTGCTCGTCCTGGGCGCGTTGGCGCTCTTCACCCTGGACTACGCGCCGGGGGGCTTTCTCGAGAGCAACCCCCCGCCCCAGAGTGACGCGGCGGCGGGGATGGCGGCGTTGAGCGCACACTTCGGCCTGTCTGCCAACCCCACCGAGGTCGTCTTCTCCCTTCCCGCACCGGTCTGGGTCGTTCCCGCTGTTCTCTCCCGGGCCCAGCGGGCGCTTCAGCGGGCCCCGGAGTTCGGCTCGGTCGTCGGTCCCCTCGACCCCAACGGGACAACGCTCTCACCCGCCGAACTGAACGTGTTGCATCACCGGCTGGGTCCGGCGGCGCGGCTCAGTGTCGTGCCGCCGGCACGGGCGGGAGTATCCGTGGCCCAATACGATGCGTACAGGGCGACGCGGTCGTTCATCAGCCCTGACGGGTTCACGGTCAGCTACGACACCACCCTCCGGGCCGGCGGTCCCGACTCGGACGCGGCCATGTCCGAGATCCCTGCGGTGCGCGCCACCGTGGCCCACATCGGATCGGAGCTCGGGGCGGTGGCCGACGGCGTCGCCGGTGACGCGTCGGGGAACTACGACGAAGCCAACGTCTCCACCCAGGATCTGGAGGGACTCGTACCACTCGTCCTCGCCGTCATGCTCGTCATCCTCGTCCTCCGGCTACGCAGCCTCGTGGCGCCTCTCTACATGATCGCCAGCGTGGCTCTGTCCTACCTCGCCGCGTTGGGCATGACGATCCTTGTCTTCACCGTGATCGGCGGGAGCGGGGGAGTGGAGTTCGTCCTGCCCTTTCTCCTG
>JBEKVE010000002.1:0-53461 GCA_049514335.1 Acidimicrobiales bacterium
TCGGCCTCGGGCGTGCCCGCCTGCACCTCGAGGCCGGCGTAGACGTCCTCGGTGTTCTCCCGGAAGATCACCATGTCGACCTTCTCGGGGTGGCGCACGGGGGAGGGCACGCCGGTGAACCAGCGCACGGGGCGCAGGCACACGTAGAGGTCGAGGATCTGGCGCAGCGCCACGTTGAGGGACCGGATCCCCCCGCCCACCGGCGTGGTGAGCGGCCCTTTGATGCCGATCAGGTGGTCACGGAAGGCCTGGACCGTGGCGTCGGGGAGCCAGTCCCCGGTCTCCTTGTAGGCCTTCTCCCCCGCCAGCACCTCCTTCCAGGCGATGCTGCGGCCGTGCTTGGCGGCGGCGGCGTCGAAGACGAGGCGCGACGCCGGCCAGATGTCGACCCCGGTGCCGTCGCCCTCGATGAAGGGGATGATGGGCTCGTCGGGGACCTGGAGCGTCCCGTCGGGCCCCATGGTGATGCGCTGTGCCATGGCGGTCGAGCCTAACGGGGTCTACGCGTTGGCCGACAAGCCGAGCGCGCTGTAGATCTCCCGGGTCGCGCTCGACCGGTTGAGCGTGTAGAAGTGCAGCCCCGGCGCCCCCGCCGACAACAGCCGCTCGCACAGCTCGGTGGCGATGCCCACGCCCGTGCGGCGCACCTCGTCGTCTCCCCCCCGGGCCGACGCCTCCTCCAGGCGGGCCACGGCCCAGTCGGGGACGGCCGCCCCCATCTGGGCCATGCGGGGGACCGAGCGCAGCGTGGTGACGGGCATGATGCCGGGCAGCACGGGGCGATCCACCCCCCGGGCGGCGAGGTCGTCCATGAGGGCGCTGTACTGGTCGGCTTCGAAGAAGAACTGGGTCACGCCGAAGTCGGCGAGGAGGAGCTTCTCGGCCAGGAAGGCCCGGTCCGATGCCATGTCGGGGGAGGCGGGGTGACCGGCCGGGTGGGCCGCCACCCCGATGGAGAAACCCCCCACCGCCCGGGCCAGCTCCACCAGCTCGATGGCGTGCGCCAGCTCACCCTCGCCCGCATCGGGGTGGGTGGGCGGGTCGCCGCCCAGGGCCATCAGGTTCTCCACTCCCGCCTTTCGCAACGACACCAGGATCTCGGCCAGCTCGAGTCGGGTGTGGGCCACGCAGATGAGGTGGGCCATGGGCGTGAGGGTGGTGGTGCGCAGCATTCCCGCCACCAGGTCGTGGGTGCGCTGGCGCGACTCGCGGCCACCCCTGTAGGTGACCGACACGAACGAGGGCGCCAGGGGCTCGAGGTCGCGCAGGGTGCGCACCAGGGTGGCGTGCTCCTGGTCGTTCTTGGGGGGGAAGAACTCGAAAGAGTAGGTGGGACCGCCGGCGAGCAGGTCCGAGATCAGCGCCATGACCAGGCGATTCTACCGGAGCCCGCCCGCCTCGGCCCGGGCCGCACCCGCCGCCCGATCAGGAGGGACGCGGCGCCGGGACCGTCGGGGGTCGTCCGGTGTCCATCGGAGCCTCGCCCCGGACCGCCGGGGTGTCGGTTCCGGGATCCGGGGAGTCGGTTCCGGGATCCGGCGAGTCGACCGACGTCCGCCACGGAAGGGCGGCGAGCACCACCGCGGCGCCACCGAGGGCCACGGCGGCACCGAGGGCCAGCGCCACCTTGTTGCCGCTCATGAAGGCCCCACGGGCCGCACCGGCCAGGAGCCCACCCGACGCCCCTCCCACACGTCCCGCCACCACCAGGGCACCTCCCAGTGAGCCCAGGATGGAGGGCAGCACACTGGCGGGCACGTGCCGGCCGGCGAGGGCGGCGCGCATGTGGTCCTGGTACCGGGTCGACAGCACGCTGCCCACGACGGCCACGCCGAGTGCGCCACCGACCTGCAGGGCGACGGTGTTGGTCGCCGACCCGATCCCCGAGTCCCCCTGGGGGACCGATCCCACCACGGCGTTGGTGGCGGTGGGCAGCAACAGCCCCGCCCCGGTCCCGATCAGCAGGAGCCCGAGGACCACGTCGGCGTACGTCGTCGCCGACGTGGAGTGCAACGAGATCTGCCACAGGCCGCCGGCGACGGCGAGGAGGGCGGCGCCCACGGTCACCTTGACCCCGACGAGGCGGGCGATTGAAGGCGAGAGCGTGGCACTGACGACGATGGTGGCGGCGATGGGCAGGATGCGAACGCCCGCCTGCAGCGGTGAGTACCCCAGGTAGAACTGGAGGAACTGCGTCTGGACGAACAGCGCCCCCATCAGCCCGAAGACGCCGAGGCACTCGGCGGCGAGCGCCACCGAGAAGCGGCGTTCCCGAAAGTACGCCAGCGGCAGCATGGGGTGATGGCTGCGAGCCTCCCAGGCGACGAAACTCGCCAGGATCACGACGCTCGTCGCGCCCACCCCCACCACGATGCCCGACGTCCACCCATGGCTCGGAGCCTCGATGATCGCCCACAACAGCAGGCCCAGGCCGGCGATCGACAAGACTGCCCCGGTGGGGTCGGGGCGCTTGGCCGCCGGGTTCTTCGAGTCGGGCACGAGCACGAGGGCCCCGATGAATCCCGCTGCCACGATGGGCACGTTGACCAGGAAGATCGATCCCCACCAGAACCTCGACAGCAGTACGCCGCCCGCGATAGGGCCGACGGCGATGCCGAGCCCGATGGTCCCCGCCCAGATGCCGATGGCCCGGGCCCGCTCCTTCGCCTCCCGGAAGATGTCGTTGATGATCGACAACGACGCCGGGATGGTGACGGCGGCCCCGACGCCCATGACGGCCCGGCACGCGATGAGCAGATGGACCGACCCCGAGAAGGCTGCACCGATCGATCCCGTGGCGAACAGGGCCAGCCCGAGGAGGAAGAACCTCCTGCGCCCGAAACGGTCGGCCAGGCTCCCCCCCACGAGCAGCAGGCCGGCGAACACCATGGCGTAGGAGTCCACGATCCACTGCAGCTGGCTCGAGGTGGCGTGCAGATCCCGGACCAGTGTGGGCAGGGCCACATTGAGGATGGTGTTGTCCACATTGATGATGAGTGCGGCGACGCACACCACCACCAACGCCGCCCACCGGTGCCCGGCACGCGCTCCGTGATGCGAGACCGACACCATGCCACCACCACCTTTCTCGGCGGCGGCGGGATCAGGGGCGTCGGCGATCGCCGTCCTCGACACGCAACGGTTGCAATGAGACGCTACTCAAGAACCACCCCGGCCGCGCCCCGGCACCGGCGCAGGGGCCGGTCAACCCCCCGGTCGACGGGCGAGGCCGGCGACGAGGTCGACCACCAGCTCGGGGCGGCTCAGGAACGGTGAGTGCCCGGTGGGCCACTCGACCACGTTGTCGGCGCGGCACGCCAGGATGCGTTGCAGGTCGGGATGGACGACGTTGTCGATGCCGCACACCGCGTACGTCGACGGCCGGCCCCGCCAGGCCACGGCGCTCGGCGACTGCGACAGGGTGTCGAGGCGGTGCGGACCCAGCCGGGCCACGGCCCAGTCCGCCACGTCGGCCGGGCAGTCGTCGTAGAAGAGCAGGCGCGCCGCGTCGGGGTCGATGCGGCACGAGCCGTCGTCGGCCATGCGCATGGCGGACAGGAGGTCGGGCCGGCCCGAGTGGTCGATGCCGGCCGCCTGTGTCTGCGCCGTGGCCACACCCACCGCCGACTCGTCGTGGTCGAGGTTGAACGAGGCGATGTAGACGAGGTGGGCGACGGCGGGGTGCTCACCCGCCTCGGTGATGACGACGCCGCCGTAGGAGTGCCCCACGAGCACCACCGGTTCGTCGAACCCGTCGAGCACCGACCGCACCCGCTCGGCGTCGCCGTGGAGGTCGGCCATGGGGCCGGTGTCGGCGCCGTGCCCGGCAAGGTCGATCGCCACCACCTTCGTCCCCGTGGCACCGAGGCCCGCCGCCACCGGCTCCCAGCACCACGCCCCGTGCCAGGCGCCGTGGACGAGGACGACGGGTCGGGCGGACACGGGCCCATTTTGCCAGGAGGACACCGGAGGTCCGCTGCCGCGCCACCGACGGCCCTGGTGCGCGGCGGCGCCCGTCCGCCATGATCGACGCATGGCGACGAACCGGCGTCGGACCCTTGCCGCCACGATCGGGGTTCTCGTGGTGGGGACGGTCGTGGCCCGCCTCCTCGGCTACAAGGTGGGGGGCAACGTCGTGGTGCGATGTCGCCAGGGCCACCTCTTCACCACCATCTGGATCCCCGGCGCGTCGCTCAAGGCCATCCGCCTGGGCTGGTACCGGCTGCAGCGGTGCCCGGTGGGCGCGCACTGGACCCTGGTCCGCCCGGTGAAGGAGTCGACCCTGGGCGCCGAAGAGCTCCGCCGCGCCCGGGAGCACCACGACGTGCGGATCCCCTGAGCCCGCCCTAGTCGAGGCGGCGCTCGGCGGCGCGCACGGCGTTGCGCAGGAGCATGGCCCGGGTCATGGGCCCCACCCCGCCCAGACGGGGCGTGATCCACCCCGCCACCTCGGCCACGGCCTGGTCCACGTCGGGCACGAGCCGGCGACCCTCCCACGACGTGCCCGCACTCACCACGGCCGCCCCGGGCTTCACCATGTCGGCGGTGACGATCCCCGGCGATCCCGCCGCCGCCACCACGATGTCGGCCCGCCGGACGTGCTCGGCCAGGTCGGGCACGCCGGTGTGGACGACGGTGACAGCGGCGTTGCAGCCGGGTCGCTTGAGAGCGAGCAGCAGGGCCAGCGGTCGGCCGATGGTGATGCCCCTGCCGATGACCACCACGTGGCGGCCCTCCACCGGCACGTCGTAGGCGTGCAGCAGCTCGAGGATGCCCGCCGGCGTGCACGGCAGCGGGCCCGGGGTCCCCATGACCAGGCGACCCAGGTTGACCGGGTGCAGGCCGTCGGCGTCCTTGGCGCTCGACACGGCCAGCAGCGCCGCCTCCTCGTCGAGGCCCTTGGGCAGGGGGAGCTGGACCAGGTAGGCGTCCACGGCGCGGTCGGCGTTGAAGCGGGCGATGGTGGCCTCGAGCTCGGCCTGGCTCGTCTCTGCCGGCAGCTGGGCGTGCACCGACGCCATGCCGACCTTGGCGCAGTCCTCGTGCTTCAACGCCACGTAGCGCGCGCTCGACGGATCGTCGCCCACCAAGATGGTGCCGAGACCAGGGTGCACCCCCTCGGCCACCAGCTCGGCCACCCGGGTGGTGAGCTCGGCGCGGATGCGGGCGGCGAGCGCCTCACCGTCGAGGAGGATCGCCGTCATGGCCGGCTCAATGCCGGAAGTGGCGCTCGCCGGTGAGCACCATGGCGATGCCGTGCTCGTCCGCCGCCGCCACCACCTCGTCGTCGCGCACCGAGCCACCGGGCTGGACCACCGCCGCGATGCCCGCCGCCGCCAGCACGTCGAGGCCGTCGCGGAACGGGAAGAACGCGTCGCTGGCCGCGGCGCCGCCACTGGCGCGGCCCGCCGCCTTGGCCACCGCGATCTGGGCCGCCTCGACGCGGCTCTGCTGGCCCGCGCCCACGCCCAGGGCTCGGCCACCGGCCGCCACCACGATGGCGTTGGACGACGTCCGGGCGCACACCCGCCAGGCCAGCTCCACATCGGGCCACTGCTCGTCGGTCGGTGCCACCTTCGTCGGCACCTGCCAGTCCGACCGCGACGACACGAGATGGTCGGGCTCCTGCACGAGGAAGCCCCCGCCCAGACTGCGCAGCTCCAGGGTGGCGCCGGTGTGGGGCGGGGCCTCGAGGATGCGCGTGGCCTTGCGCCGCGCCACGAGGGCCTCGACCGCCCCGGGGGCGAAGCCCGGGGCCACCACCACGTCGGCCTGGGGCCCCTCGGCCAGGGCCCGGGCCACCTCGAGCGTGCACGGGCCGCCCAGCGCCACCACGCCGCCGAAGGCCGACACCGGGTCGCAGTCGAGCGCCCGGCGGTAGGCCTCCTCGAGCGTCGCGGCCAGCGCCACACCGCACGGGTTGGCGTGCTTCATGATGGCCACGGCCGCGTCGGGCCCGGTGGCCAGCTCGCCCACCAGGCGCCACCCGGCGTCGGCGTCGAAGAGGTTCAGGTACGACAGGGCACTGCCGCCGTGCTGGACCACGCCGTCCCACCACGTGGGCGCGCCCCGCACGCGGTAGCGGGCCCCGGCCTGGTGGGGGTTCTCGCCGTAGCGCAGCTCCTGGGCCCGGTCCAGGGCGAGGTGCAGCGTGGGGGCGAGAAGCGGCGCGGGCTCGCCGCCGGCGCCACCGCGGTCGAACCACGCCACGATGGCGGCGTCGTAGGCGGCGACATGGGCAAAGGCGGCGCGCGCCAGCCGGCGGCGGGTGTCGGCGGACAGCGACCCCGATGCCCGCAGCTCCCCGAGCACCGCCTCGTAGTCGGCGGGGTCGACCACCACGCCCACATGGGCGTGGTTCTTGGCCGCGGCGCGCACCATGGTGGGCCCGCCCACGTCGATGAGCTCGATGGAGGGGTCGGAGGAGAAGGGGTAGAGGTTGCACACCACCAGGTCGATGGGGGCGATGTCCTGGGCCTCGAGGTCGGCCAGGTGCGCCGGATCGGAGCGGTCGGCCAGGATGCCGCCGTGGATGCGGGGGTGCAGCGTCTTCACCCGGCCGCCGAGCATCTCTGGGGCGCCGGTGTAGGTGGCCACCTCGACGTGGTCGATGCCGCCGTCGTGCAGTGCCGCCGCCGTCTTGCCGCTCGCCACCAACTCCCAGCCCATGGCCCCGAGGCCCGAGGCCAGCTCGAGGAGGCCGTCCTTGTCGTACACCGAAAGCAGCGCTCTCAACGCCCCGTCTCCCCTCGGGCCCGGGCGGCACCGGCCGTGCCGAGCTCCTCGACCATCCGCTTCACCGTGGCGGGGTACAGCCGCCGCTCGCACGCCTTGATGCGCTCGTGGAGGGTCTCGACCGTGTCGCCGGCCACCACGGGGACCTTCTCCTGGGCGAGCACCGGCCCGGCGTCGACCTCCAGCGTGGCCAGGTGCACGGTGCACCCCGTGACCGTCACCCCGGCGGCGAGGGCGTCCTCCACGGCGTGCCACCCCGGGAAGGCGGGGAGCAGCGCCGGATGGGTGTTCAGGATCCGACCCGGGAAGGCGTCGTGCACCGCCCGGCCGAGCACCGTCCCGAACCCGGCCATGGCCACCAGCTCGACGCCGTGGGCCTCGAGCACCTCGGTGCAGCGCCGGGTGTAGGCGTCGCGACGGAAGCCCGGTCCGTACCCGCCGAAGTCCGTGCGGTCGACGAGCGCCGTGGCGACGCCGGCGCGGGCGGCGACGTCGAGCGCGCGGCACGGCCGGTCGGCCATCACCACCACGACGGGCACCGCCTCCTCGAGCATGGCTTCGAGGATGCTCCCCGTACCGGAGACGAGCACCGCGACGCGCACGCCGGTCACGCTACCAGCGGCTGTCCGCCACCCCGGCAGCGGCGGAGGCGCCCGTCGGGACCGTGCTCACCCGAGGTTCTTGACGATCTCCACCATGCGCTCGCCGGCCTCGGTGGGGTTGAGCGCCACCGTGGCGCCCGCCGCTTCGAGGGCCGCCATCTTGGCCTGGGCCGTGCCCTGTGAGCCCGAGATGATGGCCCCGGCGTGTCCCATCTTGCGTCCGGGAGGAGCGGTGACCCCGGCGATGTAGCACACCACCGGTTTGGACATCGATGCGGCAATGAACGACGCCGCCTCCTCCTCCGCCGATCCACCGATCTCGCCGATCATCATGACGGCCCGGGTGTCGGGGTCGGACTCGAACGCCGCCAGGCAGTCGATGAAGCTCGTGCCCGGCACCGGATCACCGCCGATGCCCACACAGGTGGTCTGGCCCACCTTCTGCTGGGACAGCTCGTGCAGCGCCTGGTAGGTGAGCGTGCCTGAGCGGCTCACGATACCGACCGGCCCCCCCGGCAGGGCGATGTCGCCCGAGGTGATGCCGATGTTGCACTTCCCCGGCGAGATGACGCCCGGGCAGTTCGGCCCGAGCAGGCGGGTGGCGGGGAAGTCGCGCCGCAAGGTGTTGTAGAACAGCGCCTCGTCCTGGGCGGGGATGCCCTCGGTGATGCACACGATGAACGAGATGCCCGCCGCGGCGGCGTCGAGGATGGCCGCCGGGGCGGCCTTGGGCGGCACCACCACGAACGACGCATCGGCGCCGGTGGCCTCCACGGCCTCCTTCATGGTGTCGTACACGGGCACGCCGTCCACGTCGGTGCCCCCCTTGCCCGGGGTCACGCCGGCCACCACCTGGGTGCCGTAGTCGCGGTTGCGCAACCCGTGGAAGCGGCCCTGACTGCCGGTCAGGCCCTGCACCACCACCTTGGTGTTCTCGTCCACGAAGATGCTCATCGGTCTCCTCCTGCGAGCGCCACGGCGCGGCGGGCCGCACCCAGCATGGTCTCGTCCACCACCAGACGATCAGACACGTGCGGGGCCAGGATCTCGTGGCCCGCCTCGGCGTTGGTGCCGTCGAGGCGGAGCACGATGGGCGAGCGCAGGTCGACGCGCCCGAGCGCCTCCACGATGCCCTTGGCCACCTCGTCGCAGCGCGTGATGCCGCCGAAGATGTTCACGAAGATCGACCGCACGGCGGCGTCGGTGTTGATGACCTCGAGGGCGGCGGCCATGACATCGGCGTTGGCCCCTCCGCCGATGTCGAGGAAGTTGGCGGCGCTGCCCCCCGCCTGGGTCACCACATCCAACGTGCTCATGGCCAGGCCGGCGCCGTTGGCGATGATGCCCACCGAGCCCGACAGGCCGATGTAGTTGAGCCCCTTCTCCTTGGCCAGGCGCTCGCGCTCGTCCATGGTCTCGGTGTCGGCGAACTCCTCCCACTCGGGATGGCGGAAGGCGGCGTTGTCGTCGAGGGTCACCTTGGCGTCGAGGGCGTGGACGCGGCCCTCGGTGGTGAGGATGAGGGGGTTGATCTCGGCCAGGTCGCAGTCACCCTCTACGTAGCAGCGGTACAGCGAGCCGAGGAGATCGGCGGCCTGGGCCCGGGCCTCCGGGTGCAGGCCCGCCTCGGCCACCAACGCCGCCGCCGCCTCGGGGGACAGGCCGTCGACGGGGTCCACGTGCAACCGGGCGATGGCGCCGGGGTCGGTGGCGGCCACCTCCTCGATGTCCACCCCACCCTTGGCCGACACCATGCACAGGTGGAGCTTGGCCGCCCGGTCGAGGGTGAAGCTGGCGTAGTACTCGTGGGCGATGTCCGAGGCGTGCTCGATCCACAGGCGCTGCACCACGTGGCCCTTGATGTCGAGCCCGAGGATGGAAGCGGCGTGGGTGCGCACTTCATCGGCGTCGCCGGCGAGCTTGATGCCGCCCGCCTTGCCGCGCCCGCCCACCTTGACCTGTGCCTTCACCACCACCGGGTACCCGGCCTCCTCGGCCTGGGCCACCGCCTCGTCGACGGTGTCGGCCACCCCGCCGCGCGAGGTGGGGATGCCGAAGCGGGCGAAGTACTGCTTGCCCTGGTACTCGTAGAGATCCACGACGCTCCTGTCCGTTGCGGCGCCCTGCGGGCGCCTGCCGCCTCCGACTACTCCTGCCGGGCCCGCTAGCTCCCGGCGGCAGCCTCTTCCCGCCGGTCCAGCGCGTCGGACAGCCACCGCACGGTGGTGTCGAGCGACGCCCCGGGGGTGAACACCTCGGCCACGCCCATCTCCTTCAGCACCGGGATGTCGCCGTCGGGGATGATGCCGCCCACCATGACCAGGACGTCCCCCAGCCCGTTGTGGCGCAGGCCGTCGAGCACCCGGGGGACGAGGGTGAGATGCGCACCCGACAGCAGCGACAGCCCCACGGCGTCGGCGTCCTCCTGGAGGACCGCCTGCACCACCTGCTCGGGCGTCTGGTGCAGGCCCGTGTAGATGACCTCGAACCCCGCATCCCGCAGGGCGCGGGCGATGACCTTGGCTCCTCGGTCATGGCCGTCGAGGCCGGGCTTGGCCACCACGACGCGGTAGGGACGGTTCATCGGCCACCGAGTGTAGGCACCTTCTCCCGTTGCGGCGCCAGACGGAGCCCGGATTCCGCAGGCGCCGATCCCGGACACGGGGCCCGGGGCGCCGGCGGAGCGGGCCCGGTCAGGCGAGGCGGGGCCCGGTCAGGCGCGGCGGGGCCCGGTCAGGCGCGGCGGGCGTCCATGTTGAGCCGCAGGTAGTCGATGACCGGCTCAGGCATGGCATCGGCCACCCGCCGCAGCAGGTCGGCCCGGTCCGGCCCCTCGAGCCCCGCCACGTGGGCCCGCAGGCACACCGTGCCCAGGTAGGTCTCGAGCTCCTCGCCCCGCTCCAGGCGGGTGGGCTCGGGGTGCGTCCACACCGCGACGTGGTCGAACCCGGCCTGCTCGAGACGGGCCCGGGTCTCCTCCGGCGTGGCGTACACCCACGTGCCGGCGCGCTCGGCCCCCGTGGCCCGCACCGCCGCCAGGAGCCCCTCGATGTTGCCGGCGGCGCCGCACTGGGCCTGCAGCTCGGCCCCGGGCCGCATGACGCCCGCCAGGTTGTGAAAGAGCCGGTCGTGGTCGAGCACCCAGTGGAACGTCGCCGTCGACAGCACGGCGTCGACCGGCCCCCGGTCGCCGAGCACGGCGGGAGACAGCTCGAGCAGGTCGGCCTCGACGAGGCTCACCCGGTCGCCGAAGCGGGCCAGGCGCCGGCGCGCCTCGTCGAGCATGCCCGGCGCGGCGTCGAGGGCGATGACGTGCCCGTCCGGGAGCCGCTCGAGGAGCATCTCGGTGACGCGCCCGCTCCCGCACCCGGCGTCCAACACCGTCTCGTCGCCACGCAGGGTCAGGCGGGACAGGACGTCGCTGCCCCAGCGCGTCATGGGGTCGGAGATGCGGTCGTAGGTGGCCGCGTCCCAGTCCCGCGGGTTCGCCGGGCTCAGCGGGGGGTCCCCCGCCCGTCGCGCCACTCCGCCATCTTGGGAAGGCGGCTCGTGCGGCCGGTGGACCCGGACCGGCCGGGGGAACCGGACCGGCCCGTGGACCCGGACCGGCTGGTCTGGCCGCCGCGCACCGCCGGCACCGTCCGCCGCGTCCCCGTCGATCCCCCCCGTGCGGTGGACCGTGGCGGCGGGGCGGGCGTGGCGCCCTCGTCGCCCCAGGGGTCGGGGTGGTGGAAGTCGTCGGCCCACGCGTCCTCGGCCCCGGTGCCGTGCCCGGTGACGTCGTCGGCGGCGGGCGGGTCCACGCCGTCCCATTCGTCGGTACCGCGCCGGCCCAGCCCGACCCGGCGGCGCGACCACGACGACGACGTCCGCAGGGGGTCGGGGCGCGACCCCCAGGACGACCCCACGTCGCGCACGAGCTCGGCGGGCAGCTCAGACAGGAACCGGCTCGGGATGGCGTGGCTGGTCGATCCCCACAGGGTCCGGCTCCAGGCGTGCGTCAGGTAGAGCTGGCGCCGGGCCCGCGTGATGCCCACGTAACACAGGCGGCGCTCCTCCTCGAGCTGGGCGGGGTCGTCGAGGGCGCGCATGTGGGGGAAGACGCCGTCCTCCAGGCCGACGAGGAAGACGGCGGGGAACTCGAGGCCCTTGGCGGTGTGCAGCGTCATGAGCGACACCCGGCCGTCGCCGGGATCGAGCTCGTCGGCGTCGGACACGAGCGCCACCGATTCGAGGAACTCGTCGAGGCTGTCGTAGCCCTCCGCCGCCCCGGCCAGCTCGGCGACGTTCTCGAGGCGCCCGTGCGCCTCGAGGGTGTTATCCGCCTCGAGCTCGGCGCGGTACCCGGTGCGCTCGGCCACGGCGTCCACGAGCGTCCCGGGGCCGGCGCCGGTCTCCACCATGCGGCGGAGGTCGTCGAGCAGGGCGCCGAGCTCCGCTGCTCCTCGCGCCGCTTTGCCGGTGAGGCCGGCCTCGGTGCCGTGCGCCAGGGCGTCGGCGAAGGACAGGCCGTTGCCGCGGGCATAGCGCGCCAGCTTGTCGACCGAGGTGTCGCCGACGCCGCGGCGCGGGACGTTCACCACCCGCCGGGCCGACACCTCGTCGGACGGGTTGGCCAAGAGGCGCAGGTAGGCGAGAAGGTCCTTCACCTCGCGCCGGTCGTAGAAGCGGGTCCCCCCCACCACCTTGTAGGACACCGCGGCGCGCACGAGCTCCTCTTCGAGTGCCCGGCTCTGGGCGTTGGTGCGGTAGAAGACGGCGACATCTCCGTAGTCGAGGCCCTCGAACTCGCGCAGGCGGCCGATCTCGGTGGCCACCCACACGGCCTCGTCGTACTCGTCCTCGGCCCGGTAGCGCACGATGGGAGCGCCGGGCTCGCCCTCGGTCCACAGCTCCTTGGGCAGCCGGGTGAGGTTGTTGGCGATCACCGCGTTGGCGGCGTCGAGAATGGTCTTGGTGGACCGGTAGTTCTGCTCGAGCGGGATCACCGCCGCGTCGGGGAATGCCTCTTCGAACTCGAAGATGTTGCGGATGTCAGCCCCCCGCCACCCGAAGATGGACTGGTCGCTGTCCCCCACCACGCAGATGTTGCGGTGCTCGGCGGCGAGCATGAGCACGATCTCGTTCTGGGCGCGGTTGGTGTCCTGGAACTCGTCCACGAGAACGTGCTTGAACCGCTGCTGGTAGGAGGCGAGCACGTCGGGCTCCTGGCGCAGCAGCTTGACGGTGAGCAGGAGCAGGTCGTCGAAGTCCATGGCCGACGCCGATGCCAGGCGCTGCTCGTACTCCTGGTAGATGTCGGCCATGCGCCGCTCGAACACCGAGCGCGCCGATCCGGCGAAGGCCGCCGCGTCGGCGAGCTCGGACTTGGCTCCCGAGATGGCCGCCTGCACCGACCGGGCCGGCAGCTTCTTGGCGTCGATGTTGAGGTCGCGCATGACGTGCTCGACGAGGCGGCGCGAGTCGGCGTCGTCGTAGATGGTGAACGAACGGCGGTAGCCGAGGCGATCGGCATGCGCCCGCAGGATGCGAACGCAGGCGGCGTGGAACGTCGACACCCACATGCGCCGGGCCACCGGGCCCACCAGCCGGACGAGCCGCTCGCGCATCTCGTCGGCGGCCTTGTTGGTGAAGGTGATGGCGAGGATCTCCCACGGCGTGGCGTCGCCGGTGGCGATGAGGTGCGCCACCCGGTGGGTGAGGACGCGCGTCTTGCCCGACCCCGCCCCCGCCACCACCAGCATGGGCGTGCCCCGGTGGGTCACCGCCCGGCGCTGGGGATCGTTGAGGCCCTCGAGCAGGTCGTCGGGGCGGGGCAGGTCGTCGGTCCAGCGGGCCCTGCGGGCGGGCTCCCCGGCCGGGACCGGAGCGTCCGGTG
Source organism: Acidimicrobiales bacterium (assembly GCA_049514335.1). Lineage (GTDB taxonomy): Bacteria > Actinomycetota > Acidimicrobiia > Acidimicrobiales > UBA8190 > JBEKVE01. The sequence continues at coordinate 13,216 of JBEKVE010000002.1, forward strand.
CGGTGGCGGTGGCGACGTCATCGGTGTCGGGGGTGGGGCGGGCGCCGGGATCGCCCACGCCCTCGAATTCGTCGATGCCGTCGAACAGGCCCAGGCGGGGCAGCGGATGGCCGGCCACCCTCACTCCCATTCGATGGTGCCGGGCGGCTTCGACGTGATGTCGAGGGCCACCCGGTTGACACCGGCCACCTCGTTGATGATGCGCGACGACAGGCGCTCGAGCAGGTCGTAGGGGAGCCGGGCCCAGTCCGCCGTCATGGCGTCGTCGGAGGTGACGGCGCGGATGACGACCGGATAGGCGTAGGTGCGGCCGTCGCCCATGACCCCCACGGTGCGCACGGCGGGCAGCACGGCGAAGCTCTGCCACAGCGTGCGGTAGAGCCCGGCGCGACGGACCTCCTCCACCACGATGGCATCGGCGGCCCGCAGGATCTCGGCCCGCTCGGGGGTGACCTCACCGATGATGCGCACCGCCAGTCCCGGCCCGGGGAAGGGCTGGCGCCACACGATCTCCTCGGGCAGGCCGAGCTCCTCGCCCACGGCCCGCACCTCGTCCTTGAACAACAGGCGCAGGGGCTCCACCAGATCGAAGGCCATGTCCTCGGGAAGGCCCCCCACGTTGTGATGCGACTTGATGACCGCGGCGTCGCCGGTGCCCGACTCGATGATGTCGGGGTAGAGGGTGCCCTGGACGAGGAAGCCGGCGTCCTTCACGTCGAGCGCCACCTCCTCGAACACGCGGATGAAGGTCTCGCCGATGGCCTTGCGCTTGGCTTCGGGGTCGGTGACGCCCTCGAGGATGCCGAAGAAGCGATCCGCCGCCTTCACGTGGACGAGGTCCATGTGGAACTGGCGACGGAACGTCTCCTCCACCTGGTCGGCCTCTTCGGCGCGCATGAGCCCGGTGTCGACGAAGACACACGTCAGCTGGTCCCCGATGGCCCGGTGCACGAGGGCGGCGGCCACCGCCGAGTCCACCCCGCCAGACAGCGCGCACAGCACGTGGGCGTCGCCCACCTGGGCCCGCACCGCCTCGACGGCCGACTCGATGATGTTGGTGTGCGTCCACAAGGGCCGTGCCCCGCACACGTCGAACAGGAAACGCTCGAGCAGCTCCTGGCCGCGCTCGGTGTGGACGACCTCGGGGTGGAACTGCACGCCGTGGATGCGGCGCTCCACGTCGTCGAGGGCGGCGACCGGCGCGTCGGGCGTGGCGGCGGTGGCCACGAAGCCGGCCGGCACCTCGGTGATGGAGTCGGCGTGGCTCATCCACACGTCCGACGTGGCCTGCGGCGGCCAGTCGGCGAACAGCGGTGACGTGGCACCGCGGGTGAGCGGGGTCCGCCCGTACTCGCCCCGGCCGGTGCGCGACACCACACCGCCGAGCTGCTGGGTGAGGAGCTGGGCGCCGTAGCAGATGCCGAGGACGGGGACGCCGGCGTCGTAGATGGCGGGGTCGACGGTCGGGGCCCACTGGGCGTAGACGGACTCGGGACCCCCGGACAGGATGATGCCCTTGGGCCGCCGGGCCAGGAGCTCGGCGGCCGGGGTGTCGTAGCGGACGATCTCCGAGTAGACGCGCGCCTCGCGCACGCGCCGGGCGATGAGCTGCGCGTACTGGGCGCCGAAGTCGACGACGAGGATGGTGTCGGAGGCGTCGGTCACAGCACGCTGCGGGGAGTTGGGGAAGGGGTGGGGTGCCGGGCGCTCAGCTGCCCATCCCCACTCCCTGCGACCGCTGCAGCGCCTTGCCCTCGGTCTGCAGCGCGGGGGCCACCATGACCTCGGCCTTCTGGAACTCCTTGACCGTCTCGTACCCGCACGTGGCCATGGCGGTGCGCAACGCGCCGAACAGGTTCATGCGGCCGTCGTTCTCGTGGGCCGGACCGAGGAGGATCTCCGACAGGGTGCCGCGCACCGTGGTGCGTACCCGGGCACCGCGGGGAAGGGTGGGATGGAAGGTGGCCATGCCCCAGTGGAACCCGCGGCACGGGGCCTCCTGCGCCGAGGACAGGGGCGAGCCCAGCATCACGGCGTCGGCGCCGCAGGCGATGGCCTTGGCGATGTCGCCGCCGCGGCTCATCCCGCCGTCGGCGATGACGTGCACGTAGACGCCGGTTTCGTCGAGATGGCGCATGCGGGCCCCGGCCACGTCGGCGATGGCGGTGGCCTGGGGGACCCCGAGGCCGAGGACGCCGCGGGTGGTGCAGGCGTTGCCCGGGCCCACCCCCACCAGGACCCCCACCGCGCCGGTGCGCATGAGGTGCAGGGCGGCCTGGTACGAGGCGCATCCGCCCACGATGACGGGCAGGTCGTAGGAGCGGATGAACTTCTTCAGGTTGAGCGGCTCCACCGTCTTCGACACGTGCTCGGCGGAGACGACGGTGCCCTGGATGACGAGCATGTCGAGCTCACCGGCGAGGATGGCCGACGACAGCTCGGTCGTGCGCTGGGGCGTGACCGAGGCACACGACACCACCCCGGCGGCCTTGATCTCGCGGATGCGCTCGGTGACGAGCTCGGGCTTGATGGGCTCGAGGTACATCTGCTGCATGCGGGCCGTGGCCTTGTCGTCCTCGAGCTTGCCGATCTCCTCGAACAGCGAGTCGGGGTCCTCGTAGCGGGTCCACAGCCCCTCGAGGTTGAGCACGGCCAGACCACCGAGGCGGCCGATCTCGATGGCGGTGCGCGGGCTCACCACGCCGTCCATGGCCGCCGCCATGAGCGGAAGGTCGAAGCGGAAGGCGTCGATCTCCCAGGCGATGTCGACGTCCTCGGGGTCGCGCGTGCGACGGCTGGGGACGATGGCGATGTCGTCGAAGCCGTATGCCCGGCGGCCCGACTTGTAGATGCCGATCTCGATCTCCGCCACCTGTACTGTCCTCCTGCCCGGTCGGTCGTCGCGTGCACGCCTCGTCCGCCGGCGTGTCTCTTACGATACCGTCCGCCACCGACGCCCCCGTGCTCGGGCACCCCTGGCGCCACGGCGCACACAGGCCGGGGGCCGTCGTGCGGGCAAGTGCCTGGTGGGGGCGCCGCCAGGGTGTCGGCAGCCGCCCGGGAGGGTGCGTCAGCAGCCCAGGATCAGGCGGAGCAGCTCCATCAACATGCGGGCCGTGGCGCCCCACACCGTGTCGTGGGGCAACTCGAAGAACCACACCGGGAAGGACCCGTCGGTCCCCAGCTCGGCCACGGGCAGGGTCCGGCCCGGCACGATCCAGCGCTCCTCGCGGAAGACGCCGTCGGCCACGAGCTCGGACAGCCCCACGTCGAAGACGTGCGCCACCTCGTGGGGGTTCGCCTCCAGCCGGGGCGCGCCGGCCAGGACCCCCACCACCGGGGTGATGGTCGAGCTGGAGGAGAAGGTGGACAGAGACGTGAGCCGTCCCACCACCTGCACCGTGGCGGCGTCGAGCCCGACCTCCTCGGCCGCCTCGCGCAGCGCACCGGCCTCGGGGGACTCGCCGGGGTCGAGGCGCCCCCCCGGGAAGCTCACCTCGCCGGTATGGGTGCGCATGTGGGCGGCACGGCGGGTGAGGACCACCCGTGTGTCGCCGTCGGCCTCGAACAGCGGCACGAGCACCGCCGCCGGCGCTCCGGGGTCGGGGAACCCGTCGAAGGTGACGCGCTCGGTCCCGGCCAGGGCGCGCCCACGCGCCTCCACCGCGGCACGCACCCGGTCGAGCGGGAGCCGGCGGCGCGCCGCGGCGTCCATCTCGGCCCACGGCGCCGCTGCGCCCGGATAGGCGAGGGCGGGGCGGGGGATGACCTGGCGCGCACCTGAGGGACCCTCCACGACGTGCAACCTACCGTCGCCCCCGGATCCCCCGGCGGCTGCCGACACGCGGCAGCGGCCGGGTCCCTCGGGACCCGGCCGCCTCCGTGCTGCTCGATGTCGCACCGGTCCGTGGGACCGGCTCGGTGCCGGCCGCCCGGGGGCGGCCCGGACCGTTTACATCATGCCCATGCCGCCCATCCCACCCATGCCGCCCATGGCACCGGCGGCCGCCGCGGCCGCGGCGGGGTCGGCCTTTTCGGGCTTGTCGGCCACGAGGGCCTCGGTCGTGAGGAGCAGGGCCGCCACCGACGCCGCGTTCTGCAACGCCGAGCGGGTGACCTTGGCCGGGTCGATGACGCCCGCCTTGACGAGGTCCTCGACGTTGCCGGTGGAGGCGTTGAGCCCCGTCGAGCCCGACTCGGACTCGACCTCGCGCACCGTCACCGCACCTTCGAGGCCGGCGTTGATGGCGATCCAGCGCAGCGGCTCGCTCAGGGCGTGCGCCACGATGCGGGCACCGGTGGCCTCGTCGCCGTCGAGCGTCTTGGCCAGCTTGTCCACCGCCGCCCGGCTGCGCACGAGCGCCACCCCTCCACCGGCCACGATGCCCTCCTCGATGGCGGCACGGGTGGCGGACAGGGCGTCCTCGATGCGGTGCTTCTTCTCCTTGAGCTCGACCTCGGTGGCCGCACCCACGCGCACCACGGCGACGCCCCCGGCCAGCTTGGCCAGGCGCTCTTGGAGCTTCTCGCGGTCCCAGTCGGAGTCGGTGTCCTCGATCTCTCGCTTGATCTGCGCGATGCGGCCCTTCACGTCGTCCTCGGCCCCCGCACCTTCGACGACGGTGGTGTCGTCCTTGGTGATGATGACCCGGCGTGCCCGGCCCAGGAGGTCGATGGTGGTGTGCTCGAGCTTGAGCCCGATCTCCTCGGAGATGACCTGGCCGCCGCTCAGGATGGCGATGTCCTGGAGCATGGCCTTGCGGCGCTCGCCGAAGCCCGGCGCCTTCACGGCCACGGACGTGAACGTGCCCCGGATCTTGTTCACCACCAGCGTGGCCAGGGCCTCACCTTCCACGTCCTCGGCGATGATGAGGAGCGACTTGCCGGTCTGCATCACCTTTTCCAGCACCGGCACGAGGTCGTGCACGGCGCTGATCTTCTGGTTGGCGATGAGGATGAAGGGGTCGTCGAGGACCGCTTCCTGGCGCTCGGGGTCGGTCACGAAGTACGGGGACAGGTAGCCCTTGTCGAACTGCATGCCCTCGGTGAACTCGAGCTCGAGCCCGAAGGTGTTGGACTCCTCCACGGTGACCGTGCCGTCCTTGCCCACCCGGTCGATGGCGTCGGCCAGGACCTCACCGATCGACGCGTCGGCCGCCGAGATGGCCGCCACCTGCGCGATCTCGGTGCGCGAGTCGATCTCCTTGGCGAGCTTCTGGATGGAGGCGACCGCGGCCGCCACACCCTTCTCGATACCGCGCTTCAAGGCCATGGGGCTCGCCCCCGCCGCCACATTGCGCAGGCCCTCGTGGATGAGCGCCTGGGCCAGCACGGTGGCGGTCGTGGTGCCGTCGCCGGCGACGTCGTTGGTCTTCGTCGCCACCTCCTTCACCAGCTGGGCGCCCATGTTCTCGAAGGGGTCCTCGAGCTCGACCTCGCGGGCGATGGTGACGCCGTCATTGGTGATGGTGGGGGCACCGAACTTCTTGTCGATGACCACGTTGCGGCCCTTCGGGCCGAGCGTCACCTTGACCGTGTCGGCGAGCTTGTTGACGCCCGCCTCCAGGCCGCGGCGCGCCTGCTCGTCGAACTTCAGGATCTTGGGCATGGATGGGCTCCGTTACTTCTTGGCGATCTTGGCGAGCACGTCACGGGCGGACAGGATGAGCACGTCCTCGCCGTCCAGCACGTATTCCGTGCCGCCGTACTTGGAGTAGACGACGGTGTCGCCGACGACCACGTCGACGGGGACGAGCTCGCCGGTGTTCTCGGCACGGCGGCCGGGGCCCACGGCGAGTACCTCGCCCTGCTGGGGCTTCTCCTTGGCGGTGTCGGGGATGACGAGCCCGGAGGCCGTCGTCTCCTCGGACTCACCGGGACGGACGACGATCCTGTCCTCGAGGGGGTGGAGCTTCATGGCAGGTGAGCCTCCTGTAGGCGTTAGCACTCGAACCTTGCGAGTGCTAACGATAGCGGCCCCGGCCGCCTCGGGCAACTGGCCCCCCGGGGCCGGCGCCGGCCGGGGGATCGAGAAGGGGAAGGCGCAGGTCGGGGTCGGCTCCGGCGTCGAGGGGCGTGGGCCCCACATGCTCGAGCTGCCACCACCCCGCCGCCGCGATCATGGCGGCGTTGTCGGTGCACATGGCCCGGCTGGGCAGGTAGGCGGGGATGCCGAGCTCCGCCGCGGCGGCGCCGAAGGCGGCCCGCAGCGACCCGTTGGCCGCCACCCCGCCCGCCAGGCACAGCCCCTTCGCCCCCGATGCCGACGCGGCCCGGCGGGCCTTCGTGACGAGGACGTCCACCACCGCCTGCTGGAACGAGGCGGCCACGTCCTCGTCGCTCGCATCCGGGGCGCGCCGCACGGCGTGCACCACGGCGGTCTTGAGGCCGCTGAAGGACAGGTCCAACCCGTCGTCGAGCATGGCCCGGGGAAAGGTGAAGGCCCCCGGGTCGCCGTCCTTCCCGGCGCGCTCGATGGCGGGCCCGCCGGGGTACCCGAGGCCGAGGAAGCGCGCCACCTTGTCGAAGGCCTCGCCGGCGGCGTCGTCGAGGGTCTGGCCCAGCAGGCGGTAGCGGCCCGGCCCCTCCATGGACACGAGCAGGGTGTGGCCCCCCGACACGAGGAGCACGGTGACGGGCCAGTCGATGGCGCCATGGTCGAGGAGGGCGGCGAAGAGGTGGCCCTCGAGGTGGTTGACGCCGACGAAGGGCAGGCCCCACGCCAACGACAGCGCCTTGGCCTCGCTCACCCCCACGAGCAGGGAGCCGACCAGGCCCGGTCCCACGGTGGCTGCCACGGCGTCGAGACCGGCGCCCGTCGGCCCGGCGTCGAGACCGGCGCCGGTGAGCCCGGCGTCGCGCAGCGCCTGTGCCACCACCGGGGTGAGCAGCTCGAGATGGGCCCGCCCGGCGAGCTCGGGCACCACCCCGCCGAAGGCGGCGTGCACGTCCACCTGGCTCGAGACCACAGACGAGCGGACCTCGGCGCCCCCCGCCACCACCGCCGCCGCCGTTTCGTCACACGACGTCTCGATGCCGAGCACGACATCAGCGGTGTTGCTCACCCGCCCGCCCCCAGCCGGTCCTCGATGTCGGTGAGGCGCCGGGCGTAGTCGTCGCTGTCGATGTCGTTCACCCACATGACGATGGCGTCCTCGTTGGTCTCGGAGTAGTAGTTGCGCCGCACCCCCACGGGGGCGAAGCCGAAGCTTCGGTACAGGATCTGTGCCGGGCTGTTCGACGCCCGGACCTCGAGGGTCAGGTGGCGCACGCCCAGGGCCGGGGCCCGCCGGGCCTGGTCGGCGAGCAGGACGGTTCCGATGCCACGCCGGTGCCAGGCGGGGTCCACCGTCAGGGTGGTGATGTGCCCCTCGTCGCCCACGACCATGAGACCGCAGTACCCCACCACCAGGGGCCCGATGGTGGCCACCATGTAGCGGCGCGTGGCGCGCTGGGCGAGCTCGGACAGAAACAGCGTGGCCGACCACGGGCGCGGGTAGCACTCCTCCTCGATGCGCACCACCGAGCGCAGGTGCCGGCGGCGCAGCGTCACCACCCGCACCGCGCCGGCCACGCCTTCGGGAAGCCCGGGGGCGTCGTCGTCCCCGCCGCCCGATCCCGCGTCGAAGGTGGCCACCTCAGGCCCCCGCCCCGGCCCGGCGGGCCCGGCGCTCCCAGTTGATGCGCACGTCGGCGCCGCGCAGGTAGTGCGGCAGCACCGCCCCGGGGTCGGCCCCCTCACCGGCGCCGGCGCGGGCCAGGCCGAGCGCCCCCAACACGACCGGGGAGGGATGGTCGGTGGTGGCGTCGCCCCGCCGCACGCCCGGCACGGCGTCGAACACCGCGGCGTGGCGTCGTGCCCCGTCGCCCACCACGAGCATCGGCTCCCCATTCGCCACGGCCAGCTCGGCGGCCAGCGCGTCGGGGGTGCGGCGGACGTCCTCGCCGAGGCGCACGGCCCGGTGCGCCTCGACACCGAAGCGCGCCGCGAACACCTCGCCCCGCCGGGCGTCGACCACCGGGACCACCACCGTTCCTGCCACCACTCCCGCCCCCGCCACCGCCTGGGCCAGGACCTCCAGGCTGCTCACGCCGACGAGTGGGCGCCCGAGGGCGAACGCCAGGGCCTTGGCCGTGCCCACCCCCACGCGCAGGCCGGTGAACAGCCCGGGCCCGACGTCCACCACCACCGCCTCCACATCGGACAGGGTCACGCCGGCGCGCCGGCACACGAAGTCGACGGCGGGGACGATGACCTCGGCGTGGCGTCGTCCACGCGTCACGGTGACGGCGCCGAGCGCCCCCGATTCGTCGACCAGCGCCACCCCCGCCTGCTCGGTGGCCGACTCCACCGCCAGCACCATCACGGGCAGGACCAGTCCCCGAGGCGCGCCGCCAGCTCGGCGGCACGCGCCGTCCAGCTGCCCCCGGCGCTGACGGCGACAGCGCGCTCCTCGGAGGGCGCGTCGGCCCCCTCCTCGGTGCCGGGCGGTGACGCCAGCGTGATCACGAGCGCCTCGCCGAGCACCGGCGCCCCCACGTCGCCCCACTCCACCACCGCCACCGCGCCCTCCTCCACCAGCTCGCCGATGGCCAGGTCGGCCACCTCGGTCAGGTGGTCGAGGCGGTAGAGGTCGGCATGCAGCACGGCGCGCACCCCGGAGGGGCCCGGGGGGCACGGGTGCGATCGCACCAGGGTGAAGGTGGGGCTCGTCACGACCTCGGTCACCCCCAGGCCGGTGGCGATCCCCTGGGTGAGCGTGGTCTTTCCCGCCCCCAGGTCGCCGGCCAGCAGCACGACGTCGCCGGGGCGCAGGGCTCGGGCCAAGCCGGCGCCGAGGGCGCGGGTGTCGTCGGCGGAGCGGGTTCGAAGCGACAGCGCCACGGGCATGGCGCTCACGCTCGGCCCCCGGCCAACAGGCCCTTGGCCCGGACCAGGTCGGCGCGCATCTCGGCCACGACCTCGGCGCCACCGCGCAGGGCGGCGGCAGGGTGGTAGGTGGGGACGATGTGCCCGGTCCGAAACGGATAGGCCCGTCCCCGGATGCGGCGGATGCCCTCGGTGGTGTCGAGGAGCAGCCGCGTGGCGAAGTTGCCGAGCGTCACCACCACGAGGGGGGCGATGAGCTCGAGCTGGGCGTCGAGATAGGGGCGGCAGGCGGCGATCTCGGCGGGGAGCGGGTCCCGATTGCCCGGCGGCCTGCACTTCACCACGTTGGCGATGTAGTACCGGCTGCGGTCGATGCCGATCTCCTGGCGCACGAGCTTGTCGAGGAGCTTCCCGGACCGGCCCACGAAGGGCTCCCCGGCCAGGTCCTCGTCGCGTCCGGGCCCCTCGCCCACGAACATGAGCGACGCCTCGGGGTCGCCCACGCCGAAGACGACCTGCGTCCGGCCTGCCGCCAGCGGGCACCGGGTGCAGCCCAGAGCCTCGGTGCGGAGCTCCGCCAGGGTGCTCACCGCGGCATGGTACCGCCCGGTCCGGCCCTTCCCGCCGGGGCGGCGTCAGCCCGGCTTGGCCGCGAACTCGTCGAGCAGGCGCGAGAACTCGCGGCGGCGCTCGATCATGGGCATGTGCCCGCAGCGCGGCAGCTCCACCAGCTCGGCCCGGGGGAGAGCGTCAGCCGTGCGCCGGGCGTGGCGGGGCGGGGTGAGCCGGTCGTGGGTCCCCACCACCACCAGGACGGGCAGCTCCACCGACCCGAGCCACCGCGACAGGTCGAACAGCGCCAGCGACGGGAGGAGGGCGGCGACCGTGGCGGGGGGCGTGGCGACGTGCAGGCCCTCCACGAAGCGCACCTGGGCCGCCGGCGCGTCGGCGCCGAAGCCGAGGCGCGTCAGCCACCAGCGCACGTCGTCGGAGGCCACGGTGCGCACCCCCACCCGGTCGGCGAGCGACAGGGCCCGCGACGACAGCGGTCCGCTCAGGCGGGCCATGCCCCCGAACCCCGGCACGCGGGAGAAGGGGCCGCCCGTGGTCGACACGAGCACGAGGCCGCGCACCCGGCGCCGGAGCTCGGACGCCGGCATGTCGTGGGTGAGCTGCAACGCCACCATGCCCCCCATGGAGTGGCCCACCACCACGGCGTGCTCGACGTCGAGGGCCTCGAGCACGGCGCGCACGTCGCGTGCCAGGCGGCAGACGCCGGGCGATCCCTGCTGGGCGGCGGCCATGCGGACGTCAGCGCGCAAGGCGGCCGCGCCGAGCGGGGCCTCGGCGGTGTCCCCGCCGGTGCTGAACCCCGCCGTTCCCGGCACCGAGGCGCCGTGCCCGCGCATGTCGGGGACGATGACGCGGTGCCGTGCCGAGAGATCGCGCAGCTGGTGCGCCCACACCGCCCCGGAGAGCATGAAGCCGTGCAACAGCACCACGGGCGGACCCTGTCCCGCCTCCACCACGTGGATGCGGCCGCCGTCGTCGACGCTCACGTCGTGGTGCACGAGCCCGTCGGGAGCGGTGAGCCCTTCGAGGGCGATGTCGTCGGGGGTCGAGCGCGTGCGGGCCACCAGCCGGTGCTGGGCCGCCCACCCCGCCGCCACCGCCGCGCCGGTGCCCGCCACCACACCCCGGACCACCCGTCGCCTGGTCGCCGACCGTTCGCGCCTGCTCATTACGACCCCTCCCCGTCGACCACGACACGCGGGACCCGCCTGCCGATGCCGCAGAACACCTCGTGGGCGATGGTGCCGAGCACGCCCGCCCAGTCGCCGGCAGTGATCTGCGCCGTCCCCTGCCTGCCGATGAGGACGACCTCGTCGCCCACCGACACACCCTCGTCGCCGCAGTCCACCACGATCTGGTCCATCGTGACCATGCCCGCCAGTGGACGCGCACGACCGCCGACGAGCACGGTACCGCCCGCGCTGAAGTAGCGCCTCGGGACGCCGTCGGCGTACCCGAGCGGGACCGTGGCCACCGTCGACGGTCCGGCCAGGGACCGGAGCCGCCCGTAGGAGGGGCGGGCGGCGGCGTCGAGGCGGCGCACGTGGGTCACCGCCGCCCGCCACGACAGCACGGGCCGCAGGTCCCCCACGCCGGTGCGCGACAGCACCTCGGCCACCGCCTCGTCCACCTCGGGGAAGGGCGACACCCCGTACAGGGCGATGCCGAAGCGCACCATGTCGAGGCGCGCCGCGGGGAAGGCCACGGCGCCGGCCGAGTTCGCCGCGTGCAGCATGGGCGGGGGGTACCCGGCCGCCACCAGCCGGTCGCGCACCGCCTCCAGGCGGCGCACCTGCTCGTCGGTGAAGGCGCGGTCGCCGGGCGCGATGCCGTCGGCCACCGGGAAGTGCGTCCACAAGGCGGCGAAGCGCAGCGCCGGCTCCCCCGCCACGGCCGCCACCACCGCCGCCACCTCGTCCTCGGCCGCCCCCACGCGGTGCATGCCGGTGTCCACCTTGACGTGCACGTCGGTGACGGCACCGGCGGCGGCCGATGCCCGGGCCAGGGTGCGAACGAAGGGGACCGAGTACACGGCGGGGGTGAGACCGTGCTCCACCACGCCCGGCGCGGCATCGGGCGAAGGCTCGGCCAGGATCAGCACGGGCGCCTCGATGCCGCCCCGGCGCAGCTCCACACCCTCCTCCACCGTGGCCACCGCCAGCCATGTGGCGCCGGCCGCCAGCGCGGCGCGCGCCACCGGCACGGCACCGTGCCCGTAGGCGTCGGCCTTCACCACCGCGCACAGCGCCGCCGGGGCCGACACCCGACGCAGCAGGGCCACGTTGTGGCGAAGCGCATCCAGGTCCACGCTGACCCACGCCGGGCGGGCCCCGGGCCCGAAGGGGAGGGCGGGGCGGTCATCGCCGTCGCGGCGTGGCGAGGCGGGCGCGCTCATGCGGGGCGGATCGCCGACAGCCAGCGGGCGACGAGATCGGGGAGGTCGCCCGACACGAGACCTTCGGCCAGCCCCAGCTCGGCCGCCCGGCCGTGGACGTGGGCCCCCAGGGCGGCGGCGTGGTGGGGCTCGAGGCCCCGGGCCAGGAAGGCGCCGATCACGCCGGACAGCACGTCGCCCGTGCCGGCGGTGGCCAACCGGGGCGATCCGGCCGTGGCCAGGAGCACGTCGGCGCCGGGAGCGGCGACGATGGTGGTGGGCCCCTTGCGCAGCACCACGGCGCCGGAGCTCGAGGCGAGCGCCGTCACCGCCGCCATGCGGTCGGTCTCCGGTGCCCCGCCCGTCAGCCGGGCGAACTCGCCGTCGTGGGGCGTGAGGACGACCGCACTCTGCACGGCGCCCCGCACGGCGCCCTGCACGGCGTCGTGCACCTCGGACCCCGAGCCGAGCGCGTAGAGGCCGTCGGCGTCCACCACCACCGGCGCCTGCGCCCCGGCCAGCAGCACCCGCACGTCGGCGGCGGTGCGCTCGGCGCGACCCAGGCCCGGACCCACCACCAGTGCCCGGCAGCGTTCGGCGGCGGCCAGGGCCTCGGCCGCCCATCCCTGGGCGGGAAGACGCGTCCCCACCGCCTCGTGGACCCCCGACGCGGCGGGATCACCACCGGGGACGCCCAGGCGCACCATGCCCGCCCCGGCGCGGTACGCGGCGCGGGCGCACAGGTCGGCGGCGCCGGTCATGCCGGGGGAGCCGGCCACCACCGCCACCGCCGAGAGCCACTTGTGCGCCACGCGGGGCCGCGGCGCCAGCAGGCGCAGCACGTCGGCGTCCTCGACGATCCAGGCGTGCGCCGCGGCGGCGGCGTCGAGGCCGATGTCGGCCACCACCACCCGGCCCGAGAGCAGCAGGCCGTCGCCCAGGACGAGCCCGGTCTTGCGGGCGGCGAAGGTCACTGTGACGTCGGCCCGCAGGGGCTCACCGCACGCCTCCCCGGTGTCGCCGTCCACCCCCGAGGGGATGTCGACGGCCAGCACGGGCACGCCGGGGGGGACGGCGGGGGCGCGGTAGTCGCCCCGGAAGCCGGTGCCGTAGGCGGCGTCCACCACGAGGTCCACCGTCCCCGCCGGCCCGATGCGGGTCGGGGCGTCGGCGGCGTCGTACACAGTCACGCGGGCGCCGCGCCGACGCAGGCGCGCCGCTGCCATCCGGCCGTCGGCGCCGTTGTTGCCCTTGCCCGCCACCACCACCACGTGACGGCCGTAGGTCCCGCCCATGAGCCGGACCGCCCACGAGGCGACGGCCGTTCCGGCCCGCTCCACGAGCGTCTCCTCGGACACCGACGCCAGCGCGTCGCGGTCGACGGCGCGCATCTCCTCCACCCGCAAGACCGGCTTCACCGGCGCCCCGTCTCCTCGTCGGGCCCGGCGGCATCGTCGCCGGGACCCTCGGCCACCACGCTCGCCACCGCCAGGGCGTCGGTGTGGGTGAGCGACACGTGCCAGCGGCGCACGCCGAGATGCTCCGCCAGCGAGGCGGCGCGTCCCGACAGGGCGAGGCCCGGGCGTCCCCCCTCGGCCCGGGTGACCTCGACGTCTGTGAAGGCGGCCGCCCCCACGCCCACACCGAGCGCCTTCAGCACCGCCTCCTTGGCGGCGAAGCGCGCCGCCAGGCGGGGCCCGGGATCGCCCACGCGCCCGGCATAGGCCTGCTCGTCCTCGGTGAAGAGCCGGCGCACGAGCGCAGGGCGGCGCGCCAGGACGCGCCGGAAGCGCTCCACGTCCACGGCATCGACGCCGATGCCGCGCACGTCGCGGGCGCCGTGCTCGGCGCCGGGTGCGGTCACTCCACCGTGACGGTCTTGGCCAGGTTGCGGGGCCGGTCCACGTCGTGACCGCGCAGACGGGCGATGTGATAGGCGAGCAGCTGCAGGGGCACGACGTCGAGGACCGGCGCGAACAGCTTGTGGGTGGACGGCACCCACAGCACCTCGTCGGCCTGGGCGGCGGTGTCGTCGTCCCCCTCGTTGGCCACGAGCACGACAGTGGCGCCCCGGGCCCGCACCTCGGCCACGTTGCCCATCATCTTCTCCCACAGCTCGGTGCGGGTGGCCACACCCACCACCACCGTCCCCGGCTCGATCAGGGCGATGGGACCGTGCTTGAGCTCACCGGCGGGATAGCCCTCGGCCCGGACGTAGGAGATCTCCTTCAGCTTGAGCGCGCCCTCGAGCGCCACCGGGAACCCCACGTGGCGACCGAGGAAGAAGAAGTCGCGCGTCTCGGCGAAGCGCGCCGCCACCGTCGCCACGGGCGACATCGGACCCCCGGCGGCGGCCGCCCGCTCGGGGGCGAGGATCTGCTCGAGCAGGTCCGGGGTCTTCTCCAGGTCGGCGAACAGCGTGCGCACGTCGGCGGGCGCCAGCGTGCCGCGCAGCTGGGCCAGGTACAGGGCGAGCAGCTCGAGCGCCACCACCTGGGTGAGGTGGGTCTTGGTGGCGGCCACCCCCACCTCGGGGCCGGCCCGGGTGTACAGGACCCCGTCGGCCTCGCGCGGCATCGAGGAGTCGACGACGTTGGAGATGACCATGACCTTGGCCTCGCCCTGGCGCGCCTCGCGCATGGCCTGCAGGGTGTCGATGGTCTCCCCCGACTGGCTCACCCCCACCACCAGCGTGCGCGAGTCGAGGACGGGGTCGCGGTAGCGGAACTCCGAGGCGATGTCGATCTCGGTGGGCAGACGCGTCCAGTGCTCGATGGCGTACTTGGCCACCATGCCGGCGTGGTAGCTCGAGCCGCACGCCACCACGAACACCTTGTCCACGTGGCGCAGCTCGTCGTCGGTGATGCGCAGCTCGTCGAGGTCGAGCGTTCCGTCGGCGAGCAGGCGCCCGCTCAGGGTGTCGGCCACGGCGCGGGGCTGCTCGTCGATCTCCTTGCCCATGAAGTCGGGGAAGCCACCCTTCTCGGCTGCTTCGAGGTCCCAGGTGACGTGGAGCTCGTTGGGCTCGACCTCCTTGCCCGCCAGGGTGGTGACGCGCATCGACCCGGGTCGCAGCTCCACGATCTGGTCGTCGTCGAGGACCCAGAACCGCTTGGTGCGCCCGAGGAGGGCGGGGATGTCCGAGGCCAGCAGGGCCTGGGCGTGCTCACCCTCGCCCATGCCGATGATGAGCGGCGACACGCGCCGACCCGCCACGATGGTGCCGGGCTCGCCCGCGCACACCACGGCCAGGGCGAAGGCGCCGCGCATCTGGCGCAGCGCGCCGCGCACGGCCTCGGCGATCGACGCCCCGCCCGACAGCTCGTCCTCGACGAGGTGGGCGATGACCTCCGTGTCGGTGTCGGACACGAGCGTGTGGCCCTCGGCCCGCAGCCGGGCGGCGAGGTCGCGCCAGTTCTCGATGATGCCGTTGTGCACCACGGCCACCGTGCCCGTGCAATCCAGGATGGGGTGGGCGTTGGCCTCGGTGGGGTGCCCGTGGGTGGCCCACCGGGTGTGTCCGATGCCCGCCGTGACCTCGGGAGGGCCGTCTTCGACCACCTTGCGCAGGTCCTCGAGCGAGCGGGTGCCGGTGGCGGCGCGGGCCCGCCACAGGGCGCCGTCGGACTGCAGCGCCACCCCGGCCGAGTCGTAGCCGCGGTACTCCAGCCGGGCGAGACCGTCGAGGAGCACGTCCAGGACCTCGCCACCGCCGGTGGCGCCGATGATGCCGCACATGGCTTCCAGGCTACGGCGCCGTCACCACCAAGCGGGGACGAGGGGGCGGTTCGGGGCTGCTACCGGGCCTTTTCCACCACCGCGCACAGGCGGGCGGCCGCCGCCCGGGCCACCGACTCGTGCTCGGCCTCCACCATGACGCGCACGAGCGGCTCGGTGCCGCTGGCCCGCAGCACCACCCGGCCGCCCGCGCCCAGCTCGGCCTGCACCGCGGCCAGCTCAGCCTGCACGGCGGGGGTCGCCACCACCTCGGCGGGGCGGGCCACGGCCACGTTGTCGAGCACCTGGGGGAGCCGCCGCATCGACGCCCGGGCCAGCTCGGCCAGCGACGCGCCGCGCCGGCGCACCAGGTCGCACAACAGCACCCCGGTGAGGACCCCGTCGCCGGTGGTGGCGAGGCGGCGGAAGACGATGTGGCCCGATTGCTCGCCTCCCAGGGTGAGCCCCGCCTCGTCGAGGGCCTCGAGGACGTAGCGGTCCCCCACCTTGGTCTCGCGCACGGTGATGCCCTGCTCGGCCATGGCCAGGCGGAAGCCCAGGTTGGTCATGACGGTGACCACGACCGTGGTGGCAGCGAGCTGGCGGCGTCCGGCCAGGTCGGTGGCGAACAGCGACAACAGCTCGTCGCCGGTGGCGAGCGCCCCGGTGTGGTCCACCGCCACCAGCCGGTCGGCGTCACCGTCGAGGGCGAGGCCGATGTCGGCCCCGCTCGCCACCACCTCGGCGGCCAGGCGTTCGGGGAACGTGGATCCGCAGCCGTCGTTGATGTTGGCGCCGTCGGGCCGGTCGGCGATGGCGCGCACCTCTGCCCCCAAGCGCTCGAACACCTCGGGTGCCACCGCCCACCCCGCCCCGTTGGCGCAGTCCACCACCACCCGTAGGCCCGACAGGTCACGCCCGTCGAGCACCTCCACCAGGTGGTCGACGTAGGCCCGGTGGGCGTCGGGCTCGGACCACAACCGGCCCACGCCGTGGCCCACGGGGGATGCATCGACCGGGCCGGCCAGCACGGCGTCGAGCTCCGCCTCCACCGCCGCCTCGATGGCGTCGGGCAGCTTGAGCCCCCCGGCGGCGAAGAGCTTGATGCCGTTGTCGGCGAAGGGGTTGTGCGACGCCGACACCATGGCGGCGGGAACACCCCGCTGTGCC
The DNA here is from genome assembly GCA_049514335.1 of Acidimicrobiales bacterium. GTDB lineage: Bacteria > Actinomycetota > Acidimicrobiia > Acidimicrobiales > UBA8190 > JBEKVE01. The sequence continues at coordinate 29,919 of JBEKVE010000002.1, forward strand.
GACAGGAAGGCCACGCCGGGGGTGGGCAACACGCCCAGGTCGATGACGTCGGCACCCTCGCTCGCCATGCCGGCCGACAGCGCGGCCTGCAGCAGCGGGCCCGAACGGCGGGTGTCGCGGCCCACCAGGAAGCGTTCGGCGCCGAGCGCTCGGGTGGCCGCCCGCCCGAGCGCCATCACCAGCTCCGCACCGAGCTCGGCGTTGGCGACCCCCCGGATGCCGTCGGTGCCGAACCGCACCCCCACGCCGGCTACCGCTTGGAGTACTGGGGGGCTTTGCGGGCCTTCTTGAGGCCGTACTTCTTGCTCTCCTTCTCGCGGGCGTCGCGGGTGAGCAGGCCGGCCTTCTTGAGGGTGGAGCGGAGCTCGGGGTCGAGCTCGACCATCGAGCGGGCGATGCCGAGGCGCATGGCACCGGCCTGTCCCGACACGCCGCCGCCGTCGATGGTGGCGTCGATGTCGTAGCCCTCGGTGCGGTTGGCGACCCGCAGGGGCTCGGTCACCACCATGCGGTGGGTGGCGGAGGAGAAGTAGTCCTCGAAGGACCGCCGGTTGATGGTGATCGTGCCCTGCCCCGGACGGATCCGGACACGGGCCACGGCCGCCTTGCGGCGGCCCGTGGTCTGGCACAGCGGGGCGGGGAGCTTGGTCTTGGAGGACACGGTGTCGTTGATCCTGTCTCGCGCTCGGGCGGTGGGGGGTCCGGGGACCCTACGACCGGGCCTTGGCCGTGGGGAGGTCCAGCGGCTCGGGATTCTGGGCCTGGTGGGGATGGTCGGGACCGGCGTACACCTTCAGCTTGTTGAGCTGCTGGCGACCCAGCCGGGTGCGGGGGAGCATGCCCCGCACGGCGCGCCGCACGACCTCTTCGGGTCGGGTGGCGAGCAGTTTGTCGTAGCCGGTCGAGGTGAGCCCGCCCGGATAGCCGCTGTGGCGGTACACGAACTTCTTCCCCGCCTTGTCCGCCGTCATGACGACCTTGGCCGCGTTCACCACGACCACGTGGTCGCCGGTGTCGATGTGGGGGGCGAAGGTGGGCTTGTGCTTGCCCCGCAGCACCGAGGCCACCGTGGTGGCCAGCCGTCCGAGCACGAGGCCGTCGGCGTCGACGACGTGCCAGCTCTTCACGATCTCGGTGGCCTTGGGCGAATAGGTGCGCACAGCGATTCCTCGTCTCGTGCCCCGCCCGGCGCGGCACCGGCGGGCGCCTCCGGGAGGGGGTGGTGGCCCCCCCAGCCGTCCGCCCCGTGGGGCCTGGACCTGCGGTGACCGGCCTACAACCTTATGTGCTGGGACGACACCGGGCAAGCGGCCCCGACGGCGAGGTGAGGCGGCGGGGCGGTGCCGCCCGGCGCTCATGCGCTGCCGGGCGTCATTCCCCGTACGCCACGGCGGTGAGGCACAGGCCCTGGGGCGGGGCGAGCACGTTGCCGCCGCCCGACCGGTCGCCGCTGCGCAGGAGCCACGACACGTCCGAGGCCCGTCGCCGCCCCCGGCCCACGTCGACGAGCACCCCCACCACCGACCGCACCATCTGGTGGCAGAAGGAGGTGGCCTCGATGTCGAAGCGCAGCAGCCGGGCACCGCCCTCTATGTCGGGGGGCCCGACCGGCACCAGCGCAAACCGGGCGTCGAGCACGCGGCGGGGGATGGGGGTCCCGGGCTCGGTCCCCGGGACACGCCGGCAGAAGGCCCGGAAGTCGTGCTCGCCCAGCAAGGCGTCGGCCCCGCTGCGCATGGCCCGCACGTCGAGGGGACCGGGCACGTGCCACGACAGGGGCGCCAGCAGCGGGTCGGGCCCAGGCGCCTCGAGCACGAGGTAGCGGTATCGCCGTGCCGTGGCCGAGCGGCGGGCGTCGAACCCGGGGGCGGCCACCTCGGCCGAGCGGACCACGACGGCCGGCCCGAGCATGGCGTTCACCGACCGCAACAGCCGCTGCGGGTCGGTGCCCGGGTCCACGTCGACGTGCACCACCTGTCCGGTGGCGTGCACCCCGGCGTCGGTGCGCCCCGCGCACACGAGCTCGACGGTGTGGCCGGCCACCACGGCGATGGCCCGGGCGAGCTCACCGCCCACCGTGCGCTGCCCGGGCTGGGCGGCGAAGCCCCGGAACCCCGATCCGTCGTAGGCCACGCCCAGGCGCAGGCGGGTGGTGACGGCGGGTACCGGCCCCCGGGCGGGCGGGGTCACGACGGACCCCGACTGCGCGCCGGCCCCGGGGTCGGCGGCGATATCGGGGTCGAACAGCGTCAAACCAGCTCGATGCGCGCCATGGGCGCGCTGTCCCCCAGCCGGGGGCCGAGCTTCAGGATGCGGGTGTAGCCCCCGGGCCGGTCCGAGTAGCGGGGACCGATCTCCTGGAACAGCTTGTGGGCCATGTCCTTGTCACGGATGAGGGCAACCACGTTGCGCTGGCGGTACACGCCGCCCTTCACCGCGGCGGTGATGCACTTCTCGGCCACGGGCCGCAGGGCCTTGGCCTTGGCTTCGGTGGTGACGAGGGACTCGGCGGCGATGAGGGACGCCACCAGGTTGCCGAGCATGGCCTTCTGGTGGGCTGCGTCGCCTCCCAGGCGCCGGCCTCTGCGGGGGGTGCCGCGCACGACCGGGCCTCAGTCCTTGACGCGGAGCGACAGGCCCCGCTCGTCGAGACGCTGGATGACCTCGTCGAGGGACTTCTGACCGAAGTTGGTGATGGCCAGGAGGTCCTCGGCGGTGCGCTCCACCAGCTCGCCGATGGTGTTCACCTGGGCGCGCTTGAGGCAGTTGCGGGGGCGCTCGGACAGGTCGAGGTCCTCGATGGCCAGGTCCAGGTCGGGCGAGCCGCTGGTGGAGGTGCCCACCTCGCCCAGCTCGAGGCCCTGGGGCTCGTCCTCGAGCTCGGCCACGAGCCCCACGAGCGAGCGCAGGGTGTCTCCCGCCGAGGCCAGGGCCTCGCGGGGGCTCAACGAGCCGTCGGTCTCGATGTCGAGGACGAGGCGGTCGAAGTCCGTGGACTGCTCCACCCGCACCGGCTCCACCGAGAAGGCCACCCGCCGCACGGGCGAGAAGATGGAGTCCACCGGCAGCACGCCGATGGTGCTCGATCGCTTGTTGCGCTCGGCCGAGGCATAGCCCCGGCCCCGCTCCACGGTGACGTCGATGGCCAGGCGGCCCTTGCCGTTGAGGGTGGCGATGTGCAGCTCGGGGTTGAGAACCTCGACGTCGGCGGTGAGCTGCAGGTCGCCGGCGCTCACGTCGCCGGGCCCGCGCTTGTCGCAGCGCAGGGTGACGGGCTCGTCGGTGTGCACCCGTAGGACGAGGTCCTTCAGGTTCAAGATGATGTCGGTGATGTCCTCCTTCACACCAGGCAGCGTCGTGAACTCGTGCAGGGCGTCGTCGAAGCGCACCTGGGTCACGGCCGCGCCGGGGATGGACGACAGCAGCGTGCGGCGGATGGAGTTGCCGAGTGTGTGGCCGAAGCCCGGCTCGAGGGGGCTCACCGCGAACCGCTGGCGATGGGCCTCCTCCTCGCCGATGGCCTCCACGGTGGGACGCTGGATGATGAGCATGCGACTGACTCCTGGGGGTCGTGGGGGGAGGGGTGCTACTTGGAGTAGAGCTCGACGATGAGCGACTCGCGCAGCGGCTCGTCGATGTGCTCGCGCTCGGGCAACGACGTCACCCGGACCTGGGCCCGGGCCTCGCCCGACTCGAGCCACAGGGGGAGGGGGCGGTCGATGGTGTCGAGGTTGCGGCGCACGAAGTAGAGCTCGCGCGACGACGTCTTGAGCGTGACCACGTCGCCTTGCCGGACGCGGTAGCTCGGGATGGTGACGCGCTTGCCGTTCACCAGGATGTGGCCGTGGCGCACCAGCTGCCGGGCCTGGGCCCGGCTGGCGCCCCACGTGGCCCGGAAGGTGACGTTGTCGAGGCGCAGCTCGAGCAGGCGCAGCAGGTTCTCGCCCGTGATGCCGGGCTGGCGGCTGGCCTCGGCGTAGAGGTTGCGGAACTGGCGCTCGAGCAGACCGTAGATGCGGCGTGCCTTCTGCTTCTCGCGCAGCTGGGCAAGGTACTCCGAGCCCTGGCGCATGCGGTCGCGGCCGTGCTCGCCGGGCGGGTAGGCGCGGCTGTGGCGGTCGGTGACCGCTTCGGAGACGGGGCACTTGAGCGAGTAGCAGCGCTCGCCCTTCAAGAACAGCTTGGTCCGCTCGCGCCGGCAGAGCCGGCAGACGGGCCCGGTGTATCGCGCCATGGGGGTGTGGTGCTCCTTGTCTTCCCGCTACACCCGCCGCCGCTTCTTGGGGCGGCAGCCGTTGTGCGGGATGGGGGTGACGTCTTTGATGCCGGCGACCTCGATGCCCACGGCGGCGAGGGACCGGATGGCGGTCTCGCGACCGGAGCCGGGGCCCCGCACGAGCACGTCGACCTTGCGCACGCCGTGCTCCATGGCGCGGCGCGCCGCCTGCTCGGCGGCGAGCTGGGCGGCGAAGGGGGTCGACTTACGCGAGCCCTTGAAGCCGACGTTGCCGGCCGATGCCCAGGCCAGCACGTTGCCCTCGTGGTCCGAGATGCTGATGATCGTGTTGTTGAACGAGCTCTTGATGTGGGCCACCCCGTAGGCGATGTTCTTGCGCTCGCGCTTGCGGGGGCGACGGGCCGAGGCCGACTTCGAGGCCGACTTGGTGGTGGACTTGGCGGGCCTGGGCATCAGTGCTTCCGTACCTTCTTCTTGCCGGCGACGGTCTTCTTGGGGCCCTTGCGGGTCCGGGCGTTGGTGTGGGTGCGCTGCCCGTGGACGGGGAGGCCCTTTCGGTGCCGCACGCCCTCGTAGCAGCCGATCTCCATCTTCCGCTTGATGTCCTGGGCGATGTCGCGGCGCAGGTCACCTTCGACCTTGAAGTTGGTGTCGATATAGGAGCGGAGGCGGGCCACCTCCTCGTCGGTCAGGTCCCGCACCCGGGTGTCGGGGTCGAGGTCGGTCCCGGCGATGGTCTGCTGCGCCCGGGTCCGGCCGATGCCGAAGATGTAGGTGAGGGATATCTCGAGCCGCTTCTCGCGGGGGATGTCCACTCCGGAGATCCGTGCCACCTAGTAACGCTCCTGTCGTGTTCCGTCTGCCGTCGTCCTGGCCGGTATCCCGGCCCCGCCCCGTGTCAACCTTGACGCTGCTTGTGGCGCGGGTTGTCGCAGATCACCATGACCCGCCCGTGGCGGCGGATGACCTTGCACTTCTCGCACATCGCCTTGACGCTCGGTCGTACCTTCATCGCTCTCGCCTCTGCCTCGTGTCTCTGTCCGCCGCCCACCGGTGTCTCACTTGTAGCGGTAGGTGATCCGCCCTCGGCTCAGGTCGTAGGGCGTGATCTCCACCTGCACGCGATCGCCCGGGAGGATCCGGATCCGGTGCATCCGCATCTTGCCGGAGCTGTGGGCCAGCACTTTGTGGCCGTTCTCGAGCTCCACGCGGAACATGGCGTTGGGGAGCGGCTCGACGACCGTTCCCTCGAGCACGATCGCGTCCTCCTTGGGCTTCGGCAGGTGACTCCTCCTCGATTCGTTTCTCGTCGACTGGCACGCCGCGCACCGGGACACGGATGGCCGGGGCATGCCGGCTGTCCCCGGGCCCTAGGGGACGGCGGTGACTCGGCAGGCCAAGGCCGGGACCGCGGGGATGAAACCCCGGTCATGCCCTGGTGAGCCGACCTACCAGGATAGCGCCTCTGCGGGGCTCCGGCCAGGGGGTCCCGGCGGGGGTGGACCCGGGCACGACACTACCGGTCCCCGGGGACCCCTCGGTCGGGCCCGGGGCGCTCCCGGAGCCGACCGGGCGCCGCGCTGCCCCGGCGTTCTCACGGCAGGGTCAGGACCTCGGGGCCGTCCTCGGTCACGGCGATGCTGTGCTCGAAGTGCGCCGACAGGGCGCCGTCGGCGGTCACGACGCTCCAGCCGTCCTCGAGGAGCCGGGTGCCGGGGCCGCCGGCGTTCACCATCGGCTCCACCGCGAACACCATCCCCGACTTGAGCATGGGGCCGCCCTGGCCGGGCCAGTAGTTGGGGACCTGGGGCTCCTCGTGCATCTGGGTGCCGATGGCGTGGCCCACGTACTCGCGCACCACCGAGAACCCCGCCCCCTCGGCCACGGCCTGCACGGCCCGGCCCACCTCGTTCAGGCGGGTGCCCGACCGGAGCTGGTCGATCCCGCTCCACAGGCTCCGCTCGGTGATCTCGAGGAGGCGGGAGGCCTCGGCCGACACCTCCCCCACCCCCATGGTGAAGGCGGCGTCGCCGTGGTACCCCTCGACGATGGCGCCGCAGTCGATGGAGATGATGTCGCCCTCCTCGAGGACGTAGTCGCCGGGGATGCCGTGGACGATCATGTCGTTGGGCGAGGTGCAGATCACGGCCGGGAAGCCCCGGTAGTGCAGGAAGTTGGACTTGGCCCCGCGCCGGTCGAGCACGTCGCGAGCCACGGCGTCGAGCTCGGCCGTGGTGACCCCGGGACGGACGGCCGCCCGGGTGGCGGCGTGCATCTCCGCCACCACGCGTCCGGCGCGGCGCATCTTGGCGATCTCCTCGACGCTGCGCCTCATCCGCGCCGTCCCTGGCCCCGGCGGTCCTCGATGGCCCGGATGACCCGGCGCAGCACCACGTCGGGCGAGCCCGTGCCCGACACCTTGGCCAGCTGGTTCCGTGACTCGTACCAGTCGATGAGCGGGGTGGTCTGGCGCTCGTAGAGGTCGAGGCGCATGCGGATGGCGTCCTCGGTGTCGTCCTGGCGCTGGATGACCTCGCCACCGCAGATGTCACAGGTCCAGTTGACCTTGGGCGGCGTGGCCACCGAGTAGTTGGTCCCGCAGTCGGTGCACACCCGGCGGCTCGCCAGCCGGCGGAGCACCTGGGCCGTGGGCACCTCGATGTCCACCACCATGTCGAGCACCCCCGGCAGGAGCACGGTGGCGAGCGTCTCGGCCTGGTGGGTGGTGCGGGGACAGCCGTCGAGGATGAAGCCGCGGGCCCGGGCGTCGGGCTCCGACAGGCGGTCGGCGACCATCTCCATGATGATGTCGTCGCCCAGGAGCTCGCCTCTGTCCATGGTCTCTTTGACCTTGACCCCGAGCGCCGAGCCCGTCTTCACCGCCGCCCGCAGCATGTCGCCTGTGGAGATGTGCGGCACGACATAGTGGTGCGACAGGCGCACGCACTGGGTTCCCTTGCCTGCCCCCTGCTTACCGAGGACCACGAGCCTGACGCCGGGTACCACCGTCTTACTTCAGGAAACCCTCGTAGTTCCGCATCATGAGCTGGCTGTCGATCTGCCGCATCGTCTCGAGCGAGACGCCGACGGCGATGAGCAGCGTGGTCCCGTAGAACGGGTAGCCCTGGATGTTCCACAGGGCCATGAGCAGCGATGGCAGCACGGCCACCAGTGCCAGGTACAGACCCCCGGGAACGGTGATGCGGTTCAGGATGCGCGCCAGGTATCGCTCCGTGGGTGGCCCGGGCCGGATGCCCGGGATGTACCCGCCCTGTTTGCGGATGATGTCCGCCTGCTGGTGCGGGTCGAAGGCGACGTAGACGTAGAAGAAGGTGAAGGCGAAGATGAGCAGGCCGTACAGGCCCACGTAGAGAAGGCTCGTGGGCGTGATGTGGTTGTTCACGAAGGTCCGCAGGGGCGTCCACGGGATGATGTTCGCCAGCAGGACCGGGATGTAGAGCAGCGAGTTGGCGAAGATGATGGGGATCACCCCGGACTGGTTCACCTTGAGCGGGATGTAGGTCGACGACCCCCCGTACATGCGGCGCCCCACCACCCGTTTGGCGAAGGTGACCGGGATGCGGCGCTGGCCCTGCTCCATGAACACCACCACCACCAGCAGGACCAGCGTCAGCGCCACGATGGTGCCGAACTTGAGCGACCCGCCCTGGGTGAGCACGGCGGACCCTCCGGCGGGGATGCCGGCCGTGACGTTGGCGAAGATCAGGATGGACATGCCGTTGCCGATGCCGCGCTGGGTGATGTTCTCCCCCAGCCACATGACGAAGGCGGTGCCCGCCGTGAGCGTCATGCAGATGAACCCGGCCCGCCACAGATTGAAGTTGGGGATCAGGTCGATGTTGGAGTTGCCGAGCAGCCCACCGCCGCCGTTGTGGAAGACGTAGACGAGGCCGGCGGACTGGAGCAGGGCCAGGCCCACGGTGAGGTAACGGGTGGTCTGGGTGAGTTTCTTCTGCCCCACCGCACCCTGGTCGCGCCACTCCTCGAGCTTGGGGATCACCGTCGACAGCAGCTGGATGATGATCGAGCTGGTGATGTAGGGCATGATCCCCAGCCCGAACACCGCCATGCGCAGCAGGCCGCCGCCGGAGAACAGGTTGAGGAACCCGAGGATGCCGTTCTTCTTCGCCGTCGCCTCGAGGGCCTGCACCTGCTTGATCGAGATGAAGGGGCAGATGACGTTCGCCCCGAGCTGGTAGATCCCGATGACGAGCAGGGTGAACAAAACCTTGTTGCGAAGGTCGGGGACCTTGAAGATGTTCTTCAAGCTCGAGAGCAACGCCGTTCTCCTCGCTGCGCGCCGGGGCCCGGGGGTACGAGGCTACCGGTTGGTGAGCGCGTTGCCCCGTGCAGGGGGACGCCCGTGGCCGAAGGGCATGGGCACGATGTCGACGCTGCCTCCGGCGGCCTCGATGGCGGCGCGGGCCGAGGCCGACACGGCGTGGACCTGGACGCGCACGGCGCGGTGCAGCTCGCCCCGGCCGAGCACCTTGACCAGGGCTCCCTTGCGGACGCGGCCGGCCGCGTGCAGCGTGGCCGGAGTGGCCTCGTCCACCGTCAGGGCGTCGAGCGTGTCGAGGTTCACCACGGCGTAGGACACCCGGAACGGGTTGTGGAAACCCTTCAACTTGGGCACCCGCTGGGCCAGGGGGAGCTGGCCGCCCTCGAACCCGGGCTTCACCGTGTCGCGGGCGCCGGTGCCTTTGGTACCCCGGCCGGCGGTCTTGCCGCCCTTGCCTCCGATGCCGCGGCCCACGCGCATCTTGGGGCGGTTCGAACCCGGTGCCGGGCGCAGGTCGTGCAGCTTCATGACGTCTCCTTGGCGGTGGTGCCGTCGGCGGCGGTTCCCCGGCCCTCGGACGCCCGCCGGGCCCGGCGCGAGGCGTCGGTGCGCCCCCGCTGCTCGGCGGCCTCGGCCTCGTCGGCGGGCTCCACCGTCACCAGGTGGGGCACGCGGGCCACCATGCCCCGGACGTCGGGGCGGTCGGGCAGGATGCGGCTGCGCCCCACCCCGCGCAGGCCGAGCGCCCGCAGCGTGCCGCGGTGCTTGGGCTTGGTGGAGATGCCCGAGCGGACCTGGGTGACGCGCAGGTGCCCGGTCGTCGTGCCGTCCCCGGCCGCGTCAGCGGCGCGCGCCGCGGTCATGTCTGGACCTCCTGGAACAGGTCGCCGGCCCGCTGGCGCTCCCGGTAGGCGCGCAGGACGCCCCGGGGGACGACCTGGTCCACGGGCTTGCCCCGGAGGCGGGCCACGTCCTCGGGCCGCTTGAGCGACTTCAGGCCGGAGATGGTGGCATGCGCCACGTTGATGCCGTTGGACGAGCCCAACGACTTGCACAGGATGTCGTGGATGCCGGCCATCTCGAGGATGGCGCGTGCTGCTCCCCCGGCGATGACGCCGGTGCCGGGGGACGCCGGCTTCAGCATGACGCGCCCCGCGCCGGCCACGCCCATCACCGGGTGGGTGATGGTCGAGCCCGCCAGGGGGACGTCGAACATGTTCTTGCGGGCCTCTTCGATCCCCTTCTGCACGGCCAGGCCGGCCTCCTTGGCCTTGCCGTAGCCGAGACCCACCCGGCCGTTGCCGTCGCCCACCACCATGAGGGCGGTGAACGAGAACCGGCGCCCGCCCTGGACCACCTTGGCCACCCGGTTCACCCGGATGGTGCGCTCCTCGAACTGTCCGTCGAGCATCAGAACTCCAGTCCTCCCTTTCGGGCCGCGTCAGCCAGCGCCGCGACCCTGCCGTGGTAGCGGTTGCCACCACGGTCGAACACAACCCGGCTCACGCCGGCGGCGGTGGCGCGCTGCGCCACCAGGCTGCCCACGGCCGCGGCGGCGGTGACGTTCCCGCCCCCGCCTGCGGCGCGCAGCGCAGGCTCCACCGTGCTGGCCGCGGCCAGCGTGTGCCCGGCGTGGTCGTCGATGACCTGCGCGGAGATGTGCCGGCCCGACCGGAACACGGCCAGACGGGGCCGCTGCGGGGTACCGGAGATGGTCTTGCGCACCCGGGCGTGACGCCGGATCCGCAGTCTGCGCTTGCGTGCCGCTGCTGTCGCCATCGTTACTTGGCCGCCTTGCCGGCCTTGCGGATGACACGCTCGCCGGCGTATCGGATGCCCTTGCCCTTGTAGGGCTCGGGCTTCCGGAGCTTGCGGATGTCGGCGGCCACCTGGCCCACCTTCTCCTTGTCGATGCCCCGCACCACGATGCGGGTGGGTACGGGGACCTCGAAGGTGACGCCGTCGGGAGCCTCGACCGACACGGGGTGCGAGTAGCCCAGGGCGAGCTCGAGCGAGGCGGGACCCCGGGCGGTGGCCCGGTAGCCGACGCCCACGATCTCGAGCTCCTTGCTGAACCCGTCGGTGACCCCGGTCACCATGTTGGCCACGAGCGAGCGCGTGAGGCCGTGCAGCGCCCGGTTCTGGCGCTGGTCGTCGGGCCGCTCCACCACGAGGTTCGTGTCGTCCTGGCGCACCGTGATGGCACCGGGCAGTGGGCGCGACAGGCTTCCCTGGGGCCCGGCCACCGTGACCACGCGGTCGTCGAGGGTCACCGTTACCCCACCGGGGACGGCGATCGGGGCTCGGCCCACGCGCGACATCAGCACACCCCCTTCGACACGGAGCGGTCCTCACCACACATAGCAGAGGACCTCCCCGCCCATGCGTCGCTGACGCGCTTCGCGGTCGGTCATGAGGCCTTGGCTCGTGGACACCACGGCCACCCCCATGCCCCCCAGCACGCGCGGCATGCGGTCGGCCCGCGCGTAGATGCGCAAACCGGGCCGCGACACGCGCTTGAGGCCGGCGATGGTGCGCGACCGGTCCGACGCGTACTTGAGCTGGATCTCGAGCACGCTGCCCGGGCCGGCGGTGGCGGGGGCGATGCCGAAGCCGGCGATGTACCCCTCGCGCTCGAGGATCACGGCCAGGGACTCCTTCAGCTTCGAGCTCGGCATCTTGCAGCTGTCGTGCATCGCCGTGTTGGCGTTGCGGATGCGGGTGAGCATGTCCGCGATGGGGTCGGTCATCGTCATGAGCGCGTTCCCCCCCTCACCAGCTGGCCTTGGTGACGCCGGGGATCTCCCCGGCGTGGACCATGACACGCAGGCAGATGCGGCACAGGCCGAACTTGCGCAGCACCGCACGCGGGCGGCCGCACCGACGGCACCTCGTGTACGCCCTGACCTTGAACTTGGGCGTCCGCTGCTGCTTCTCGATCAATGCCTTCTTCGCCATGGTGCTAGACGTTCTCCTGCCTGAATGGGAACCCGAATGCGACCAGGAAGGCACGGCCTTCCGTGTCGTTGCGGGCGGTGGTGCCGATGGTGATGTCCATGCCCCGCGTCGTGTCCACGCGGTCGTAGTCGATCTCGGGGAAGATGAGTTGCTCGGTCACGCCGAAGGTGTAGTTGCCCCGGCCGTCGAACGAGGTGGCCGGCAGGCCCCGGAAGTCACGGATGCGGGGGATGGCGAGGGCGATGAGCCGGTCGAGGAACTCCCACGCCCGGTCGCCGCGCAGTGTCACCTTGGCCCCGATGGCCATTCCCTCGCGGAGCTTGAAGGCGGCGATGGATTGGCGGGCCCTCGTCACCACCGGCTTCTGCCCGGCGATCACCTCGAGGTCGCGCACCGCCCCCTCGATGAGCGAGGGCTGCTGCGTCGCCTTGCCCACGCCCATGTTGATGACGATCTTGTCGAGGCGGGGGACCTCCATGATGTTGGCGAGGCCGAGCTCCTGCTGCAGCTGGGCGCGCAGTTCCGTGTCGTAGCGCTGCTTGAGGCGGGGACGGACGGGCGTGGCGGCGACGGTCACGACAGCTCCGTCCCGCATTTCCGGCATACCCGCACCTTGCGGCCGGCGTCGTCGACAGTGATGCCGATCCGGCTCGGACCGCACGAGGAGCACACGATGGCGACAGCCGACACCGGCAGCGGCATGTCCTTGTCGATGATGCCGCCCTGCATGGTGGCGCCGCGCGGCTTGGTGTGGCGCTTGGCCATGTTGGCGCCGTCGACGATGACCTTGCCCTGGGCGGGCAGCGCCACCATGACCTGGCCGCGCTTGCCCCGGTGCTTTCCCGACAGCACCTGCACCGTGTCACCTTTGCGAATCCGCATCACAACACCTCCGGGGCGAGAGAGACGATCCGCATGAACCGCTTGTCGCGCAGCTCGCGGCCCACGGGCCCGAAGATGCGGGTCCCCCTGGGCTGCTGCTGCTCGTTGATGAGGACAGCGGCGTTCTCGTCGAACCTGATGTAGCTGCCGTCGGGGCGCCGGGTCTCCTTCGCCGTGCGCACGACCACGCACCGCACGACCTCACCTTTCTTGACAGCGGCGCCGGGGATGGCGTCCTTGACCGTGGCCACGAAGATGTCCCCGATCCCCGCGTAGCGGCGACGGGACCCTCCGAGGACCTTGATGCACAGGACCTCCCGGGCGCCCGAGTTGTCGGCCACCTTGAGCCGTGATTCCTGCTGGATCACCGGGCCCGCTCCAGGACCTCGGTGACACGCCACCGCTTGAGCTTGGAGAGCGGCCGCGACTCCATGACCCTGACCCGGTCGCCGATCTTGGCGTCGTGGCCCTCGTCGTGGGCGTAGAGCTTGCGGGTGCGCTGGACCGTCTTGCCGTAGCGGGCGTGGCGGACGCGCTCCACCACGGCCACGATGACGGTGGCCTGCATCTTGTCGGACACCACCAGACCCTCGCGGGTCTTGCGGGTGTTGCGCGCCTCGGGCGCGGAGGGCTCTTGCCCCGTCATGCCTCGTCCTCCTCGTCCTCGTCCGCCTCGTCGTCGGGCCCGGCCGCGACGTCGTCGGTGTCGAGCACTGCCTCGACGTCGACCTCGTCGTCCACGGCGGACCCGTCACCGGCCTCCGCCTCCTCGGCGGCCCGGCGGCGGCGAGCCCGGGGGGCAGGGGTCTCGAGCTCGTCCTCGATGTCCTCGACAGGGCGGCGGCGGCGGGTCGACTCGACCGGGCCGGCGAAGCGGCCCTCGGCCAATGCGATCTCGCGGTCGCGCAGGATCGTCAGCACCCGGGCCACGTCCTTGCGCACCGTCGACAGGCGCGTGATGTTGTCCAGCTGGCCGGTGGCGAGCTGGAAGCGAAGGTTGAGCAGCTCGCGCCGGTACTCGCCGAGGCGGCCCTCGAGCTCATCGTCGTCGAGCTCACGCAGATCGGATCCGGTGGGCATGTCGCTACACCTCCACCTCGGGCGCCCCGTGGGTGCCCGGACGGACGAGGAAACGTGCCTTGAAGGGGAGCTTCTGGATGGCGCGCTCCATGGCCTCGCGCGCCAGGTCGGGCTCGACCCCGGCCAGCTCGAACAGGACGCGCCCGGGGCGCACCACCGCCACCCAGTGCTCAGGATTGCCCTTGCCCGACCCCATGCGGGTCTCGGCCGGCTTCTGCGTGACCGGCTTGTCGGGGAAGACGCGGATCCACACCTTGCCGCCACGCTTCACATGGCGGGTCATGGCGATACGGGCGGCCTCGATCTGGCGCTGGGTCATCCACCCCGGCTCGAGGGCCTGGATGCCGAAGTCGCCGAAGTTGATGGTCGTGCCACCCTTGGCCAGGCCGTCACGGCGGCCGCGGTGCTGCTTGCGGTGCTTGACCTTGCGAGGCATCAACATCAGTCGGACTCCTTGCGGAAGTGCGGCGTCTCGTGATGCTCGTTGCGGGTGCGGCGCTCGATCTCCTCTTCCTCCGCCAGGAGACGCTCGAAGTCGTCGGTGGCGGGGGCGGCACCGGGAAGCGGGGCCGAACCGGTCTCCTCCGACGCGCCGGCGGGCTCGCCGTTCGCCGCCGGGGCCGTGGTGGGCTCGACACCGTCAGGCACCGACACCGGAGCGGTGAGGACACTGCCTGGCTCGCCCTGCTCGGCCCGGCGCCGGCCACCACCGGCGGTCACGAGCCGGCGCGGCGTCGACGCACCCGAGGTCTCGCCGGCCGCCATTGCCGCCTCGCGGGAGATCTTGTCCTCCGACGACAAGCGGTAGGGGAGGATGTCGCCCTTGTAGATCCACACCTTGACGCCGATGCGCCCGAAGGTGGTGCGCGCCTCGCGGAAGCCGTAGTCGATGTCGGCCCGTAGGGTGTGCAGCGGAACCCGGCCTTCGCGGTAGCCCTCCTTGCGGGCCATCTCGGAGCCGCCCAGGCGGCCCGAGCACTGCACACGGACGCCCAGCGCCCCCGCCTTGGTGACCGTCTGCATGGCGCGCTTCATGGCGCGGCGGAACGCCACCCGCCGGGCCAGCTGGTCGGCGATGCTCTGGGCGATGAGGGCGGCGTCGAGCTCGGGCTGCTTGATCTCCTGGATGTTGAGCTGGATCCGGTTGCGCAGCCCGGTGATGTCCTCCAGCTTCTTCTTCAGCCGGTCGGCCTCCGAGCCGCGACGGCCGATGACGATGCCGGGACGGGCGGTGTGGATGTCGACCCGGAGCCGGTCCCTCGTCCGCTCGATCTCGATCCGGCTCACGGCGGCGGACTCGAGCTGGGACATGAGGTAGTCGCGGATCTTCCAGTCCTCGATGATGAAGTCCTGGTAGTTGCGCTCCTCGAACCAGCGCGACTTCCAGTCGGTGGTCACGCCGAGGCGGAAACCGTAGGGGTTGACCTTCTGGCCCATGGTTCAGCCCTTCTCTTCCTCGTCCGGCGCGTCGGCGGCGGCTTCGCCACCCGCGTCGGTGTCGGCACCGTCGTCGGCCTGTGCCGCCGCCTTCTTGGTGGTCTTGCGCGCCGCCCGGGCCCGACGGGCCGGGGCTGGTGCGTCGTCGTGTTCGGCCTCGGCTTCCGCCTCGACGACGGCTGCCTCCGCCACCTCGGCCTCGGCGACGGCGTCGACTCCGGACTCGACCACGGCATCGGTCTCTGCGTCGTCGGCCTCTGCGTCGCCGGTGTCGACGTCGGCCGTGTCGACCTGGTCCGTGTCGACCTCGTCGGTCTCCACGCCGTCGGTGTCGACGTCGACGACGTCCTCGAGGTCACCTTCGGTCGTCACCGCATCGTCGGCGTCGGCAGCGGTCCGTCGCCCGCTCTGGCCCTCGCCCGCGTCCGAGCCGCGTCGCGAGGCGGCGACCCGGCGCGAGCGCATGGCCGTGGTCTCCGCCGCCCGGCGGGCCCGGCGCCGCTCCAGGCGGTCGTCGGGAAGGCGGCTCACGATGACGGTGATGTGGCACGTGCGCTTGCGGATCCGGGTGGCGCGGCCACGGGCGCGGGGCCGCCAGCGCTTCAGGGTCGTCCCCTCGTCGGCGAAGCACGCCGAGACGTAGAGGTCCTCGGGGTCGAGCTGCTCGTTGTGCCGGGCGTTGGCCACGGCCGACGCCAGCACCTTGGCCACCACCCGGGCCGCCTCGCGTGGCGTGGACTCGAGGGCCTCACGGGCGCGGTCGACGTCCATGCCCCGCACCAGGTCGAGGACCTGCCGGGCCTTGTAGGCCGACATCCGGTAGTGGCGCAGCACCGCCCGGGTGCCGGGCCGTTCGTTGGTCTTGACGCCGGTCACGTCATCGCCTCGCTTGCCGTTCCTGGCCGGCGTGGTAGCGGAACGTCCGCGTGGCGGCGAACTCGCCCAGCTTGTGGCCGACCATCGATTCGGTGATGTACACGGGCACGTGCTTGCGGCCGTCGTGGACGGCGATGGTGTGGCCCACCATGTCGGGGATGATGGTGGAGCGCCGCGACCACGTCTTGATCACGCGCTTCTCGCTCGTGGCGTTCAGGGCGTCCACCTTCTTGAGCAGATGGTCGTCCACGAAGGGCCCCTTCTTCAGACTACGAGGCATGCGACAGCGCTCCTTCGGTTCCGCTCACCGGCGTGCGCCGCGGCTGCGGCGACGACGCACGATCATCTGGTTGGACGACTTCCGCCGGGCCCGGGTACGGCCCTCGGGCTTGCCCCACGGCGACACCGGGTGGCGACCACCCGAGGACTTGCCCTCGCCACCACCCAGGGGGTGGTCGACGGGGTTCATGGCCACGCCGCGCGTCTGGGGGCGCACACCCTTCCACCGGTTGCGCCCCGCCTTGCCGATCGACACCAGCTCGGCTTCGGCGTTGCCCACCTCGCCCAACGTCCCGCGACAGTCGATGGGCACCCGGCGCATCTCCGTGGAGGGCAGGCGCAGCGTGGCGAACAGGCCTTCCTTGGCCACGA
Source organism: Acidimicrobiales bacterium (assembly GCA_049514335.1). GTDB lineage: Bacteria > Actinomycetota > Acidimicrobiia > Acidimicrobiales > UBA8190 > JBEKVE01. Next base: position 46,343 of record JBEKVE010000002.1, read on the forward strand.
GCTGGGCGCTCATGCCCGCACCGCGGGCCAGCTTGCCGCCCTGGCCGGGGCGCAGCTCGATGTTGTGGATGGTGGACCCCACCGGGATGTAGCGCAGCGGCAGGGCGTTGCCGGGGCGGATGTCGGACCCCTGGCCGCTGGCCAGGACATCGCCCACGCGGACCTGCGCCGGGGCGAGGATGTAGCGCTTCTCACCGTCGTAGTAGTGCAGCAGGGCGATGCGTGCGTTGCGGTTGGGGTCGTACTCGATGGCAGCCACCTTGGCGGGCACGCCGTCCTTGTCGCGCTTGAAGTCGATGACGCGGTACTGCTGCTTGTGGCCGCCGCCGCGGTGACGGGCGGTCTTGCGCCCGTAGCTGTTGCGACCGCCGGTGCTCGGCTTGGGGACGACGAGCGAGCGCTCGGGCTTCGACCGGGTGATCTCGGCGAAGTCCGACACCGACTGGAAACGACGGGCGGGGCTGGTGGGCTTCCTTTTGCGCAGGGCCATGGGGGCTCTCAGCTCTTCTCGAAGAGGTCGATCTTGTCGCCGCCGATGAGCGTCACCACGGCGCGCTTGGTGGAGGGCCGGGCGCCCACGGTGTTCGACTTGCGGTTCCGGCGCTTCTTGCCCTTGCGGTTCAGCGTGTTGACGCTCTTGACGTGGACACCGAAGGCGGTCTCGACGGCCCGCCGGACGTCCACCTTGGTGGCGTCGGGTGCGACCACGAACACGTAGACGCCGTCCTCCATGAGGGCGTAGGACTTCTCCGAAACCACCGGTCGCACGAGGACCTGCCCGGCGTCCTTCATGGTCAGACCTCCCCGTCTTCGTCGTCGGCCGCGTCATCGGGTCTGTCGGCGGCACCGGTGGCGCCGTCGACCGTGGTCTCGCTCCCGGCGTCGGGCGTGGCGTCGCTCTCGGTGGCGTCTGTGTCGTCAGGCGGGGTGTCGGTGACCTCGGACCCGGTGCCGGCCTCGGCATCCGCCGCCGCAGCTGCCTTGGCGGCCTTGGCCGGCTTTGGCGCCCTCGTGGCTTTGGTGGCCTTGGCCGCCTTGGTGGCGGTCGCCGTGGGGGCCGGCTTCGGACCGGACCCGGGGACGACGGTGGTCTGCCCGGGCACGGTGGCGTCGGTGAACACCACCCAGTCGCTGCGCACCACGTCGTAGGCGTTGAGCTCGCCGACCTGCATCGTCTGCACGTGCGACAGGTTGGCGAAGGAGCGGTCGGGGATGCCGTCGTCGGGACCGAGGACGACGAGCACCCGACCCTCGAGGCCGAGCGCCGCCAGGGCCGCGACGGCGTCTTTGGTGCGGGGCACGGGGAAGGACCACTCGTCGATCACGACCACCCTGCCCTCGATGGCCCGATCGGAAAGGGCGCTGCACATGGCCAGGTGGATCATCTTCTTGGGGGTGCGCTGGCGGTACGAGCGGGGCTTCGGCCCGAGGGCGACCCCACCCCCCGACCACAGCGGTGCGCGGATCGATCCTTGGCGGGCCCGGCCCGTCCCCTTCTGCTTGAAGGGCTTGGTGCCGCCGCCGCGCACCTCGGCCCGGGTGCGGGTGGACTGTGTCCCGGCCCGTGCCGCCGCCAGCTGTGCGGTGACGACCTGGTGGATCAGGGCCACGTTGGGCTCGAGGCCGAAGATGGAGGGATCCAGGGTGACGGTGTCGAGCACCGAGCCGTCGACGCGCCGGCGGTCGGTGGTGCGGTGCTCGGGCTCGGGCCGCGGCCGGCGCCGCAGGGCCGTCCCCGGCACCGAGGCGGTCAGGGTGGTCATGACGCGGCCGCCTTCGAGGCCCGGGCCCCGGCGTTCGCACCCTTGACGGTGTCGCGCAGCAGGACGATGCCCCCGCGCGGTCCGGGCACCGCCCCCCGCACCAGGACGATCTGGCGCTCGGGGTCGGCCTGGACCACTTCGAGATTGAGCGTGGTGACCTGCTGGCCACCCAGGCGGCCGGCCATGCGGGTGCCCTTGAAGACGCGTGCGGGGGTGGCGCACGCCCCCACCGAGCCCGGTGCCCGGTGCTTCTTGTGGTTGCCGTGGGCGGCACCCTGGCCCTTGAAGTTGTGCCGCTTCATGGCGCCGGCGAAGCCCTTGCCCTTGGACACGGCGATGGCGTCGACCCGCTCGCCCGCGCTCAGCACGTCTGCGGTCAGCTCCTGGCCCACGGCGAAGGCGCTCGTGTCGTCGATGCGCAGCTCCACCAGGTGGCGGCCGGGCTCGACCCCGGCGGTGGCGAAGTGGCCCTGCTCGGGCTTGGTCAGCGCCGAGGCCCGCTTCACGCCCCAGGTCACCTGCAGCGATGCGTACCCGTCGCTCTCGACCGTCTTCACCCGGACCACCCGCATGGGCGCGACCTTGAGCACCGTCACCGGCACGGCGCGGTTCTGCTCGTCCCAGACCTGGGTCATGCCGACTTTCTCGCCGACGATCACCTTGGTCGCCACGGTGGGGGGTTCCCTTCCTGAGTGTGCGCCCCGACGCCCGCCCATGGGGCGACACGCCTGGACCGGTCGTGTGACGCCGTCGCCGGCGCCCGGTATGCATGCCAACGCTCCGCCCGGGAAGTCCCGAGCGGAGCGCTCGCCAGGTTCTGCCCCGAGGTCCCCACCGGCGAGCCGGCAGGCGCTCGGAGACGTCGAAAATCGGACAGCGGGACCGAAAACGGCCCGGCTGGCGACGTTACACCATCGCTTCAGGAGGTGCCAGCCGCTTTCCGGGGCCTCGGCCGGGTGGCAGGGAGCGTCCTGTGGTGGGCACTCTCGACCGGTCCGGCGATTTCTCGGCCCATCCCGGGCCGTGCCGCCCGGTCGACCCGGTCCGTGGGCGTATCAGCGCCGAGCGACGCCGTCGTGATGACAGGATCCCGGTGCGGTTTCCTAGCCCACGGCTGAGACCGGGCTACTGAGCGGGGAACCGCTCAGGGCGCCCGGGAACGTGGCGTCGCCGAAGGCGTAGACGCCGCCGTCGGCCCCGCCCATCCAGTAGCCCTTGCCGTCGGTGGTCGGTGCGATGCCGACCACGGGTCTGGCCGGTGTGACCTTGAGCCCGGGGAGCGAGCCCTCGAAGGGGGCGTCACCGAAGGCGTAGACCCCGCCGTCGGAACCGGCCAGGAGCAGCGTGGTGGCCGGCGACTGCGGGGCCGGCACCGTCCACGAGATGCTCACTGAGGGACCAGCGCTCGAGGTGGTGATCTGCGCTCCCGCCGGCCAGCTCGAGCCGCCGCCCCCGCCACCCCCACTTTGGGTGGCACCCACCCCTCCGCCTCCGCCGACATGCCTGACGGCATGCCGCACGGCCCAGGAACGACGTCAAGGGCAGGCAGGACCCGTAGGAGCACCACCCCGTCGGCCTTGACCTCGACCACGCGAGCCACGGCGGGATCGGCGTCCTCGTCGCCCACGATCACGCAGTGGCCGGCCTCGACGGTGTCCCTCACGCAGCTTGACCAGTGATCCCTCGCTGAGAACCGACAGGCTCGCCTTTGGCATCCATTCCCGGTTCCCGCGGCTTCTTCAAGGCATTCGTCTGAGGCAGGAAAAGGATGGTGAGGACAACGCCGGCGAGGGCGATGCCGGCTGAGACCAGGAGTGCCATGTCCATCCCGTGGACAAAGGCTCGCTGCACCGACGTCAGTAGCGTTGGCGAGTGGAGCTTGTGGGCGACCGTCACGCCGCCGAAGACGCTTTGGCGGATTGCCGCCACAGCAGCCGCCGGCAGACCCACCAGATGAAGTCGGGCAAGATAGCCGGCGCTGAGGACACTGCCGAGGATGGCGATGCCGAGTGGAGCCCCGGTCTTGTTGACTGCCTGCATCACCCCTGAGCCGACGCCGCTTTTCTCCTCCGACAACTCAACCAGCGCCGCTGACATAGCAGTGGCCATGGCGATGCCGGTCCCTAGTCCAGCGATCGCCATCCAAACCGCCACGAAGAGGCCACTCGAACCCACGCTCATGGTCGATCCGAGGAACAACCCCAAGGCGAGCAGGACGAAGCCAGCGGTCACGGCAACCTTGGCGCCCACCAGTTGCACAACTCGGGCAGCAGGAACGGCTCCGACAATGAGCCCGACCACAAGAGGCAGGAGCCTCAGGCCCGATCCCATGGCGTTCGTACCGAGCACGCCCTGGAAGTACTGCGGCATGGTGAACAAGATGCCGAGCATGGCGAGTATCGGGAGCATGGCCAGGACCACTCCCCAGGTGAACGAGGCCGAACCGAACAGTGTCAGGTCGAGCAGCGGCTGACCGGCCGGTCGCCGGGTCAACCAGCGCTCCCAGGCGAAGAAGCCGCCTAGCAGCGCCACTCCGCCCACCATCATGGCCAGGGCGTCGGCATTGCCCCAGCCCTCCTGCCCTGCCTTGATCAGGCCATAGGTCAAGAGGACCAGTCCGGCAGCCGAGGCCGCCACCCCGACGAGGTCCAACCCTGGGCGCTTCGCGGCGCGGGATTCCGGCACCAGGGCGACAACGGCGGCCAAGGCCACCACGACGACGGGCACGTTGATCAGGAACACCCAGCCCCACCAGTAGTTCGTGAGCAGCCACCCACCGAGGATGGGGCCGATCGGGAAAGCCACGAAGCTGGCCCCCGCCATGATCCCCACGGCCTTCGGCCGCTCCCCCTTGCTGAACAGCACTGTGAGGACGGAGAACGACATGACAATGAGGCCCGCGCCACCTAGTCCGATCAGCACCCGGGCAACCATGAACTCCCCCACGGATGTCGAATAGGCACACGCCGCAGATCCGACCCCGAAGAGCGCCAGGGAAGCGAGGAGAACCTTCTTGCGGCCGTAACGGTCGCCCAAGAAGCCGACCGGGAGCATCCCCGCTGCCAGCACGAGGAAGTATCCCGACGAGAACCACTGGAGGTCGGACTCCGACGCGTGCAGCGCCTTGGACAGCGTGGGTAGGGCCACACTGAGCACGGTGCCGTCCACACCTACCGCCAAACCGGCCAAGGCCAGGGCGCCGAGCGCCCACCACCTCCGATTCGCGGACGCTGCGGTGTGTGCTGGCGGATTGTCGAGAACCGTCGTCAAGATGTGTCTCCTCGAGCTGAGGAGGCGCAAGTCCCGTACTGGGCGACAAACCGTCTGGCGGTCGTCCTGCCCGTGCCCGGCGTCTCATGGTTCTGCCCATGTTCGCTACCGGGGTCCGGGGCAACGTTTCCGAGTCTGCCCAATGAGCTAGACAAACGACGGTTATTTCACTCATGTTACCTCAACGCAACCGCCCGGGCTGGCCCGTCCGGGAGCGTCGGCGGTGAACATTACGAGCGGACCGGCGTGGGCAGCATACGGCCAAGCGATGGTGCGTCGCCGGGGGCGATCGACGCAGATGGAGGGCAAGCAGAACCCCGACTACCGGTCGCCCTACCGCCCTCGCCGATGCCTCTCAGACCTTGGTCGGACCGGCACGTTGCAGGTACCCCTGCTCCCAGGGTGCCCTGATACGCCCGGCTGCGGGCTCTCGCCGCGCTGATGGATGCGGCCTCTGTCTCTCAGGATCAAAGTGTGACCACGATCTTGCCGTGGACGTGGCGTCCGCCCTGGAGTGTCACGGCGGCACGGATCTCCTCGATCGGACGGCGGCGGTGAAAGGAGCTAACCCTGAACTGCGAGGCGGGAGGCGCTCAAAGGACTCGCTCTGACGGCCTCGATGACCGAGGCCCTCGAGCGACGCGACGCCCCCGCCCTCACCGCCTGTCTAGCCGCCCGGCTGGGCGCCCTCGCCTTGAAGATCGCCTATGAGCGTTGGAGTCACGCCCCGAGTGATAGCGACTTCGGCGAGATTGCACGGCGGACGCTATGCGAATTGCAGACGAGCAGCGAGGGGCTTTGAGGCCTATGGCCTTCGAGACGCTGCTCGGACTGTGCAAGAGCCGCCCAAACCCGACGGGCCTCCCGAACACAGCTGCCCCATACCGCCGGTTCGGTGGACGTCACCTGGTGTCGGATGAGCGTTCGGTGGTGCCTCTGGCAGGCGGACCCGAACCCATCGCGTGACTGAGCAGAAGCCGGACAGGAATTAGCGCCCTCGCATCACCTTTGCCTCATCGTGTGCCGCTTCAGCAAGCCGTTTGATCGCGGCGAGTCGCCGATCCCATTGCGCCGCGAGGTCGGCCATGGCACGGGTGGCGTTGTCGAGACGGCCGGCCTCCACCCTGTAGAGGACCTCTCGACCCTCTTTGCGATGGCTCACCAACCCGGCCCGTTCGAGCACGACCAGATGCTTTGACACCATCTGGCGGGAGAACGGGACTCGTTCAGCCAACCAGCTGGCGCTGACGTCACCGTTGGTGACCAGGAGATCGAGTACCCGGCGACGAGACGGGTCACCGATCGCCGACCACAATTGGTCATCGGACTGCTCGGTCATCCCCGTTGGCGCTCCGCCAACACCCTGGTGAGGCGGTCCAGGAACTCGCCCCACCCCTCCTGATGCTCGTCGGCATACCGCTGTTTCTCCGCGTCGGGCCAGTCGCGCAGCTCGTGGCCGCTCTCGGCCACCCGAAGACGGGTCCGCTCGTCGCCCTCGGGCGTCAGCGTGAACTCGACGAGCATCGAGTTGCCGGCCACGGGCTCCTCCTCGACGGGATGGTTCCAGCGGAACGAGAAGCGAGTCGGCGGATCGACGGTCTCCACGACGACGGGGCCGCCCTGGTCGCCGAACGCCATATGTCCATGCGCGCCGGGCTTGACGACGAGGTCCACCCGGTCGGCGAACCACAGGCTCATCTGCTCTGGCTCGGTGATGGTGCGCCACACCACCTGCAGCGGTGCCTCGATCAGCACCTCCCGCTCAATCACGAGGTCCGCCATCAGTCTCCGCTCCTTCCCTGAGTGCGGCGCCGTCCATCGCCGGTCACCAGTGCCATCGTTCGCCGCCGGTCTCCAACTGCAACCCAAAGTAGCACGTCAGGGCCAGATATGCAACCTTATGTTGCATATCCAAGAGCCATCTGCTACCGTTGGTTGCACATTTGATAAGATTGAGGGTGGAAGATCACATGACGACCTTCACGTACACGACCTACATCCACACCACGCCCGAGCGGGTCTGGCAGGGCCTGACCGATCCTGCCGTCACGAGGCGCTACTGGCGGCACCACAGGGCTGGAGAGAA
>JBEKVE010000003.1:0-49123 GCA_049514335.1 Acidimicrobiales bacterium
GACGCGGTCCGGGGCTGCGGACCGGTACTGGTCACAGGACCAACCGATCGTTGTCACCACTGCCGATGTCGTGGCCGTGCTCCAGGACGAGGCGGTTCGGCGGAAGTGCCGCTTTTCGACCGCGGCACGCGTCCGCAGGACGACCTGCGGTCATGGCCCGAGGCGGTTCGCGACGGTTACGCGAACACGTGGTGAACACGAGAGGAACCCTCGGCAAACACTTCGCGAAGTCGTTGTCCGTGGTGATCGTCGGTCGCTAGCTTGCGCGAAACGCGAGCGGTGGAGGGCCTGTGCGAACCACGGCGATCAGGTCGAGGATGGTCAAGGCGGCGGTCGGCACCACCATGGTCTTGGCAGGTGTGGTGGGTATCACCGCACCGGCATGGGCCGTGACCCCGACATCGTTCACTCCCGGCGACATCGTCGTCTACGAGACGCTCGGCACGTCGAGCGCGTCACAGGCGGTGTCGTTGGTGGACTACAGCACCACCGGCGTGGCGAGCGGGTTCGCCGTGAACCTTCCCACCGCTGACAGCGGATCCACGCACGCACTGACCGAGAGCGGGGGCGCCCTCAACGACGGCGAGCTCACCTTGTCCGCTGACGGGTACTCGCTCATCGCCACGGGCTACGACGCTGCGCCGGGCGTGGCGAGCATCACGTCGTCCACGGATCCCCGAACCGTCGCCATCGTGTCCTCCACCGGCACCGTCGACACGTCGACGTCCTTGAGCGACGGGACGACAGAGGGCCAGAACTTCCGGTCGGCCACCACGGCGACCACGGGGGGGAGCATCTACACCGGTGGTGGCGCCGGGGCGGGCATCACCGCCGACGGTGGCACCGCCGTCGCCTACCTGAACGCCGACAAGGTGCACGAGGTCCAGGTGGCGAACGGGCAGCTGTACGAGTCGACCACCTCCGCCATCAACGCCGTCGGCAGCGGGCTGCCCACCGGCAGCTCACCGTCCGACACCTCGCTCATCACCGGGAGCAACCTGCCCAAGCACTTCGGTCCCGACCAGTTCGCCTTCGTGACGCTCGGCTCCGGTCCGGGGCCCGACACCCTGTACGTGGCCGACGGATCGAACGGGGCGACCAGCGGTGACCCCAGCGCCATCGAGAAGTACTCGCTCGAGTCCGGCGTCTGGGTGGCGACCGGCTCGATCACTGTGCCGCTCGTCGTCGGACTGGCCGCCGATGTGGTCGACGGCGTGGCGAACATCTTCGTGACGGGTGCCACGTCCACGTCGGCCGCCAACAACACGGTGCTCGAGGAGTTCACCGACGGCTCCGGCGCCGGCGGCACGTTGTCAGGGACATCCCCCGTGTGGTCGGTGACCGCTCCGTCGGGCACCGACTTCAAGGGCCTGGCCTTTGCCCCCGTGGCGCAGCCGGGGGCCGAGACACCCGAGGTCCCGTTGGCGCTTCTGCTGCCGTTGTCGGCCGCACTCGTTGCCGGCGGCTCTGTGGTGCTGCGCCGGCGCCGGCGGAGCGTTGCCTGAGCACTGGCCGGTCCTCCCGTCTCTGATCGCCATCACCTGATCGAAGGGGTCAGCACCATGAGCCGTCGTCTTTCCGCGTTGCGCGTCCTCGTACCCCTTTCGATGCTCAGCACAGCGTTGGTGGTCTTCGGCGGCGTGCAGCTGGCGAGTGCGGGGACCAACACCAGCTACACGCCGGGGACACCCGCGCTCTCCGAGGTCGAGAACGGGCCGTGGACGCTGTCGCAGGGTGACCCGGCGGCGGGCGCGCCCTACGACGAGAGCTTCCCCGCCTACACCCCGGGCGGTTCACCCACCCAGACCGGCGGGTATCCCAACCTGGCCGTCTATCCGGACGCCAACGCCCCTACGGGAACACCGTACGACAGCGGCGTGGCGGGGACGCCGGGACCGGTGGACGCCTACTGCACGTCGGGCGGCGCCGCCCCGGAGACCGGGACGCAGGCCTCGGAGCCTGCCGACACCGAGCTCCCCATGTCGCCCTACTACTTCCCCTATGTCACCCAGACGCCCGGTGACGCCACCCAGGGCCATCTCACCGGTTACTTCGACTACCGCCCCAAGGACACCGACGAAGAGCTGGTCGTGGCCCGGTCGACCGACGGCGGGAAGACCTGGGACGTGGCGGGCAAGGCGCTCGAGCAGAACCCGGAGAACGACTGCCCCACGGGCGACACCAACGACAACGGCCAGGGCCACTCCTTCGTCATGACGGTGAACGGTGTCTCGCACCTGTACGAGCTCAACCGGCCTGCCGGGGACAACCTGGGAGTGGGACTGCTCGTGGACCCGGTGAACCCTTCGGCGTCGGATCCCGTGGCTGGTCTGCCTGCCGTGCAGTCCGTCGGCACCGACCCCGACACCTTCGTCTCCACCACCACGCCCGTGCCGACGACAGGGAGCACGGGTGCCACCATCCCCGTCACGACACTCGGCACGGGGGCCGAGCAGGTGGGCGCCGGCCAGTTCGAGGACCTCGGCGCCACCTCGCCGTCGGCGTCCGTGATCACCTGCTCCGGCGCCAGCGGGACCTCGCTGACGAGCTGCACCACGGCCGACCCGTCCGGCTTGTCGGTGACCGCCGGCGACCCACTCGTCCAGGTGCTCGGTGACGCCACCGCCGCGGTGACGATCGAGCAGGGCCCCAACAGCCCCCTCGAGAACGGCGGGGACAGTCTCAGCCTGAACGCGCCGTTGAGCACCATCGCCACCGCCAACGTGCCCGGCCGCTTCTACGTGGACGGGGCCACGATCTATTGCGTCAACATCAACGGCGCCAGCACGGTGCTCGAGAACTGCACCACCACGCACTCCGGCGGCGTGCCCGTGGGCACCGGGGACGCCGTGACGACCGACCCCATCCTGCCTGCTTCGGTGGGACAGGCCGGGGGAACGCAGCAGACTACGGGCCTGGTCGCGCCCGACGGCATCGTCGGCGCGCTCCCGAGCACGATCTCGTACCCGGGCGCCCCGAGCGGGTCGACCGTCGTCATCTACGGGGAGAAGATCCTCAACTACTTCATCGAGGGGACCGTCTCCAGCGGTGTGACGTTGCCCACTGGCACCATCGACATGACTCCCTCGACCTCGACGGCGGAGCCGCTGTCGAGCGGGACGAACACGATCTATGTGGGGACGGCCAGCAACGGCATCCAGGCCGTGACGTGCACCGGCTACGCCTCGGGCTCGTTCACGGGCTGCTCGGGGGGCACAGGCAGCGTGGCAAGCGGCAATGACGTGGGTGGACCCGGCGCCGCCATCGCCCCCTCGTCGGTACTGACCGCCATCGGCGAGGGGAGCACCAAGGCCAAGACACTGTTCAAGAACAACGAGGACCTGACCGAGCTACGCGCCGCCTGGACGACCGACGGCGTCCAATTCAACGACCTCGGGCCCATCAGCGGCACCGACCCCAGCCACCTCACCGACATCAGCAACCCGGTCGGCCAGGACTACCCCTCGTCCATCAACCTGGCACAGGGTGCCACGGACAACCCCGAGCTCCGGTTCGTGGGGACACGCGGGACCATCATCACCAACCCCGACGGAAGCATCGGCATGTTCGACTCCGGCGCGTGGGAATCCGATGGGGACAGTGACGCCTTCGACCAGATCTTCTACACCTCCTCCACCGACGGCGTGCACTGGACGCAACCCGTGGTGGTCGAGAGCACCGACTACACGTTCTCGGCCCGCCAGCAGCAAGACGCCGCCCTGTCCGGCGGGACGGACAAGAGTCTCGGGATCAGCGCCTACTTCGCAGGGCGGGCCTACTCACCCACAGTGGTGCAGAACCCCGACGGCACCCTGACGATGATCTTCTCGGGCTACAGCACGCCCAAGCCCGTCCCGGTGGTGGGCACAACCCTCGGCGACGGCCAGGGCGGGGCACCACAATGGACGGTCGAGGCCAACGATCCGGCGCTGTACCGGAGCATCCTCGTGGTTCCGTTGACCGTGACGCCGGGCAGCGAACTGCCCGAGGCGCCGTCGGTGCTGTTGCTGCCGCTCGCCGCTCTGCTGTTCGGGGGTGGCGTGGTGTTCGTGCGGCTGCGACGACGGCGGGGTCTCCCGCACTGACCGACCGTGAGCGCTCAGCGCTCAGCGCGCGGCCCGCTCCCCGGTGGGCGGATGACGGCGATCTGAGCGGCCGGCCAGGGGCCCACCGACGGGCACCTCGACCGGGACGACGTGCACGATGTCGACGGACGAGCGACCGACGTGGAGGTCGTAGGGGCCCGGGTCCATGATCCACCCGCTCTCGTCGACCCGTTCCGGTTGGCGTGTCCAGAAGGCGTCCCGTGCCAACTGGTCCGCCAGCACCCGCAACGCCGGATCGGGTGCTGCCCAGCGGGCGAACGCCCGGTCGCCGAGCTCGATCTCCAGGACCGTGGACTCGCCGGGGGCGAGCGACGCCTTGGCGAACCCCTTCAACTCCTTGCGGGGGCGAAACGCACCGGGGCTCCCCGGTGCCACGTAGACCTGGACCACCTCGGTACCCGGCCGGTCACCGGTGTTGGTGACCGGGACCCGGACGCTCATGGTTCCGCCCGGTTCGATCGTGGACGCCGACAGCTCAGGTACCCCGATCTCGAAGCTTGAGAACGACAGCCCGTGGCCGAAGGGAAACGACACCTCGATGCCCCGCGACTCGTACCAGCGGTACCCGACCAGCACACCTTCGCCGTAGCGGACCCTCCCGCCCTCGGGCACAGCGTTCCCCCACGACGGGGTGTCCTCGAGTCGCACGGGCATCGTGGTGGGGAGCCGACCACCGGGATCGGCGTCGCCGAGGAGGACGTCGACGAGCCCGTCGGCCATCTCCTGCCCGCCGAACCAGCATTGGACGACGGCTCCCGCCTCGGCGGCCCAAGGGGTGGTGACCGGCGCGCCGACGTTCAGCACCACGATGGCGTGCGGTGCGACCTCGAGGACGCGCCGGACGAGCTCGTCCTGCGCGCCGGGGAGGGCCATGGATTCCCGATCGGCGCCTTCGGTCTCCCAGTTCTCGTCGGTGCCGACCACCAGGATCACGGCGTCGGCCCGCTCGGCGGCTGAGACCGCCCGCTCGATGCCGTCGGCGGCCGGTGCCGGCCGGATGCCGATTTTGGCCCCGGTCACGATGGCCGGTCCCCGCACGTCGGACTGCACCTCGATCCGGACGGGCTTCTCGGGAGACAGGTCCAAAGCGACCGTCATCTCCTGCTTGGCCAGCCCGAAGAAGTCATGACCGGGTCCGGGCGGGTCGGCGAACCCGTCGAGCACGACGACACCGTCGACGAGGAGGCGAGCGGGATCGGTCTGTACGAGGGAGATGGTCCAGCGGCCTGCGACCTCCACCGTGAGCTCGGCACGGGCTCTCCACGAGAAGGCTCTGCCCACCTGGCGAGGAGTGGCTCCGAACCAGACGACGGCGCCGGTGTCGTTGGTGGTGGCGTGGACGAGCTCGCCGCCGAGGTCTCCCTCCCGGTAGAACTCGACAGCCATGCCGGGCGTGCCATCCGCCCGCAGCCACGCGTTCGGCACCTCGGGACAGGCGCGGGCGAAGTCGACGGCGGGCTCGTGGTCGATGGCGACACCGGGCCCGAGCCGGTCACGGAGGGCGTCCAGGGGCGAGCGCAGGTAATGGGCGTGCACGCTCGACGACCCGCCGCCCATGATCACCGCCCGTCCCGCGTTCGGTCCGATCACCGCCATGCGGCGCAGTCCGGCCTGGTCCAGAGGGAGGACCCCGCTGTTCTTGAGCAGCACCGTGGCGGCCACGGCGCATTGGCGTGCGAGGAGCCGGTCTTCGGGCCGGTCCTCGGACCCGGGCTGCTCGTGCGGCGGGTCATCCAGGGCGCCCACTCGATCCATGACCGAGAGGAGCCGCAGTGCTGCCGCATCGACGAGTGCCTCGTCGACCCGGCCGCTGCGGACCGCCTCCGCCAGCCGAGGCCCGTACGAGCGGCCGGGACCAGGCATCTCGAGGTCGAGGCCGGCGGAAATGGCTTCGGCGGTGTCGACGAAGCCATACCAGTCGGTGACCACGAACCCGTCGAAGCCCCACTCGTCCCGCAGCAGCTCCTGGAGGAGCCACGGGTTGTCGGGACAGTGCCTTCCGTTCAATCTGTTGTACGCCGTCATGACACCGAGCGCGCCCCCCTCCTGGACCGCCAGCTCGAACGGCACCAGGTGAAGCTCGCGGAGGGCTCGACTGTCGATGATCGAGTCGGCGAGCATCCGATCCTTCTCGTACTCGTTGCCGGCGAAGTGCTTGACCGTGCAGGCGACACCGGCGGACTGTGCCCCCCGTATGTATGCGGCGCCCATCCGGCCCGCCAAGAGCGGGTCCTCGGAGTAGGACTCGAAATTGCGACCGCCCAGGGGATTGCGATGGAGGTTCACCGTGGGTGCGAGCAGGACCCGGCACGCCTTGATTCGGGCCTGCCTGCCGACGAGAGCACCGATCCTCTCGACCAGCGCGGTGTCCCACGTGGCGCCGAGCGCCGCACCGCATGGCACGCACGTCGAGGTCAGAGGCTCTTCTCCGTCCACCGCCCCGCGGAGCTCCGGTCCGCGTGCGCCGTTGGAACCGTCGGTGACCCGGACCGAGGGGATCCCGTGTTGTTCCAGGGGAGCCATCGAGAAGAGGTCGGCCCCCGCCAGCAGGGTGGTCTTTTCGTCGAGGTCGAGTCGGGCCACCATGGCGGGCAGGTCACGGGACATAGCGGGTCGCTCCGGGTCGTCGCGCTCGGGTCACCGACCCGTCGTCGCCGGCGGCTGTCGGTCAGGTGAGGCTTCCATCTGCAAATTCAAATTGCAAGGGCGCGCCGGAACGCTGTGCTGCGTCGCGGACCATGTCGGTGGTGCGTCGCTGTTGTTGGCTCACCGTCCGGATCCGGACTCAGGTGGGGTCGATGAGCCGGGCCACGGTCTCCATGCGGGGCACGACCTCGAGGAAGTCGCGGGTACCGGTACCAACCATCATCATCGCACCGCTATAGGCCATGAGCAGGGTGCCGACCAGGTCCGGGTCGTCGAACGGGCCCAGTGCAGTCCGCAGTCGCCCGATGAGCTCGGCCGCCACCGCAGCCCGGAGGCGGCGCACGTCCGGCTCGTCGGACAGGATGGCAGCGAAGACGGCGCGCGACAGTGTCGGATCGGCGGCGAGTGCAGCTGCAGGCTCCTCGATTGCGGCCCGCACCCGCCCGACGAAGGACGCGTCGGCGGAGACCTCCGGGGCCGACATGGCGTGGGTCTGGCGCCAATACAGCTCGGAGATGAGATGGGCCTTGGAGGTGAAGTAGCTGTAGGCGGTGGTATGGGTCACGCCGGCGCGCCTCGCCACGGATCGGATGGTCAGCTTCTCGAATCCCACTTCGTGCACTTCTCCGAGGCCGGCCTCGAGGAGCGCAACCACCGTCACCGCCTGTCGCTCGGACAGCGTTCGGCGAGCCCCGGGAGCGTCGGTCATCGGTGATTGCCCTCCGTCCCGTCGTGGACGCGGTCGTGCCTTGTCGGTCGTGTCGCTCCTTCCAGAGGTTGACAGGTGTAAACCCTTCTGGCAAGGTGACGCCTTACCGGCCTGGATCGGGGCATGAGAGAGGCGCCGGTCGACGGCGACAGCCGGACTGGGAGAGGAACCGATGGGCTCGGATCGCGAGGAGGTCGTCGCTGTCCTGATCCGCTACGCACGGGCCGTCGACACCAAGGACTGGGAGCTCCTCCGGACGTGCTTCACCCAGGACGCCACGTGCGACTACGGCGACATCGGGTCATGGCGCGGAGCAGACGACCTCGTCGTCTTCATGCGGGATGCTCACCTCGGCATGGGCCCCACCAAGCACCTTGTCACAAACTTCCAGGTCGACGTCACCGGCGAGCGAGCGTCGTCTCTCTCCTACGTCCACGCCGTGACCGTCTTGGCCAGCCACCCAGACGACTGGATCGACACCGTCGGAAGCTATGACGACCAGCTGCACTGCGGGCCCGGTGGCTGGCAGATCGCCCGCCGCACGTTCCGCACGACGCGGACGATGCTCAGCCCGTCCTTGACACCCAAGGCGCGCCCTGCTGAGCGTCGGCGGGCCTCGCCGTGAGCGCCCGGATCGGCTTCATCGGGGTCGGCCTCATCGGCCGGCCCCTGGTCGAGAGCATGCTGCGAGCAGGGCTGCGCCCCACGGTGTTCGACGTCGACCCCGAGCCGCTCCAGGCCGTCGTCGGTCAAGGTGCGGCCGGAGCGGCATCAGTTGCCGAGGTCGCTCGCTCGTCGGACCTCGTGGGCATCTGTGTGCCCGCCGATGGCCATGTACGTGCGGTGCTGGACGGGTCCGACGGCCTGCTCGCAAACCTGGCCGAGGGCGCTGTCGTGGCCATTCACAGCACGGTGCTTCCCGAGACCGTCGTGTGGGCCGCTCATGAAGGCGCCTCGCGCGGGGTCCGGATCGTCGAAGCGTGCCTGACCGGCGGGCATGACGCCGCGGCCGAAGGGCGCACGACATTCCTGCTCGGTGGGGATCCTGCCGACATCGCCGCACTGGAGCCCATCCTGACGGCGTGCGGCGAGACTCTTGTTCAGGCGGGACCTCTCGGTAATGCCAACCTGCTGAAGTTGTGTCTGAACCTCCAGACGTACGTGTCGCACCTCGGCGTGGCCGAGGCTGTCCGCCTGGCGAAGGACCTCGACCTGCCCGTCGAGGGCCTCAAGGAAGCGATGCGGGCCAACGGTCAGCTGGGCCGGATGGCGGAGAGCTTCTTCGGTCTTCAGGAGCTCTCCGACAGCATCCTCGAGGATCGCAACATCCTGCCGATGCGCCGTACGACCGGTGCGATCATTGTCAAGGACCTCGAGCTCATGCGGCTCGTCGGAGAGCAGCGCGGTGTGGATCTGCCGGGACGTGACCTCGCGGAGGCGCTGTTCCTCCGGACCTATCTCCTGCCCGACGAGTCCGACACGACCGACGACGACCCCTGACCGCCCTCACCCGGCACCCGACGAAGGGACTGTGCATGCCCAACGACTCCCAAGCACCCTATGACCGCGGCGTCAACGTCCTGCGCGACGTCTACGCCGGAGACGTCGTCACCCTCCCCGAGGGAACGATGGCGTTCAACGACGTCATGGTCCAGACCCTCTTCGATCAGGTGTGGCGGCGTGCACCGCTGGACGTTCGGTCCCGGAGGCTCCTGCTCATGGGGGTCATCGCCTCCCACGGCCAGGTCGACACCTGGAAGATCCAAGCCCGCGCCGCACTCAAACGAGGCGAGCTCAACCCCGAGGAGCTGCGGGAGACCCTGATCATGCTCGCACCATACGCGGGCTACCCCAATATCTCCGCACTGGTCGTGCCGTGTGAGGAGGTCATCGGTACATGGATCGCCGATGGCTCGCCAGGCTGGGTCGACGACGACGGGGCCCGCTAGGTACCCCCGAACTGCGGAGCTGAATCCATGTTCACGTTGCGATTCGACATGCGTGCACCGTCTGCGGGCGCCCCGAGCGCCGAGTTGTACGCGGCAGCGCTCGAGATGACGAGCTGGGCCGAGGAGCGGGGAGCGGTGGCGGCCATCGTCTGCGAGCACCACGGACAGGCTGACGGGTACCTGCCCTCTCCGATGATCCTTGCCAGCGCCCTGGCTGCTCGCACCACCACGATCCGGATCGTGCTGGCGGTCGTCGTCCTTCCGCTGTACGACCCGATTCGCCTGGCCGAGGAGATGGTGGTCCTGGACATCATCAGCTCGGGCCGGGTCAGCTACGTCTGTGGCGTCGGGTACCGCGAGGAGGAGTACAACATGTTCGGTGTCGACTTCCGCCGGCGGGGTCGCATCGCCGATGAGTGGCTGTCGATCCTCCTTCGAGCCAAGACAGGCGAGCCGTTCGACCACAGCAGTCGGACCATCCAGGTCACCCCGGCTCCGCTCACCGCCGGGGGACCGTCGGTGTCATGGGGCGGGGGTAGCGAGGCGGCTGCCCGTCGGGCGGGCCGGAACGGTCTCGGGTTCTTCGCCCAGACCGAGGACGAGGGGCTCAGGCGCGCATTCGAAGATGCGGCCCGCGGCGCCGGCCACGAACCGGGCTGGTGCTTTCTCCCACCCAATGACCTGCCGACGAGTCTGTTCGTCGCCGACGACGTGGATGGCGCATGGGACGAGCTGGGGCCTTACCTGATGCATGACGCACGCAGTTACGCGGCCCTGAACGTGGGCGGTTCAGCCACAGCGAGTGTGTCATTCGCCGGATCGATCGAGGAGCTCCGAGCCGAGGGGAGAAGCCACCGCATCGTGTGCGTCGATGAGGCGATCTCGATGGCTCGGTCGGGTCTTGCCTTGCCGCTGCATCCGCTCGTCGGTGGACTTCCGCCGGAGATCGCCTGGCCGTATCTCCGTACGGTGACCGATCACGTGATCCCAGCCCTGTGAGCGCAATGCACCGCACCGTCGACGATCTCGACCACGAGGAGCTCGCCATCCTGGTCAAGGAGCACCTGCTCGCCGGGCACCTGATCGACCGGGCGGGGATGCCGGTTGTGGTCCGCTACGGCGTCGAGGTGATGCGGGACATCGCCATCGACGAGTGGATGGGCGCCAGCCCCGTCTACACCAAGCGCACACAGCGTCTTCTCGGCTTCGAGGGCAGCAGCGTGGAGACATGCTTCAAGGCGATGCAGCTCGACATCGGCGCCCCCCCGGAGTTCATGGACTTCCGGTTCGAGGTCGTCGACGAGAACCACGGGCTGTTCCACCTCGACCATTGCGGCGCCCTGATGGATGTCGAGCCGATGGGCGACGACTACGTCGTGGCCATGTGCCATCACATCGAGGACCCGACCTTCGACGCCACCGGATGGGCGACGCACCCCAAGCTCCGGATGCGTCCCCTGCATCGACCCCCGCGCGTACCCGCTGACAGGCACCCGCACTGCGCCTGGCAGGTGACGATCGACGACTCCGTGGAGGCGACGCCGGAGCCGCCCCAGCTCGCCCGGATCGCCGCCTCCCGAGCGGCGCGGCTGCCGCTCACGACCCTGGCGCCCGCGGTGGGCGAACCCGACGGCATGCTCGACTATGCCAAGCCGCTCGACCCCGATCTGCGCATGCGTGACTTCGCCACCCCCGTGCTCCGTGCCTTGGACGAAGAGGTCTGCCTGCAGGGACACCTCCTCTCCATCGCCTTCATGACCGCGGTCGCCGACCGCTACGGCACCGAGACCGCCGTCGACGCCGGGTCCAGGCAGATGACCGGCGTCGCCGGCGTCGCCGCGGACCGCCTGAAGCGGGCCTACGGGCTGGGAACGAGCGTGGAAGATGTGGCCACGGCGTTCTCGCTTCACCCGGCGTTCCGACCAGCGGCGTACGTCAACTTCCGGGTCGCCGTCGACGGCGAGGTTGTCCGCCTCGAGCTGGGTGACTGCCCGGCGCGCCAGGAGAGCGGGCTCGCCACCTGGATCAGCCTGCTCGGGGACGGACACGACCGCTCCCTGGGCGCCATCGCCGCGGCCGTGGACCCGCATTGGACGGTCACCCCCGACGGTCCTTGTCGCTGGATGGTGCAGCAAGGCGAGGAGGCGGTCCGGGAGCTCGGCGAGGTCACCCTCACGAAGTTCTCGACCGGTGTCGCCTTCGGCTTCGACCGATGAGTGAGCAGGGACCTCTGCGCGTCGTCCAATGGACGACCGGCAACATCGCCCGGCAGGCCGTGCGCGCCGTCCTCGCCCGAGACGACCTCGAGCTCGTCGGGGTGTTCGCCTATAGCGCCGACAAAGTCGGCGTCGATGTCGGTGATCTCTGCGACCTCGGCCGACTGGTGGGGGTGACTGCCTCCGACGACATCGAGGCTCTCCTCGCGCTCAGACCCGACTGCGTCATCTACACACCCCTGCATCCGGACATCGAGCACCTCACACGCCTCCTCAGCGCCGGTGTCAACGTCGTCACAACCTCCGAGATCCTCACCGGCCGGACTCTCGACGACAGCGCCCGGGCTGCGATCGAGGATGCGTGCGCCACGGGTGGGGCGACACTGCTGGGCACCGGCATGAATCCGGGGTGGATCCAGCTCCTCGCCGGTGTGGCCGCCGGCATCGGCGTGGGCATCCGCCATGTCCGGGTGACCGAGTCCGTCGACGTCAGCGTGTTCGCCGGCGACGCCAACTTCGACGACTTCGGCTGGGGCCGTCCTGCGAACGACCCGGGTCATGCAGCCGACGTCGAAGACGCGACCCGGACCTTCTCCGAGGGCGCCGAGGTCCTCGCCCGCATTCTCGGCATCCATGCCCCGGAGATGCGTTGCGCCGTCACCTTCGCCCATGCCTTGCGTGCCCTCGACCTCGCCGGCCGTCCGGTGGCGGCAGGCAGCGTCGCCGGCATCGACGTCGTGTGGGAGGTCCTCGCTGACGGCCGGCCCGTGGTCCAGATGCACTCCCGTTTCGTCCTCACGACGGAACTTGACACCGGGTGGAGGGTCGAGCACGGCTACAAGGTCGAGGTCGACGGTGACCCCCGCTTGACCGTGAAGCTCGAGATCTGGCCCGACCTCGACGACCTCGCCGGGTTCACCGTGGAGGAGATGCACGCCATTGGCATGCGGATCTCCGCGGTGCCTGCGGTCAACGCCGTCAGGGCGGTGTGCGCTGCCGCTCCTGGAATCCGGACGTATGCGGATATCCCGGTACCGAGCGGCCGCCCGTCCAGGAGCGCATGACGATGCGGGTCCTCGTCACCGGGGCCACCGGCTTCGTCGGGTCGCATACCACTGCGGCCCTCGTTTCGGCGGGTCACGAGGTCGTGGTGCTGGCCCGCAACCCTGCTCGCGTGCCGGCAGCTCTGGACCGTCACGGCGTGCGGGCGGAGGTCGTTGTGGGCGACATGACCGACGAGGCCGAGGTCCGATCCGCCGTCGCCGGGTGCGATGCGGTGGTCCATGCCGCCGCCCAGGTCGGCGTGCGCGGTGGAGCGGCGGGTGAGACGAACCTCATCGGTGCCCGAACGGTGATCGGCTCCGCCATCGATGCCGGGGTGCGACGGATCGTCTTCACGTCTTCAGTCGTGGTGCACCTGCCGAGCGACGCCCCGGTGATCACCCTCGATTCGCCGCTGTCCGAGCCGATGTCCGCCTACGGCGTGACGAAGGTCGAGACAGAACGATTGATCCGGCGATGGCAGGACGCCGGGCATCCGATCACCACCGTCGTCCTCGGCGGTGTCTACGGGCCGGACGCGCCCGACCTGATCAACAGCTTCACTGCCGTCCTCAGCGCCGTCGAGCAGATGATGCTCGTCCCGCCGGGGGGGACCACCGTGATCGACGTCCGAGACGTCGCCCTGCTCCTGACGCGGATCCTCGAGAGCGACACCAGTGCTCCCCGGGTCCTCGCCGGGGGCCACTTCCTCAGGTGGGACGACTGGGTGGTCGCGCTCGAACGCGCGCTCGGCCACCCGATCGCCAGCCACCGGGTGACCACCGACGAGCTCGTCGCGCTCGCCCGGGACCTCACCGCCGCAGCGGGGCCGGACGAACCACCGGTGCTCACCGAGGAGGCTGCGATGGTCATGATCAGCGGCATGCCCCTCGACGATCACGCCTGTCTGACCCGGTTCGGGGTGTCGCTGACTCCGCTCGATCGGACGTTCGCCGACGTCATCGAGTACCTGCGGACGATCGGAAGACTCCCCCGTGAACGTCGCCCCTGACGCGTCTCCTGGAAAGGCTTGGTGATGACCCCGACCGACCAGCTCCATCCCGAGATTGCCGCCCTCATGGGCGCTCTGCCGATCCCCGACCTGAGCGACGAGACGATCGCCCTCCTCCGATCGTTCGACTTCCCGGCCGAGCTGTCCGACGCCGTCGAACGCACCGAGTACCAGGTCCCGGGCGACCCCGAGGTCCCGCTGCGGGGTCACCGGGCGAAGGCATCGGAGGGGTTGCGCCCGTGCCTCTATTCGATCCACGGCGGCGGGTACGTCATCGGCAGCTATTCGATGGACGACGGCGTGTTCGACCGACTGTGCCCGCTCCTCGATCTGGTCGGGGTCTCGGTCGACTACCGGCTCGCTCCCGAGACCCCGTACCCGGGCCCCCTCGAAGACTGCTACCAGGGGCTCACGTGGATTCACGACCACGCCGACGAGCTCGGTATCGACCGCAACCGGATCGGCATCCGGGGGGTCAGCGCCGGTGGAGGACTGGCGGCGTCACTGGCGCTCCTCGCCCGCGACCGGGGCGAAGTGCCCATCGCCTTCCAGTTGCTCGACTGCCCCATGCTCGACGACCGACAGATCACGGCGTCGAGCCAACTGGACGGCCTGCCGGTGTGGAGCCGTGCGTCGAACACCTACGGCTGGCGCTCGTACCTCGGGGATCTCTACGGCACCGATGCCGTCCCGTACACCGCCGCTCCTGCCCGAGCCGAGGATCTGTCGGGTCTCCCGCCGGCGTTCGTGTCGGTCGGCGGCGTGGACGGCTTTGTGGACGAGGACATCACCTACGCCATGCGGCTGAACCAGGCCGGCGTACCGGCCGAGCTCCACGTGTACCCAGGTGCCTGCCACGGCTACCAGATGGCCGCCCGCAGCGTGATCGCCCGCCAGAGCCGCCGGGACATCGAAGACTGGCTCACCCGCCAGATCGGTTAGCAAGGCACCGCGGAACCACAGCTTCCGACGCTTGCCGGTCGAGCGCCTGCATCGAGCTGCTCGACGTCGCAGTGCGTCACCGCCAAGATGGGCGAACGGCCCGACCGCCCCGGAGAACAGCGTGCCTGTGACCAGGGCCTCCTGCATTGCGGTCCACCCCATGGGGTCAACCTCTGCTGGTCGGGCTGCCGGGATTTGAACCCGGGACCTCCACGTCCCGAACGTGGCGCGCTAACCAAGCTGCGCTACAGCCCGTGTAACGCCACAGAGAGTATCGGACCGTGAGAAGGCCCTGGCCACGGTGGTCTGGTCCCAAGGAGACCAGACCACGGCGCTCGGTGACCGACCCACACCGCCCGGTGCCGGCACGGAGACAATTGAGCCCTACGGCAGCTTTCGGAGGGCCGCGACGTAGGCGTTCCTGGCGCGCTCCAGGTCTTTGTGAAGCAGGAGAACGTCGTCCCTTCCTTCTGGCGAAGCGGAGACGCCGCTCAGGACGAGCGAGAGCGTGTGGTCTGCGTACTGACAATCAGCGCTCAAGAAATCGACGAGCGCTTCTGACACGGGGTCCAGACTCATGTCCCCACCGCCCTTCCGCTGATCATCATGCCAGGCTTCGAGCGGCGATGCGCACCACGCGCAGCCTTCGGTCGACGTCGACACCGACGGCAGTGGTCCCTTCGTACCCCGGCGCCGCCGGGCCGGAGCACGAACCATGCATGCGTCCACGCACACACTCAGAAGACACGGTCGCCCGATGTCGCCCCGCCAGGGGGACACGACAACGGCAGCACGACGTGCACAGAGCCCACGTCGCGCCACGAGTCCAGTCATTCGCCGCCACATGTCGGCGGCAGGTGAACCGGTTCATTCGGGTGCCGCCCTGGCGACCCGAGGGGGGCCTCACGTCGCCAGGGGCAACACCCGCCGGCGGCGAGCCCCACGGAGGGTGCCGCGTCGGCCCTTGCGGCAGTCGGCTTCGTTATCCACCGATGACCAAGGGTGTCCGGGGAACAGCATTGACGCCTTCGTGGGCTCACGTTCAGCTGTGAAGCCCGAGGGGTCCGGCCCCTCCCCGCACCGAGGCCTACGCCCCTACGGGGGGTTGACGCGGTCGATCGCGTGCGGAGAGGAACCGGAGAAGGACCGGTCGCGGGCACGTCCGGCGTGACCGAGCGGGAGGACCGGGACACGTGTGCGCTCGAGCCGGTCCGAGAACGGGCAGGTGCTTGCTGGAAGCACTGTGTGTTCCTCATGCCCACCGCCCTCGTTTCCCCTGCCCGAGCACAATGCTCGACGCTCGGTTGCCGGGGTCCGGGGCAACGACATCCGTGGCGAGAACCAAATCGCTCTCAGCCGCGCTTCCTGCCGAGGATTCCTAGCATCGACAATCCCTGCTCGCAAGGGGGATCTCCCCGAGCTGGGACCCCGTCGGGGTCACCTGGGCGTCGCTCGGAGCGGCCATGCTGCTTGCAATCGTGCGTACGTGACCAGCACCGCTGGTGCGCATGCACAACTGCACCGACGCTTCTCGCCTGACAGCGCAGTCCCATGTGCCAAAGGTATTGCCCGCCCCCGAAAGGGCGCTGCCCCCCGTGCCGCCCCATCGGGAGGCAGGACACTCCAAATGTGACAGGTGCCGGTCGCGACGAATAGAGGACGACGGCACGAGCGGCCGTCGTAGGCACGGTGCATGCAACTCGAGCACACGGAACGTGGTGTCCGTGCTACGATGAGGAGGCTGAAGGGTCCCAGACCCGCCTCTTTTGCACCTGGCCGCTGGCCAGAAGGACGAGAGAGGCACAACGAACATGGGCCGAGCAGGAATGGTCTTCAGCACCATCGCAATCGCCGCTGGTGCGGTTCTGTACTGGGCGGTGACCTCGCAGGGTCACGGGTTCCGACTTTCGACGGTGGGGGTCATCCTCATGGTCGTCGGAGCTCTCGGGTTTGTCGCCTCGACCGTGGTCTTCGGCATGTCGCGTCGCCCGGCTGGTGGTGGGGATCGGACCTACGACAAGCAAGTGACCGACACGTCAGGTCGTACGGCTGAGGTGCACGAACAAGTACACCAGTAGGGCCGGGTCAACGGGGACGTCGTTGAGGGGCTGGGCATTTGTCGGCATGTGCACTGCGCGGTGGCCAGCTGCCTCGTCGACGATCCACTCCGGAGCCGGTCACGCCCGCACTGTGGAGCACCGATGTCTGGTTTCCGCGTGATCAGTGCGTCATCGGTACCAGGGGCGAGACGAGCTGTGCCACAGTGAACGCAGAAGACGCAGACCAGTTTCTCGCCTCCCTCGCCGGCGGCTCCGAGAACGCGCCGCCGACGCTCACGACCGTCTGTCGGAATGCGAGCGGGCCACTTCGCATGACCGGCGCCGCGGTGGTGTTGATGGGAAAGGGCACGCTTCCGAGTGTGGCGGGCGCCCATGGCATCTCGATGACCGTGCAGGATCTGGAGTTCGTTCTGGGCGAGGGCCCGGCCAGCGACGCCTACGCCACGGGCAAGCCGGTCCTCGTGGACGACCTGGCGGCTGTCGCCGACCGATGGCCGCGGTTCACCCCCGCGCTCGCCGATGCGGGAATCCGCAGCGTCTACGCGATTCCGCTGCAGGTCGGGGCGGTCAGGCTGGGCGTGCTCGTCCTCTACCGTGACCAGCCCGGTTTCCTTGAGGGCGAGGGTCTGGCTTCCGCGCTCTTGGTGGCCGACCTGGTCACCAATCAGGTGCTCGACATCCAGGCCGGCGTGGCGTCGGACGCACTGGCGTGGGGACTGGAGGTCGACGACTATCGAGCCGTGGTCCACCAGGCCACGGGGATGATCTCCGCCCAGCTCGACTGTGCCATGAGTGAAGCCCTGGTGCGGCTGCGGGCGAAGGCCTTCGCCTCCGAGCAGCCCATCGAGCTGGTGGCGGCCGACGTGGTCGCAGGGCAGCTGAGGCTGGACGAGCCGTGACGGCCCACTGGCGTCGCAGGTCGAACGGGGTTTCCACGCACCGGGATCCCTGGCAGACTGCACACGCCTTTGCAAGAGCCGTTGGCCTTCTCCCTGGCCCCTCAGGTTTCTGGACGTAACCGTGGCACATCAGGACGAGTGGCTGGCTCGGACGTTCGTCGAGCTGGCCGACACACTCACTGCCGACTTCGATCTCATCGACTTCTTGTCGATCCTGGTCGAGCGGTGCGCAGAGCTGCTGGACTCCGCAGAGGTGGGTCTGGCCCTCGCACCCACCCGGGGCGCGTTGCGCGTCATGGCGTCGTCGTCAGAGCGCATGCGCTCCCTCGAGCTCATCGAGATCCAGAATGACGAAGGGCCCTGCCGGGATTGTCTTCGCACCGGTGAGCAGATCCTCAACCAGCGACTCGATGGCGCCGAGGACCGTTGGCCTCGTTTCGCCCCCGATGCCCGGGAGGCCGGGTTCCGGACGGTGCACGCATTGCCTCTGCGCCTTCGCAGCGACGTGATCGGCGCCATGAACATCTTCAGTCCCGACCTGCGCGAGCTCTCCGTCCGGGATGTGAACCTCACACAGGCCCTGGCCGACGTGGCGACGATCGGGATCCTCCAGGAGCGGGCGGTCAAGCAGGGTTCCGACCTGGCGGTCCAGCTCCAAGGTGCACTCAACTCGCGGATCATCATCGAGCAGGCCAAGGGGATCGTGGCCGAACGGCGCCAGGTCGACATGGATCAGGCCTTCACGATGCTCCGTACCTACGCCCGGGGAAATCGCACCCCGTTGAGCGCCGTGGCCCGCTCCATCATCGACCACTCGCTGTCGCCGGCGGCGTTGCCCCAGACGATGCGTGCAGGCCGTCGCGAGCAAGAGGCGAATCCAGAGCCGTAACGGACACGAGTATCGAAAAGGCCGTCGTCGTGGCCAACGGCTCGCCATGTGGCTCGGCGGTCCAGGCGTCACGCCCCCCCGGCGTCAGTGCATCAGTGCTCGGCGGACTCCTCGGATGCGGCGTCGGCTCCCTCGGGGCCCGCCGCCTGCACCACCACCTTGGCCACGCGCCGCTTGTCCATCTCCGCCACCCGCAGCTCCCACCCGTCGTGCTGGAGCCGCTCGCCCTCTTCGGGGATGTGGCCGAAGGCGTCGAAGAGAAAGCCTCCGAGCGTGACGTACTCCCCCTCAGGGAGCTCGAGGCCCACCTGGTCGCGGACCTCGTCGATGTTGGCCCCGCCGTCCACCAGCCAGCGCGACCGGTCGACGCGGATGATCTCGGGCTCGCCCCCGGGGTCGAACTCGTCGCGCAGGTCACCGACCAGCGCGGCCAGGAGGTCCTTGACCGTGAGCACGCCGGCCACGCCGCCGTACTCGTCGGCGACGACGGCGAAGGCGCGCCGGTCGCGCCGCATGTCGGCCAGGACGTCGAGCACGAGGCGCGACTCGGGCACCAGATAGGGCTGGCGCAGACGGCGGGAGATGTCGAGCGGCGAGGGGCGCTCGGTGCCGCGCCCTCCGTTGCCGTTGCCGGCCTCGAGGTCCCAGCCCGAGCGGAACAGGTCGTTCACGAACAGGATCCCGATGAGATGGTCGAGATCGTCGTCGTAGACGGGGAAGCTGCTGTGGCCCGTCTGGCGCACGGCCCGGGCGACGTCGGCACCCTGCACGGGGATGGGCAGCCCCACGACGTCCACCCGCGGCGTCATGACCTCGCGCACCGTCGTGTCGCGCAGCTCGTTGAGCGCCGCCAGGATGAGCTTCTCCTGTCCTTCGCCCGGGGCCTCCTCGCGTCGGCGCCCGCGCGCCCGTGATCCTGGAGGACGGTCCTCGGGTGAGCCCTCGCGTCGGCGGAACACGGTGGGCAGGGCCTTCAGTCGCTGGTGGCGCCGGCCCCGGCCCCGGCGTCGCCCTGGACCTGGACCAGGACGGGGACCGGTTGGAAGGATTCATCGTGGAACGTCCCTCCACCCACCACGGCCGCCGCCGCCCGACGGAGCCGGATGGGGTCGAGCGGCTTGACCAGCCACCCCTCGGCCCCCGAGCGTCGGGCCAGGAACACGTCGGGCCGCCGGTCGAGCAGCATCAGCACCGGGACGTGGGGGAGGTTGCCGTAGGACTCCTCGAGGCGCAGGTCGAGGCACACGGCCATGCCTCCCATGTTCCCCATCTGGAGGTCCACGATCACGAGGTCGGGCGCGTCCTCGGCCACGACCTGGGCCACCTCGTAGCCCGAGTCGACCTCGACGATGTCGGCGCCGGGCTCACCCACCACGGCGACGACCTCGGCCCGCACCGACGGAGCGTCGCTGGCCACCACGATCCGGGACACGGCGTCAGGCTAACTGGTCTGGCCGGCGGCGGCGAAGACGTGGTCGGCGACCACTTCGAGTCCTCCGACGTCGTGCACGTCGATGTCGAGCAGCGGCACGCGCGCCACCGGCGACGGCGCCACCTGTGTCACCAGCGCGGCGTAGGCCAGCTCCTCTCTCCGGTTCACGGCCTGGTAGCCCTCCAGGTTGGCGACGAGAGCGTCGAGGGCCGAGCCGGGTGGGGCGTCGGGCACGGGGGCGGCCGTGCCGAAGGCGGGGTGCACCCGGTTGACCACCAGGCCCTCCACCGCCAGGCCGGACTCGTTGAGCTTGTCGGCGAACCAGCCCGCCTCCTCCACGGTGTCAGAACGCGGCGAGGTCACGAGGACGAAGGCCGTGGTGCGCTTGGCCAGCAGCCGGCGCATGTGCTCGGCCCTGATTCGGAAACCCTCCTCCATGCCCTCGAAGGCCTGGAAGAACGCCACGGCGTCGTGGACGATCTCGGCCCCCGCCACCTTGGAGATGGTGCGGAGCAGCGCCTGGGTGGCGACCGACACGGCGCGCAGGTAGGCCCGTGTGGGCATGAGGAGGAACTGGAACAGCCGATGCCCGAGAAAGCGGGTCAGGCGCCTCGGCGCATCGAGGAAGTCGAGCGCATGGCGCGTGGGGGGCGTGTCCACCACGACCAGGTCGTAGCTCCCCTCCTCGACCAGCTCGTAGAGCTTCTCCATGGCCATGTACTCCTGGGTGCCCGACAGCGCGCCCGTGAGGTTGCGGTAGATGCGGTTGGCCTTGATGCTCTCGACCTGCTCCGGTGACGCCGCGTACTTGGCCACCAGGTCGTCGAAGGTGCCCTTGGGGTCGAGCATGAGCGCCCACAGCTCCCCGGCCCAGGGGCCGTCGATGCGCCGGGGCGTGTTGGCCAGGGCGTCGACGCCGAGGGCGTTGGCGAGGCGCTTGGCCGGGTCGATGGTGACGACGCAGGCCTTGCGACCCCGGCGGGCCGCCTCCAGGGCGAAGGCGGCCGACACCGTGGTCTTGCCCACGCCGCCCGAGCCGCAGCACACCACGATGGCCCGCTCGGCCACGAGCTCGGCGAGCCCCACACCCAGCACGGGGGGGTGCGCGGTCACGGTGTCACCTCGGCCGTCGAGGCCCGGGCGGCGTCGTCGGGGAGGCCGCCCACGGCGTCGCCGAGCCCCGCCGCCAGCAGCTCCAGCTCCTCGGGGCCGATCCGGGCGCTGAACAGAAACGGCGCCACCAGCTGGGGCAGAGGCAGCTCGATGGCGAGCCGGGCCCGTTGCTCCTCTTGCAGGGCGAACCGTCGGGCCCGGAACGACGACGCCTCCCGTAGGGCGTCGGCCTGGTCGAGGGTGAGGCGTACGCCCACCGCCTCGGCCGCCTCGGTCGGGTCGGCAGCGAGCCGGTCGTCGGCAGGAAGGCAGGCATTGACGATGACGGGCCCGAGCTTGATCCCGATGCGGTCCTCGAGTGCGTAGGCGGCCTCGACAACCTCGTTGACGGGCATCTCTTCGGGCAGCGTGACCAGCGCCACCTGGCAGCGGTCCGGGTCCGACAGCAGCTCGACCACGTCCGCCGCCTGCGTGCGCACCGGGCCCGACCGGGCCGCGTCGAGCAGGCCCTGGGCCGAGGACAAGAAGGTCATGGCGTGGCCGGTGGCGGGGGCGTCCACCAGGATGAGGTCAGCCGCCCGCTCGCGCTCGAGGCTCTTCACCTTGCCGAGTACCAGGATGTCGCGGATCCCCGGAATGGCGGTTGCCACCACGTCGAGGGCTCCCGAGGACACCAGGCGCTTGGAGATCCGCTTCATGCCGTGGTCGGCCAGGTACTCGAGCAGGGCGTCGTCGGGGGTGATGCGGCGGGCCCGCACGGTGCCGCCGACCGGCCTGGCGGGCACCTCCCCGTCGTCGGCCTCGAACCCGGCCAGGACGGCCTCGTCGTAGGAGAGGGCGGCCGACTGCCCGAAGGCGGTGGAGACGCCGGGCTTGCCCTCGAGCTCGACGACCAGGACCGACAGCCCGGCACGGGCCGCCAGACGGGCCAAAGAGGCGGTGATGGTGGTCTTTCCCACCCCGCCCTTGCCCGCCACCACCAGGACCCGGCTCCGGCGGCAGAAGCTGGCGACGTCCATGCGCGGCCGAGCGTACCGGGCTCCTCGGTGGCGTATCCCCCATGAGGGTCCCAACGCAAGGGAAGTTCCTGGTCAGACCCCTTGTCGGGCTCCGAAGCGGCGGAGTAGCGTCAGCTTGCAGGAGGGGGAGTGGCTACACGAACGTTGGGCGAAGCATGGCAAGGGCGGGCGGCGTGCAGGGGACCCCAGGCGGCGGTCTTCTTCCCGCCGACGCATGCCGAGCGCAAGGAAGACAAAGTCGAGCGCGAGCGCCGCGCCAAGGAGATCTGCGCGACCTGTGCCGTGCAGAGTGACTGCCTCGAGTACGCCATCCGGATCCGGGAGCCGCACGGCATCTGGGGCGGACTGAACGAGAACGAGCGCAAGGCCGTCCTGCAGCGCCGAGCCGGCTGAGCCCCGCGGCCCGATCCACCGGGCTCGATTCGCCCAGCTCAGCCCGTCCGAACCCACCTGGCCAGCCCTGGCCTGTCCGGATCAGCGGCTGCCCGTCGAGGGGTGGGGGAGCCCCAGGCGGTCGTCGCCGGCCCGAACGCCGGCCGAGTCGCACACCGCCCCGGGTCGCTGCCCGGTGACGGCGCACAGGGCCGCCGTCAGGCGGTTGGCCGCCCCCACCACGGCCTGGGCCACCGCCGTCGACGGCTCGGAGAGATCGTCTGCCACCTCGGACATCGACAGCCCCTGGAACAGGCCGGGGGAAAACCCGAGCCCCGCTCCCGACTCCACGAAGCGGTTGCCGATGTCCACGAAGGGAAGGACGCCGTTGCCCGGGACGTAGGGCGGCCCGTCGAAGCGCCGGACCAGGCCGGCCTGGGTGGCGGTGAGCCCCCGCAGCTCGGGGAACCCCGGGGCGACGGTGCCCGACGGCGATCCGCCGTACTCCTCCACCGCCGACAGGGTCAGGAACCGGCTGCGGTAGGTGGTTCCGTCGAAGCTGAACGTCGGTGTGCCGGGGAAGATCTCGGCAGAGGACGACGACGTCGCGCCCAGGTGGGTGAAGGTCCCGAACCGGCCCAGCGCCACCACGAGCGCCCAGCGCTCCGCCGCGCAGTAGGGGCAGAACTCAGCGCCGACGAACACCACGGCGGGATGCCCGTTCAAGGTGAGGGGGGCCTGTCCCGACACGAGGGCATCCCCCGAGTCACCGGGCTGGGGCGCCCCCACTGCGTCGAAGACGCGGCCGGGCACCGTGGTGGCCGCCCGCACCACGGCGGCGGCTGCGGGCGTCACCGGAGGCGGCTTCACCGTGGTGGTGCCCCGGGTGATCTTCACCACCAGGAGCAGCACCACCAGGAGCAGGATGAGGATGACGAAGGCCCATGTCACCAGGGCCATGGGGATGCGCCGGCGCGGCGCCCCGGGGGGTGGTTGGGCATCTGTGCCGTCGACCTG
Source organism: Acidimicrobiales bacterium (assembly GCA_049514335.1). Taxonomy (GTDB): domain Bacteria; phylum Actinomycetota; class Acidimicrobiia; order Acidimicrobiales; family UBA8190; genus JBEKVE01. Next base: position 23,423 of record JBEKVE010000003.1, read on the forward strand.
GGTTGTCGCCATCGGTGGGGCTCGCCACTTTCGACCGGGGCACCGTCCGCCGGCGTCGGACCCGGCCGAGGAGGCGCCAGCCTAGCCATCGGGCCTCCGGCGTCCGGTCGCGGCAGGCGTCACTGACGTCGATAGCCTGAGCCTCCATGGCCGAGCCGAACGGCGCCGCAGAGGCGCAGGCGGGATTCGTCGCCGCCCGCGACGCCGCCACCATCATGCTGGTGCGCGACGCCGCGGCCGGTGGTGCTCCCGCTCTCGAGGTGTGCATGCTGCAGCGCCACCTGAACTCGGACTTCGTGGGCGGGGCCTACGTCTTCCCGGGCGGCAAGGTGGACGACGAGGACCGCACGGTGGCCGCCGAGGAGGCGTGCGCGCGGCGCAGCGACGCCGAGGCGAGCGCCATGCTGGGGGTGGGATCGGGCGGCCTCGCCTTCTGGGTGGCGGCGTTGCGCGAATGCTTCGAGGAGGCCGGTGTCCTGCTCGCCTACGAGGGCGGCGGGGATGACGTCCTGGTGTCGAGCGCCCCGGACTCCGTGGCCCGTCTGTCGGGACTTCGGGCCTCTCTCAACGCCGGTGAGGTCCGCTTCCTCGACGCCTGTCGTCAGGCGGGGCTGCGCCTCGCCACCGACCGGGTGCACTACTTCAGCCACTGGATCACGCCTGAGCCCGCGCCCAAGCGCTACGACACCCGTTTCTTCGTGGCCGCCCTGCCACCCGGCCAGGAGCCGGTGCACGACGACCACGAAACGGTCGACACGGTGTGGGTCCGCCCCGACGACGCGCTGGCCCGGGCCAAGGCGGGCGAGTTCGACCTCATCTTCCCCACCATGAAGAACCTCGAGGCCATCGCCCGCTTCGAGACGAGCGGTGCCCTGCTGGCGGCAGCCGCCGCCGTCGAGCGCGTCCCCACCGTGCTGCCCCGGGTGGTGGTGGACGACCGCGGGTTCCGCATCCTGCTCCCCGGCGACCCCGGTTACGAAGAGGCCGTGCCGCCGGCGCCGTCGGGCGGTTCGCTGTCGCCCTCGGAGGTGGGGGCGATCGTCCGGAGGATCGGTGCCGACGGACGCGCCGAACGGGCGGGGGAGGCCGAGGCCGGGCCGTGACGGGCGCCCCCCGGGGTCCCGTCGAGCCGTGCGAGCCCGGACGCCCGGTGGTGCTGTCCCCTGTCGTCACGCGCGTCACGGCTCCCAACCCCGGCCTCATGACGGGTCCGGGGACCAACAGCTACCTGGTGGGCGTGTCGGACCTCGTGGTGGTGGACCCCGGTCCCGATCATGCCGGCCACCTCGACACCCTGGCCGAGGTGGGGGCGGGGCGCATCCGGGTCGTGGTCGTCACCCACACCCACCCCGATCACGCCCCGGGGGCGGCGGGACTGGCGGTCCGCACCGGTGCCGAGGTCGTCGGCTTCTCGGCTCGCGACGGCTTCGTCCCGTCGCGTCCGGCGGGCGAGGGGTCCGAGCTCTCGGGCGACGGATTCACCCTGCGCGCCCTGCACACCCCGGGCCACGCTTCGAACCATCTGTGCTGGCTCTTGCCCCAGGAGCAGATGCTGTTCTCGGGCGACCACGTCATGGAGGGCTCGACCGTGGTCATCGCCCCGCCCGACGGGGACATGGCGCAGTACCTGACGAGCCTGCGCCGCCTGGCCCGGCTCGCGCCGCCGCTTCGCAGCATCGCGCCGGGGCACGGGTCGCTCATCACCGAGCCGGCCGCCGCCCTGCGCCATCTGATCGCCCACCGGCTGGGTCGTGAGCAGACGGTGCGGACCGCCCTCGAGCGCGCCGGGCGGGCGACGGTGGACGAGCTCTTGCCCGAGGTGTACGCCGATGTGCGCGAGGAGCTGCTTCCCGTGGCCCGCCGGTCGTTGTGGGCGCATCTGCGCAAGCTCGGCGACGACGGTGCGGCGCGCGGTGACGATCCCGACGACGAGGCCGCGTCCTGGTCGGCCGTCGTCTCGCGTTCACGAGCGCCCTAGAAGGTCGCGAGCGCCCTACGAGTTCTCGAGCGCAGCCTCGACCCGTTCGAGCATGCGGGCGGTGCAGCCTGACACCTCGACCACGGGGGCGATGTCCTCGGCCACCCGCGCCGCCAGCACGTCGAAGGCGGCACCGAGCCCGTCGCTGCGCAGCGCCACCGGTGTCCCGGCATCGCCGGCGGCCGTCATGTCGGGGTGCAGCGGCACCGTCCCCACCAGGGGTACGCCGATCTCCGCCGCCAGGCGCTCGCCCCCTCCCACGCCGAACAGCGCGTAGCTCTGGCCGTGGTCGCAGGTGAAGGCGGACATGTTCTCGACCACGCCGGCCACCCGCAGATGACCCTTGCGGGCCATGTCGGCGGCGCGTGCCGCCACCTTCTGGGCGGCCACGGGAGGCGTGGTGACCACCAGCACCTCGGTGCGGGGCAGCATGCGGGCCAGGCCCATCTGGATGTCGCCGGTCCCCGGAGGCATGTCGATGAGCAGGTAGTCGAGCGCGCCCCAGCGCACGTCCTCGAGGAATTGCTGCACGGCCCGGTTGAGGATCAGGCCCCGCCACATGATGGCGGAGTCCTCGTCGGCCAGAAACCCCATCGACACCACCTTGAGCAGGCCGGTGCCGACCGGCTTTTCGAGGGGGATGATCTTGCGCCCCTCGGCCCGCAGCTCCCCTTGCATCCCGAGGAGGCGGGGCACCGAGAACCCCCAGATGTCTGCGTCGAGCAACCCCACCACGAGCCCTCGCCGGGCCAGGGCCACGGCCAGGTTCACGGTGACCGACGACTTCCCCACGCCGCCCTTACCCGACGACACCGCCAGCACGCGGGTGGTGGCGGGGATGTCGGTGGCGAGGGCCTTGTCCTGTTGGGCCTTGTGCCGGGCCCGGTCCATGAGGGCGGAACGCTCCTCGGCGTCCATGACCCCCATCTCCACCTCGACCCGCTCCACCCCGGGGAGGCTCCCCACCCGGGCCTCGACGTCGGTGCGCAGCTGGGTGCGCAGGGGGCAGGCCGCCACCGTCAGGGCGACCTCCACCACCACGGTCCCGTCCGGATCGACACGGACGGCCCTGACCATCCCCAGGTCGACGATGTTGTCGCCCAGCTCGGGGTCGACGACACCCGACAGAGCGGCGCGCACCGCCTCCTCCGCCGGTGGCGAGGGATGTCGGGGCACGGACCGATCCTACCGTTCACCAGGTCCGGAGCAGGTCGGCTCACCAGGTCGGCAACGGCTCGGTTCACCGGCACCGGGGTCGGCAGGCCTCGCCCTCCGGGTACAGTGGTGGTGCGAGCAGGGGTGGGCGTCGAAGCACGGCGCGCCGCCGACGAGGACAGGAGGCGTGCCGTGACGACGATGAGCTCGGTGAGCATCGGCAGGAAGCCGAGCGCCATCACCTTGACCGACGCCGCATCCGCCAAGGTCGCCGACCTGATCACCCAGGAGGGCAACGACGAGCTCGTCCTCAGGGTGGCCGTCCGCCCCGGCGGGTGCTCCGGCTACAGCTACGAGATGTTCTTCGACTCCGAGGTCACCGACGACGACATCGTCGACCGGCACGGCGCGGTGAGAGTGGCGGTGGACACGGCCAGCGCCGAGCTGCTGCGGGGGGCCACCCTCGACTACAGCGACGGCCTCCAGGACGCCGGGTTCCACATCTCGAATCCCAACGCCACCCGCACCTGCGGCTGCGGCTCCTCCTTCAGCTGAGCCACCCCGGGGCGGCCGCCTCGCCGCCCACACTGTCGTTCCGCCTCGACGGGGAGATGGTCGAGGTCCCCGACGACGGCTCGTCGCTCCTCGAGGTGCTGCGCGAACGGCTGGGCCGGCGATCGCCCAAAGACGGCTGCAGCCCTCAGGGCCAGTGCGGCTGTTGCACCGTGTGGGTCGACGGCGCCGCCCGCGTGGCCTGCGTGACCCCCGCCCGCCGGGTGGCGGGACGCGACATCACCACGCTCGACGGTCTCGCCCCCGAGGTGCGTGCCGCCTGGGCCGACGCCTTCACCGTCACGGGGGCGAGCCAGTGCGGGTTCTGCACGCCTGGCATCGTCATGCGCCTGGCCGGTCTGGGCACGCGCGCTGCCCGCGGCTCGCCGGACGGGGCTCCCGACACCGCTGCGGTGGAGCGGGCCCTGCTGGCCCACGTGTGCCGGTGCACGGGCTGGCGCACGGTCCTGGAGGCGGCGGGCCGGGTCTATGGCTACGAGGTGCCCGATGGCGTGACGCCACGCGACGGGCACGGCGACGCGGGAACTCGAGGGCGCGACCTGGCCGCCGCCGCCCGGCGGGCCACGCTCGAAGGGGGCGCACCCCAGACGGTGGGCCCGGCCGTGGCGTGCGGAGGCGGGGGCTTCGCCGACGACGGCGCGCCGCCCGACGCGCTGGTGGCGGTGCCCGACGGCGCCGGGGGATGGGCCGTGGCCGAGACGCTGCGCGACGCCCGGGCCCTCGTGCACGGCGTCCCCGGTCGCAACTCCACCGTGGCCCTGCACCACCCCTTGGACCTGCCCGAGGGCGACTGGGTGCTCACCCTCCAGACCGCCTTCGTGGAACCCGCCTACCTCGAGCCCGACGCGTCGTGGTGCGCACCGGGCGGTGATCCCGCCTCGCCGCTCGCCAACGGCGGCGCTTTCGGGGGCAAGCGGTCGTCACCGGCACCCGAGGCGGCGCGACGGCTGGCCGACGAGCACGGCCGCCCGGTACGCGTGGTGCTGTCGCGCGAGGACGTGGTGCGGCTCGGGCCCAAGCGGCCACCGGTGGCCGCCGGCGTACGCGCCGACGGGACGGGGATCGTGCGCGTGGTCCACACCCCGGGGTCGGCACCGCTCGGGGCCTGGGCACGGGCGCTGGCGGAGGCGGCGCCGGGCCTGGTGGTGGAGGAGGTACCCGTCCCCGGGCCCCTCGTCTCCGCCGACCTGCGCGGGGCGGGCTGGGCCGAGGGTGCGGTCCTCATGGGCGCCCTGGAGGCGTGGCGGGCCGCAACGGTGGGTCCCGGCCATGCCGTGACGGTGCAGTCCCCGGGCGGCGCCCGGGCCACCGCCACGGTCGCCGCCGACGGTGGCGTGCGGGTGGCGGTGCGGGCGGGCGAGGTCCTCGACGAGGTGGTGCTGCGCTCGTATGTGACCGGGGCGGTGCACCAGGCGCTCGGGTGGGTCCGCAGCGAAGGGGTGGCCGTCGACGAGTCGGGGGCGGTGCTCGACCTCACCATGCGCTCGTTCGGGATCCTCACCGCCCGTGACACGCCCCCGGTGACGGTGTCCGTCGAGGACGATCCGCGGCCGCCGGTCCCGGTCGGCGATACCGTTTTCGCAGCCGTGGCCACCGCGGCATGGTTGGCAGCCGGCCTGCCCCCCCGGTGGCCCGTCGACCCGGGAGGTTCCCCATGAGCATGCCGGTCGGTCCCTATTCGCCGGCGGTGCGCGCCGGGCAGTGGCTCGTGTGCTCGGGACAGCTCGGCACCCAGCAGGGTCCCGACGGTCCCGTGCTGGTGGAAGGCGGGTTCGAGGAGCAGGCCCGCCGGGCCCTCGCCAACGTGGCCTCGCTCCTGGCCGGCCGCCGCCTGGGGTGGGCCAACGTGGTGAAGACCAACGTCTACCTGGCCGACATCGCCGACTACGGCGCCTTCAACACGGTGTATCTCGAGGTGCTCGGCAACCACCGTCCCGCCCGTTCGGTGGTGGCGGTCAGCGCGCTCCCCATGGGGGCGCTGGTGGAGGTCGACGCCTGGGCCTACGCCTGAGCGACGGCCCTTCGGCCGCCACAGTCAGGGGACCCAGGTGCCCTGACCGAAGCGGTAGCCCACCGAGCGCACCGTCTCGATCAGGTGGGCGTGCTCCTCGCCCAGCTTGGCCCGCAGGCGACGGACATGGACATCGACGGTGCGGGCACCGCCGTAGTACTCGTAGCCCCACACCCGGCTGAGCAGTGTCTCGCGGGTGAAGACCTTGCCCGGGCGCGCCGCCAAGAAGCGCAGCAGCTCGTACTCCATGAACGTGAGGTCGAGGGCCCGGCCCGCCACCGCCGCCTGGTACGTCTCGAGGTTGAGCACGAGCGGGCCGTGCTCGATGAGCTCGGGACGAAGCCCCCGCCCCGTGCGCCAGAACAGGTGGGCCAGCCGGGCCGCCACCTCGTCGCCGCGCGCTGGCAGGACGCAGAAGTCGTCGAACTGGTCCTCGCGCAGGTGCAGGTCGGCCAGTTGGCCCGCCCCCACCACCAGCAGCAGGGGGCGCAGGGGGACGTCGCGGGCCCGCACCAACCGGCACAGCGCAAAGGCGCCGGTGGCGTCGGTCTCGGCGTAGACCACGGCGCCGGCCCAGCCGTCCTCGGGCTCGTCCGACTCGGCGTGCTCGGGACGGGCGACCGCCTTCCACGGGTACCCGGCCCGCTCGAGGGACAGGGCGATCTCAGCCGGGAACGGCTCGGGATAGCAGAGCAATGGCTCCATCAGCTGTGGTGACTCCTCGGTCCGTGCCTGTCCGGCGCGACGCCCGCCCGATTACAGGAGCGGGAAGTACCGGTCGAGCTCGAACTGACTGATGTGGGTCTTGTAGGCGGCCCACTCGGCCCGCTTGTTGCGGATGAACCATTCGAAGACGTGCTCACCGAGCGCCTCGGCCACGAGCTCGGAGCGCTCCATCTCGTCCACGGCCTCGTTGAGGCTCCCCGGCAGGGGCCGGATGCTCTCGGCGGCGAGCTCCTCGGCGGTCATGGTGAAGAGGTTGGCGGCCGCCTCGCGGGGAAGCTCGTAGCCTTCCTCCACGCCCTTGAGCCCCGCCGCCATGATGACGGCGAAGGCCAGGTAGGGGTTGCAGGCGGTGTCGGGCGAGCGGTACTCCACACGGGTCGACTCGTGCTTGTTGTGCTTCACCACCGGGACCCGCACGAGTGCGGAGCGGTTGTTGCGGGCCCACGACACGTGGATGGGGGCCTCGTAGCCGGTGACCAGGCGCTTGTAGGAGTTCACCCACTGGTTGGTCACCGCCGTGATCTCGTGGGCGTGACGCAGCAGGCCGGCGGTGAACTGCTTGGCCACCCGCGACATGCCGTAGGGGTCGTCGGCGTCGAAGAAGGCGTTGGTGTCACCCTCGAACAGCGACAGGTGGGTGTGCATCCCCGAGCCCTGGACCCCCACCAGCGGCTTGGGCATGAAGCTGGCGTGCACGCCCTGGCGCTGGGCGATCTCCTTCACCACGAGGCGCACCGTCATGACGGTGTCGGCCATGGAGAGGGCGTCGGTGTAGCGGAGGTCGATCTCGTGCTGACTGGGGGCGTCCTCGTGCTGGGCGTGCTCGACGGGGATACCCATGTCCTCCAGGGTGAGCACGCTGTGCTTGCGCATGTCGCTCGCCACGTCGGTGGCGGTCAGCTCGAAGTACGAGCCGCTGTCGAGCGGCACCGGCGCCTGGGTCGGGTCCGAGCCGGCGAAGTAGAAGTACTCGATCTCGGGCGAGGCGAAGAAGGTGAAGCCACGCTCACGGGCGCGGTCCAGGTTCCGGCGCAGCACATGGCGTGGGCACCCCTCGAAGGGGGTGCCGTCGAGGTTGAAGATGTCGCAGAACACGCGGGCGACGGGTGCCTCGTCGGGGTGCCAGGGCAGGATCTGGAACGTCTTGGGATCGGGCCGGGCGAGGACGTCGCTCTCCTGGACCCGGGAGAAGCCGTCGATGGCCGATCCGTCGAAGGTCATGCCCTCCTCGAGGGCGTTCTGGAGCTCGGCCGGCGTGATGGCGAAGGTCTTGGCCGTGCCGAGCACATCGGTGAACCACAGCTGGACGAAGCGGACGGCCCGTTCCTCGACCGTCCTGAGCACGTATTCCTGCTGGCTCCGCATGTCTCCTCCGCTGCCGTCACCAGGGTTCCGGGGAGACCGGACCCTGCCGCTCCACCAGTGTCGCAGGCGTGGGAGGGGAGCGCGGGCGAGTTCATACGCCGTTTACAGACCGGCAACGAGCGGGAAACCCCGTCATGGAAGGCTGCGGCCGGCGGCGGAGGGGCGATTGCTCCTCCGCGTCGGCGTGGACTTGTGACGTGGCCCACCAGCCACCACCATGGTGCCGCCACGGGGGGCTCCGAGGGTCGCAGGCCCGGCCCCCGAGGTCCCGCCGAGCCGGGTGACCGGAGCCGCCGGGTGCAGGGCCTGGCGAAGCGACAGAATCAACGACCACAGACCAGCCGAATCAAGGAGGACCCGTGCAGCAGCGGACCCCGGCGGAGGTACTCCGCTTGGTCAAGGACGAAGGCATCGAGATCGTGGATGTCCGCTTCGTCGACCTGCCTGGCCTGATGCAGCACTTCTCTGTCCCCGCCCATGCGCTGACCGAGGACGTGTTCGAAGAGGGCTTCGGGTTCGACGGCTCGTCGATCCGAGGATTCCAGGAGATCCAGGAGTCGGACATGCTCCTCATGCCCGACCCCAACACCGCCGTCATCGACCCGTTCCGTGAGCACCGCACCATGAACGTCAACTGCTTCGTGCGCGATCCCGTGACACTCGAGCCGTATTCGCGCGACCCCCGCTACGTGGCGTCGAAGGCGGAGGCGTACCTCGGGACGACGGGGCTGGCCGACACCTGCTACTTCGGGCCCGAGGCCGAGTTCTTCATCTTCAACGACGTCCGTTACTCCCAGGACCAGCGCCACGCCTTCTACCAGGTGGACTCGGTCGAGGGGAACTGGAACACCGGCGCCGACGAAGGACCCAACCTCGGGTACAAGATCCGTCCCAAGGAGGGGTACTTCCCCGTGCCTCCGGCGGACCACTTCCAGGACCTGCGCTCGGAGATGATCCTCACCATGGAGCGGCTCGGCATCGAGATCGAGGTGCAGCACCACGAGGTGGCCACCGCCGGTCAGGCCGAGATCGACATGCGCTTCGACACGCTGCTCGTCATGGCGGACAAGCTCATGCTGTACAAGTACGTGGTGAAGAACGTGGCACGCGCCGCGGGATTCACGGCGACGTTCATGCCCAAGCCCCTGTTCCAGGACAACGGGTCGGGCATGCACTGCCACCAGTCCCTGTGGAAGGACGGCAACCCCCTCTTCTACGGCGACGGCTACGGCGGCCTGTCCGACATGGGGCGGTGGTACATCGGTGGTCTGCTCAAGCACGCTCGTGCGGTGCTGGCTTTCGCCGCCCCCACCACCAACTCCTACAAGCGACTGGTGCCGGGCTACGAGGCGCCCGTGAACCTGGTGTACTCGCAGCGCAACCGATCGGCGGCCTGCCGTATCCCGCTCTACTCCCAGAGCCCCAAGGCCAAGCGCGTCGAGTTCCGGTGCCCCGACCCGTCCTGCAACCCGTACCTGGCGTTCTCCGCCATGCTCATGGCCGGGCTCGACGGGGTGCAGAACCGGATCGAGCCGCCCGACCCGGTGGACAAGGACCTCTACGACCTCCCACCGGAGCAGCTGGCGCAGGTGCCGCAGGTACCGGACTCGCTCGACGCCGCGCTCGACGCCCTCGAGGCCGACCACGACTTCCTGAAGGCGGGTGGAGTGTTCACCGACGACCTCATCGACACGTGGGTCGAGTACAAGCGACTCAACGAAGTCGACGCCGTCCGGCTGCGGCCCCACCCGTGGGAGTTCATGCTCTACTACGACATCTGAGAAGGCCCGGTATACGGGGTTCCGGCTGTTGTCCGAGTCTGGAAACTGAAAGGGCGGCCCGAGAGGGCCGCCTTTTCGTGTGACGGCTCCTCCAGCAGGCAACCGGCTCGAGTGCCTCGTGAGCGCCCCGCCGGGGTGTGTCGTGCTGTGCCGTACCGGAGATCACGACGGTGGGCGCCACCCTCTGGCCAGGGTCGTCTGGCCCACTTCGATCAGGTGGCCATCGGGATCACGGAGGTAGCAGCGCCACTCGGTGGCGTGCTTCTTCGGTGGCGTCAGGAATTGCGCGCCCCGCTGGCTCCACTCGGCGTACACCGCGTGGATGTCCGCCACCCTGATGTTGAGGAAGCTGTTCACCCGATCCGGATCCGTCGGTGTCTCGAGGGTCACGGCCGGCTTGTCGTCGGTCGGACCTCCGCCGAGGTTGATGATGATCCAGCCGTTTGCCAGCGCCACGTACGTCACCTCGTCATCAGCCTCGCCCGAGACGACGGTCTTTCCACCGAGGACGTCGGTGTAGAAGCGGCGAGAACGTTCGACATCGTCTGAGACGATGAAGTGGGCCAAGACCAATTCCTGGTGGTTCGTGCTCATCCTGCCCTCCGTCGTCGGAACCCGCTCCATCGTCGCGCCGAGCACCGCGTGTCGCGCCTCGTGCCGAGACGGGGGAAAAGCTGTCAGGCTCTGGGGGTGGCAGTCCTGGACGACCACCCGATCCACGCCGCCCTGGTCAGCCGGTTGGCCGGCATGCCGAGGGCCTTGGTCCTCGACCTGGGAGCGGGCAGAGGTGCGACCGTGGAAGCTGCCGTGAGGGCCTACCCCGACATGTCCGTTCTCGCCATCGATCGACGCCGGCCGGCCCTGGTGCATGGCCGTGAGCGGGTGGCTGGGAACGGTCATGTCTCCGCAGTGATCGCCGACCTCAATGCGTCGCTTCCCGTGGGGAGCGCCACAGCTGATGCCGCTGTCTGTCACAACGTCTTCGAGAGCCTCGATCATCCGGTGGAGGTGCTGTGTGAAGTGCGGAGGGTGCTCAAGCAGGACGGGCGGCTGTTGCTGTCCCATACCGATTTCGCGGGGATGGTCATCAACGCCATCCGCCCCGACCTCAATCGCACCGTGATCGAGGCGCACGCCTTCGCCACTCCGGGATGGATGTCGGTCTCCGACGGGTATGCGCCACGAAAGCTCGCCGGCTATGCGCGAGCCGCTGGCTTCGACGTTTGCGCTGTCGAACCGGTCGTGGTGCTCGACACCGACTTCGTGGAAGGTCGGTTCGCCCATCACCGGATCAGCTCGATGATCGAGGTCATCCGGGGCTCGGGCAGAGCTGGTGGCGTTACCCTCGATGATGAAGCGTTGGCGCTGTGGATGGAGGATCTCCGAACCCTGGCGGATCGGGGCGCCTTCTTCTTCAGTGAGACTGCGTTCGTGTTCGACCTGGTGCCGACTACTCGCCAGAGCGGTAGACAGCCAAACCGACGAGAAACGAACCGGCGGTGACACAGGAGAAGAGCGCAAACGGCCAGACGGTGCTCCCCACCGCCGTTGCGACCACGAAACCGCCCAGGGCAACCACGGCCGTCACCATTCCCGCCAGGGCGGTGGCCCTCATGCCCACATGTGTCTGTCTCTCGTCCGCCCGCTCGCCGAGAATGGCGCCGACATCGCTGTCCCGACCACCGAGCACGGAGTAGCCGATCGACATGGCGATCGTGAATGCCTCGACCACGAGGGCAGGCTCCCACCCTGATCGCACCAGCGCGGCCAAGGCGATGGCCGAGCCGCCGATGGCCATGATGCCCGGCACCCGCAGGCGCCGGTGAGCGGTCCCCATCATCGGCGCTCCTTCTCGGATGCATCGAACATGTCGTCCACCGTCGATCCGAACAGGCGGGCGATGCGAAACGCCAACGGCAGCGACGGCGAGTAACGACCGGATTCGATGGCGATCACCGTCTGGCGGGAGACGCCGAGCGCGGCTGCCACTTCGACCTGCGACATTCCACGCCCGGTCCGCTCTTCCCGGACGCGATTCCTCACGATGTAAAGGTATTTTGACTGCTGGAGGGATGTCAAGTGTCCTTTACCTGCACGGAACAGAGGATGGCGGCCCGCCGCGCGACTCCGCCCGTGCGTTGAAGAAGCCACGGGTGTCCGGCGAGCGTGGAACCGTCAACCTAGGCTCCGGATCGTGGGATTCGTCTTCCGCCGATTCATGGCACTGCTCCGTTACCGCCGCGAGCGCCGTCAGCGCTACCGAGGTCAGTGACGCCGGGCGGTCTCCCTCGTACAGCCGAGGTTGCCTGACGTCGCCATCCGGCGCTGCGACAGCGGGCGGGGTTGGCGCCCGCGGCGCTGCGGACCACCTCGAGCAGGACGGCGAGACGCATTTCGGCCATGCTCGTCACCTTCAGAGCCATCCCTGACCCCCTCGTCAGGGGCAGGGTGGCTGATGCACCGGTATCAGGCATGTGTCCGGAACGTCAGATGTGTCCCGGGAACGATCTGTCAGGGATCTTCCCGCTTCTCCCGTGGCTTGCGCCCGTAACCCGTTGACCCACTATTGGCGCTCAGTTGATCAGCCGGTGGGCTCACCGCATCACGATGGGTGAGGGGGCTGAGGGGAGCACCGCCCTGGCCGCATCGAGCCCGCGGCGGAGGCGAAGGTCCGAACGTCGGAGGATCATCGAGGGCGCTCCACCAAAGGTGATCGGGGGGGAATCGAGCCATGGCACGGCAGCCGCTTCATGGTGGCCGTCGGGTGCAGCGCCGCCTGGTCAGGATCGTGGCGTCCTCGTTGATCGCGAGCGGAGGGGCCGTCATCGGCCTGTCGGTGTCGGCCTTCGGCACTGCGCCGTCCGGTCCTCCCCACATCATGCTCGTCATGATGGAGAACGAGGGCTACGACCAGGTGGTGGGGGGATCCGCCACGCCGTACATCACGAGCCTGGCCGACGATTACGGCCTGGCCACGCAGTCCTATGCGCTGGGGCATCCTTCGCTCCCGAACTATCTCGCCCTCTACAGCGGATCGAGCCAGGGGGTGACACAAGACGAGCCCCCCTCGTCGTCGGGGGTGTTCGAGGCCCCGACCATCGCCAGCCAGATGGCGGCGGCGGGGATCAGCATGAAGGCGTACGCCGAGGATCTGCCGGCGGACCCGTCGAGCGACTCAGGCTCCTACGTCGTGCACCACGACCCGTGGGAGTACTTCACGAGCCCACCCCCGATGGCCGACAGCTCGACGCTGGTCGGTGACCTCGACGGCGCTGACGCGCCCGACTTTGTGTGGTTCACCCCCAACGCGATCGACGATGGCGACTCCGGCGCCCCGCAGGCCACCATCCTGTCCGACGAGAACGCCTTCCTCTCTTCGTTCGTCCCGGCCGTGCAGGGCACCACGTGGTACCAGGACGGGGGCCAGATCGTCGTCGATTGGGACGAAGGCCTCGACAGCGACACGTCGGGGTCGAACGGTGGCGATGGCGGCCACGTCGCCACCATCGTGGTGTCGGCGGCGCTCAAGGCCGCGGCCCAGCAAGACGCCACCCCCTTCGACACCACCGGGCTCTTGCACTCCATCGAGACGGCCTACGGACTGCCGTATCTCGGTGGGGCTGCGCAGGCGGCCAACGGCGACATGGACGAGCTCCTCGACGTCTCGCCCACCTCGGCTACCTCGAGCACGACAGCGCCATCCACGACGACGGCACCGCCGACCACGACCACCGCGATAACTCCACCCTCCACGACACCCGTCACAGCGACCACCACCACACCGCCGTCGACCACCACGACCGTCACCGAGGTGGAGCCCACGACTGTGCCGCCGCCCCCCACCACGACGACGGTGCCGCCGTCGCCGACCACGACCGCGGCGGCGGTCGCCGTGACGACGACGGCACCCTCGGAACCGGCGATCGACTCGACGACCACGACCGCTCCGCCGGTCACCACGAAAACGGCAACGACGACGATGGTGGCGCCATCGAGGGGGGCGCCCGACCCGCCGACCACCACAGGGGTCGGAGCGGATCCCGCCGGGGGATCCGGAGGTTCACACGACCCATCTGTCGTGTCGGCACCCTCGACGTCGCTGGCGTTCACCGGCTCGGGCCCAGGCATCAGAACCCTGGGCATCGTCGGAGCCGGTCTTGCCCTGCTCGGGATGGCGCTCCTCGCACTGGTGGGAGGGCCGTGGCGCCCTGTCAGGCGGGTCGCCTTGGTCGACACGGATGGACGATCGCTCGATGGAGCCGAGGGCGATCCACAGGCCCCCGGGGTAGGGCGACGTGACCTGTGGCTGACCCCACCGTCCTGACGACGACGCCGGTTCGTGCGATGAAAGCGCTCCCGGCGTCATAGGGCACGTCGGTCATGTGGCCCCGTTGGCGGTTCGTCCGCTTACGTGGTGCCGAGAGCGGGAATGGTGCGATGGAGGATGGCGCCCACCGCCCCGAGCATGTCTGACGGCATCCAACTTCCGAAGCCCGCGTCCCCGATCGCGGTGGCGACAGCGGTGAGGGCACTTGAGAGGACCCGGCGCCGGGCACGACGGCGCCGCTCGGGAGCGTCAGCGGTCATATGCGGCGTCGGCTCAGCGCACACTGGGTCTTGGGGGGCGCAGGCGGCTCGAGGCATCGCCCTCGTCAGCGTCGAGCGAGGCGACGCCCGCTCTCTGTCTGGGGCGGCGTGTAGTTCATCTCGAAGTGGTGATAGAGCGTCGACTCATCCGCCTGTGAAAGCTCCTCACCGTGCAGCTCGATGTCCGGCGCAGACCGGACCTGTTCTCTGGTGGCGGTGACGACGAGGTCGTCGGGGCCGACTTGGATCCCGGCCAAGGGCACGAAGGTGAGGTGCCGGCCGATGAACCCTTCCTTTACCGTGGCGAACTGCGGCTCGTCGGTTTCGACATCGACGTAGACGTCTTGGAGCTTCCCGATTCGCTCGCCGTTGGTGTCGACGATCGCCTTGCCGTGCCATTCGGCAACGTTCACGTTGGATTGCATCTTGTCATCAGTCATGTGGCCTCCCAGACTCCCTGGAGGATCCCACCCAACCCGGACGGCTCGTTCCCCTGGATTCCTCCGTCGCCGCGGTTGTCAGGCTGAGCCAGGAGCACTGGCGAGAGCAGAGGCCTGCGGCGTTGCATGGCCGAAGACCAGGAGAAGGCGAGAATGCAAGCGGCGCTCGCTACAAGGAGCAGAGCCGTATGCGTCGGACCCATTTTCGTGCGCCTCCTTCTGTTCACCTGGTCATCCACCAGGTGCAAAGGAGCGGGGTCTCGGGTCCTCAACCAGCATTCTATCGCACGATGCCGTCCATCATTCGGCGACGCAGAACAGCGATGAGACGTCGTTCTGCAGCTCGTTCCGTCAGACGCCTGCCCTCTTCCCCGCCCCCTTCTTCTGCGCGTGCCCACGCTGCTCGAGGAGGCGAGCATCGACCAGGACGTCGAGCACCTCACCGATGGTCCTTTCCCGGGTGATGGATTCAGGCAGCGGCAGGTGCTCCTGGATGCGATAACGATTCCGCCGGCCGTCCTTCTCCTTCACCACGTACCCCGCCGCGGTCAGCTCGGTGACGATGCCGTATGCGCTGCGCTCGGTGATGCCCAGGGCGGAGGCGATGTCACGCAGCCGCACCCCGGGGTCATGGGCGATGCACACCATGACGCGGGCATGGTTCGTGAGGAAGCTCCATTCCGGCATTTCAGGAAAGTATAGCTTAAGAATTCCAGAAAAAAAATACTAGGAAGAGAAAACTAGAGTATGGTTTCGATAGATCCGGAGCGCTGGCCCCCCGCCGGCCGGAGCTCGGATCAGGGGGGTCGGACGTTCACGGGGATGCGGGGGCTCCTCGTGGATGCTCCGACCAGTCCGAGGTCCAGGAGGTAGCTCGTGCAACATCACACGAAATCGATCGGTGCGGCTGCAGCCACTCTCTACGGACAATGTCGCGCTGCTCGGAGCTTCACGGCCGGAAGGGTCTGCGGAGCTGGAGCGTGTGGCACCAAGCTCTCGATCTACAACGATGGGTACTTCTGCTCGCTGCACGCTCCCTCCAGGGTGGCACGGAACCGGGCTCGGGCATGAAGCGATGGCCATGTCGCGAGTCTCCGCAAGAATGGGTACATGGCAGCTTGGGAGTACATCGTCATCGCCCTTCCACCGTTCGAAGCGGCGACCGCCGAGTCGGCCCCCTCAGCCGCGGTGCGGGCTCTCAACGCCGAGGGGGCGAACGGCTGGGAGGCGGTCGGCATGACCGTCCTGTCCGACGGGGGTGTGGCCGTGTTGATGAAGCGATCGGGCGGTGCAGACGTCGCACGCAGCGATCGGGGGGTCCTCGGCCGCCTTCGGTCGCGAGGAGCTGATGTCTGAGGTGAAGGACACGCTTGGCACGGCCTCCGTAACGCGATGTGCCCGTCGTGAGTACGATGGAGGTAGCAACCCTTGGTCGGGACGCTTGGTTCAGCGTTGAACGCCCCTTCTGAGCATCACCAAAGGAGCGTCATGTCTACTGACTCAAGCTCGTCGCTGGTCCGCACGAGCCCGACCCACAAATGTGGGCGCTGCCGTCTCGACTTCACGTTGGCGGAGGAGTCGCTGCAGACCGACGTTCATTGGTGGCTCTGTCCGCCCTGTCGGGAGCGGTTGCTGGGTGACAAGAGCTCGGTTGATTCCCGGTGGCCATGACACCGGACACCGGTCGAGCCCCCACTTCTCGGAGACAGATGCGTCGTGACCGGACGCTGCGGCGAATCAGACGGTCTCCCCATCCACCAGTGGGTTGGTGGCAGGCGCCTGACGGCACGATGCAACCACCTGGTTCGTTCGTCGATCCCTCACTCCGCGTCGCCGCCGGGGCGTCGCCAGGCTCGGATTCCTCTCAGTCCCGGTGACCCGCTGGTCCCCGGTCCTCCTCACAAGGTGAAGGGGTCGATGTGCAGCGAGGCGAGGATGTACCACGCCGTCGCCCCGATGTGGAGCGATGCGTCGTAGGAGTCGCCATCGCAATCGCTGAGCCCGTTCTTCGAAGCGGCGATGATGCCGATGCCGTCGGTGTTCGGGCCGGACGTCTGGGCATACTCGATGTCGGTGAGGTACTGGGAGGCGACAGCGGCATCACCTGGGCTGTTGCGCACCTCGAGGGCGTCGGCGAGGTGCGCGGTCCCTTCGAACCACACGCCGGTCTTGTCACCGAGGCAGAAGCTCACGCCGTTGAACCCGCCAGACGACACCGACAGGTTCTCGACGTCCCAGCTCACCGAGCGCTCGTACAGGGGATTTTGCAGCGCCAGGTACGACCAGCTGTTGACGTCCTCGGGCTGCTCACTTGTGTTGGGTGTCACCCCGTTTCCGGTGGTCCCCACCCAGAACGAGCCCGACGTGCTGTTCCACATGGCGGTGACGAACCGCTTCGCCCATGACGCGTCCACCGTCCACTTGGCGTTGCCCGTGGCGGTGGCCAGCATGGTGAACAGACCGTAGAGATCGATGTTGTGCTCCGTCGATTTCCATGTGATGCGCTTGCCGTTGGCCGAGTCCCCGCCCGTGAACCCCCCCGACCCGCGCGTGTCGTAGCAGTGGCTGACCACCCAGTCGGCGATGTCCTCGGCGCCTCCCAGGTACTGGGCGCCGCCGGTGGCGCCGTAGAGGTCGACCAACGCCATGCCGACCCAGGCCATGTTCCCCACGTCCGACGTCTTGTCCCGTATCCGGACCTGCACCCGTTCCTTGCCGCGCTTGTTGTACGTCACCAGACCGCTCGGGGCGTAGGCGACACGGATGCGACCATCGTGGGCCGGATCGTGCATTTGGACGAGAAGCAGCGCGTTGGCGATCGCCTCGGCCCGTCCGAGACCGGTGGGTCCCCCCTCGGCGACATAGGCCTCGACCACAAGGGCGTCGTCGTAGGTCTCGGAGTCGGTGAAGTCCTGCGCCCCGAGTATCCCCCCCGTGAAGCTCTGCACCAGTCGGGGCGTCGAGCCTGTCTGGTAGCGGTCCATCATCTGGTTGAGGAAGCTGTACGCATTCTGGAGGCTCGTCGGCGCCGCTGACGCCTCGCCTTCCCCGGTCACGAACGCAGCCGTCGCCACCAGGATCACAAACGCCAGTGCGGCCGCCGCCAGCCTTCCCCATCGCCCAGCCCCGCATCGCCCCACACCGGTGATGCTAATGACCCGGGCGTCCGGCTGCCCCGGGTCCGTGGGCCGCCCGATCTATTTCGGGCTCGGGCGCGACGCCTCGTTCTACGGCTCGACAAGGGGGCATGCACCTGGACAAGCCCGAGGTGCGCATGGTCCCCAGCCCTTCAGGCGACGGCTCCTTGCTGGTTGCCGCCGGGCGGTGGTGTGTTCGCTTTCGGCGATGCCCCGTTCCCGAGGAGCACGGGGGTACGGGAGTGGACGACATCGTGACGCTCACGCCCGACGCGGCCCCGACCGTGCGGGGGAATCCTCGGGCTGCACGCCCGGGCCATGCACGGCACCCCGGCGCCGGGCTGGGAGAGACTGTCGCGCTGACGCCACAGGCGGTGGCCCGAAGGAGAGGCAGCCGCGCTCAGGACGTCTTGCGGGCCCGCAGCCACGAGGCGATGGCTTCCTCCTCGATGGCTTTGTGGCGCTTGACCCGAGCCCGGTCGAGCGCCTCTCGCACGGCACTGCTCTCCTTGGCACGGATGAACGACGACACCGCCTGCGCCTCGAACAGCTGATCCGGGTCGACCCGGACGATGCCGGCGGCGGCATCGTGCCCGTCGACGTTCTGCTCGTCGACGTTCTGCCCGTCGGCGGCGTCGTCCGCCCGCACGGACGGGGCGGTGTCGGACCGGGCGCTGTCGGACCGGGCGCTGTCGGACCCGGCGGTGTCGGACTGGGAGGGGCCGGATGGCGCGGCAGATCCCTGGGGGTCGGCCGGACGGCCGCCCTGGCTCGCGGGGTCTGGGCCCATGGGGAGAACATCGGCAGGAAGCGACCGACCCTTGAAAAGCCACCGCCGGCACCCACCATCCGCACCCTTCGGGTGCGCACGGGCCGGCAGCGCACGACGGGGGACCAGCGCAGCGTGGTGGCGGCGCGGGGTCCTTCGGGGGCACGATCCGTCAGCCGGGCGGCCGCGGCCACTGACCGACGGGTGGGGACGCCGGGCACCGGGACCTCTTAGTCTGATCGGCCTGGCGCGGCGCAAGACGCGCCGCGCCAGGCTCCGAACCGACGGGAGGTCGCAGTGAAGCTCCGCCTCGGGATCATCACCCCCGTGGTCCAGGTCAACCCCCGCTTCGACATGCCCTCGTGGGAGTCGGCGGGCACGATCGACGACATCGTGGTCGTGGCGAAACAGGCCGAGCGGCTGGGCTACGACTGGGTCTCCGCCTCGGAGCACACCGCCATCCCGGTGGGAGCCCTCGGCGCCCGGGGTCCCCGCTACTGGGACCCGATCGCCACCTTGAGCCACGTCGCCGCTCATACCGAGCGCGTGCGACTGCTCGGCCACGTCATCGTCCTCGGCTATCACCATCCCCTGGACATCGTGAAGCGATGGGGCACGCTCGACGTCATCAGCCGGGGACGCGTCGTCCTCGGCGTCGGTGTCGGGTCGCTGCAGCCCGAGTTCGAGCTCCTCGGGCACCAGTTCACAGGGCGCGGCGAACGCGCCGACGACGCCATGCGGGCCATACGTGCCGCGTGGGGCGATCCCACCCCGTCCTACGAGGGCCCGCACTTCCGGTTCGCCGATTTCGTCGTGGACCCGTGCGGTGTTCCCCGCCCGGTGGAGATGTGGGTCGGTGGACGCACCCGCCGCTCCCTACGACGCGCCATCGCCCTGGGCGACGGATGGATCCCGTTCAACCTGCAGGTGGAGGACCTTCGGGCGCTGTTCTCCGATCCGCACATCCGCGCCCTGCTGGCCGAGCGTTCGACGCCCCTGCAGATCCTGCTCCCCCCTCCACCGCTCGACCCGTCGGGCGATCCCACCGGAACCGCCGAGGTGCTCGGGACCCTGGTCGACCTGGGCGCCACGGGGTTCAGCCTCCGTTTCCGCCACCACTCCCGGTCGCACTACGTCGAGCAGATGGCCGCCCTCCAGGACGTCGTGCGCCACATGTGAGCGCGCCGAGCGGGCGGATCGCTCCGGGGTGTCAGTCCGTGGGCCGCTTGAGGATGAACTGCCACCCGGTCACGAAGGCGTTGCCGCCCGTGCCGGTGGCCGACCGGTCGACGAGCTCCCAGCCGTCCTTTCCGAGCTCGTTGAGCACCTCGCTGATCCACAGGATGCCGGTGGCGGTGCGTCGATCGGTGTCGCGGTCGGGCAACCGCATGGTGATCGTCCACTGCTGGACGGTGCCGTCGAAGCCGGCAGTGACGTGTGCGTACTCCCATCGCGTCATGGGCCCCACCCCCCGTCGAACACGTCCGGACCGACCGGCGCCGCTACAGCAACAGCAGGAGCGTCGTCGCCGCCGGTGGTGCCGGCGACGGGCTCACGGCGATGGTCAGCGATTCGAGGGGCGAAGCAGCGGACGGCGTCTGCCCGGCCCCCCCGACGCCGTGCTGGACGCCGGGGTCCTGGCCGAGGTCGAGACCGGCCTCGGGCCCGCGGGTCGCCGGGGCGTCGTGGCCGCTCCCGGGCGGGGTCGATCGGCGGGCTCTCGGTGTCAACGGTGACGCTCCTGGTCGCGCCACACGCTACCGGATCGGCCCGTGACGGGTTCAGGCCCCCCCGGGTCCGGCTGGTGTCCCGGACCCTCCGCCCTCCCGACGGACGGCCCGATGCAGCATCACCTTCAAGATGTCGGCGGTGACGGCGGCGACCTCGGCTGGGGTCTTGTCGAAGTCCACCGTGAGCGCCTTGGTGGTGAAGGCGGAGAAGTTGAGGGCGAAGGCCATTTCGACGTCGCGCGGTGGATCACCCGAACCCCCGGCGCACCGCCAGGCCACACCGGCCAGATGGTGCACGCCGCGCCGACGCCATTGGCGGCGCAGCACGGCCACCTCCGCCAGCGTGTCCGACACCTTGCGGTGCGGGGCGTGGATGTCCCAGAACGCCTCTCCCAGAATCTCGTCGTTGCGCGTGTGGACGACGAGGCAGAGGCCGTCGATCCAGCCGTCGAGATCCTCGTCGGGTGGTGTCAGGCCGTCGATGGGGCGCTCTCCGCACGCGTCGAACATGTCGCGCACGGTCGCCAGGATCAGCAGGTCATGCCGGGCATAGTGGCGGAAGATGGTCCGGGGGCTCACGCCCGACAGGCGGGCGATCTCGTCCACGGTGGCATCGAAGCCCTGCAGGGCGACAGCCTCCATGGCCGCGGCGCGGATGCGGCGCCGGGTCAATTGCTGTTGCTCCTCGGCCAGGGACGGAGAGGATGGCTGGCGCGCTTCGTCCATAGGGCACCTTCAGATGGATTCACCACAGGGACGGACCGGGCCGGGCCGACCAGTCCCGCACCGCCGGG
Organism: Acidimicrobiales bacterium; assembly: GCA_049514335.1. GTDB lineage: Bacteria > Actinomycetota > Acidimicrobiia > Acidimicrobiales > UBA8190 > JBEKVE01. The sequence continues at coordinate 44,469 of JBEKVE010000003.1, forward strand.
GCGGCACGCGGCTCAGATCTGTCTCACCTTCCAGCTCGGTGTCGTCCCCACGTTGCCGACAGCATGGATTTGGTCACGCGCCAACTCCCCAGCGCGGCTACCAGGATCTTTTCAGCTGACTCTCAGGCTCGCAACCCGGCCATTGTGAATTCGCGGTGAACGGATGCGTGCGCACCCATCGCCGGTCACAACGCCCGGACCGTCCCCGGGACCTTCGACCCTGGGCGCAGCGACGGCGTCATCGCAGGGTGGACACATGCACCAGGAAGCGACCATCCGCGGTGACGCCGGTGACCCGGGCTCCCACCTGTCTCCTTCCGGTGCGGCGGGTGGCTCCCACCGGCCCTTCTGGCTGGCGTGGAAGCAGATCGAGGTGGACGGGCGGACTGCGGCCTACGGAGAGGCGGGCCGAGGTACCCCGGTGGTGTTCCTCCACGGATGGGGCCTCGACCACCGCGTCTACCGGCGGGGGCTGGCACGTCTCGCCGCCACCGGCGTCCGGGTGCTGGCGCCGGCCCTGCCCGGCTTCGGGGGCACCGCATCGCTGGCGACGGGTGACAGGACGGTGCCGGGATACGCGTCGTGGGTGGCCACGTTCCTCGACGCCGTGGGGGTCCGAGAACCGGTGCTGGTGGTGGGCCATTCCTTCGGTGGTGGCGTCGGGATCGTGCTCGCCCACGACCACCCTCGTCGTGTGGGGGGCCTCGTGCTCGTGAATTCCATCGGTGCCTCGGCGTGGGCGCGGCGCGGCACCACGTTGCGCACCATGGCCCAGCGCCCGCTGTGGGACTGGGGGCTGCATTTCCCCGGGGACCTCTGGCCCCTCGGCCAGGCCCGGCGCGTCCTGCCCGTCATCCTGGCCGAGGCCGTCCCCAACCTCCTACGCGACCCTTCAGCCTTCTGGCGCGTGGCGGGCCTCGCCCGGCATGCCGACCTCACGCCACAGCTCGAGGAGCTCAAGGCCCGCCGGCTCCCCGTGGTGGTGCTGTGGGGGAGCCGGGACCGCATCATCACCCGCGCCGCCTTCGACGAGATGTGCCGCGTGCTGGGGTCCCCGCACTCCGTGACGGTGGACGGGTCGCACGCCTGGCTCATCGCCGACCCCGACACCTTCGGGGAGGTCATGACCAACGTCGTCGACGTGGCCATGCGAACACGCCGCCTGGAGCGTCCGGCTCGCCCAGCACGCGAGCTCCCGTCGCTCGAACGTGGCAGGGCTGTCCGGCCGGCTACCCCCACGTAGCGGTCCCGTTCACGTTATTTTCACGCTCCGGGCGGCGCGTTCACGGCGCGTTCACGGGCACCGGGCGGATGCTGTGTGCATGGCCGATTTCCTCGTGGTGCTGGGCATCGTGGCGTTCACGCTCGTGATGCTCGGACTGATCTGGGGCCTGGAGCACGTATGACCGTCGTGCAGGGCATCCTCCTCGCCGTCTCCATCGCGGTGTTCATCTACCTCGGGGTGGCGCTGTTCAAGCCTGAGTGGTTCTGACGTGGAGTTCTTCTGGACCATCGTCACCCTGGTCATCGCGCTCGGCCTCACGTGGCGGTACCTGGGCTCGTACATGGCGGCTGTGTTCGAGGGCCGGGTCCACTTCCTCGGTTGGGCCGAGCGCCCCGTGTACCGGCTGCTCGGCACCGGCCCGGAGCAGGAGCAGACCTGGAAGCGCTACGCCGGATCGCTCGTCATCTTCTCCGCTGTCTCCATCGCCTTCACCTACCTGATCATCCGCATCCAGGGATCGCTGCCGCTCAACCCCCAGCACCTCGGGGCGGTGTCCCCCGCGCTCAGCTGGAACACGGCGACCTCCTTCGTCACCAACACGAACTGGCAGAACTACGGCGGCGAGACGACCATGTCGTACTTCTCGCAGATGGGGTCGCTGACGGTGCAGCAGTTCGTGTCGCCGGCCGTGGGCATCGCCGTCGCCATCGCCCTCGTCCGCGGGTTCACGCGCCGCAATTCGCCCACCATCGGCAACTTCTGGGTCGACGTCACCCGCTGCCTGCTCTACATCCTCGTTCCCATGGCCTTCGTGGCGGGGATCATCTTCGTGGGCCAGGGCGCGGTGCAGACCCTGGCCGGGCCCATCAGCTTCCACGACGCCCTCAACAACGTGTCACAGACGATCCCTCGGGGCCCGATCGGCTTCATGGAGGCCATAAAGCAGCTGGGCACCAACGGCGGCGGGTTCCTGGACTCCAACTCGGCCACCACCTTCGAGAACCCCACCGGGCTCACCAACTGGCTGTCGATCTACCTGCTGCTTTCCATCCCCTTCGCCCTCACCTACACCTTCGGGAAGATGGTGGGCAGCGTCCGCCACGGCGCCGCGCTGCTCGGGGCGATGATCATCATCTTCGGATCGTGGGTGGCCTTCACGAGCTACGCCGAGCACACGAACAACCCCGCCATCCTGGCCGCCGGCATCCACTCCACCGTGGGCAACACCGAGGGCAAGGAGGTCCGTTTCGGCGACACCTCCACGGCGCTGTTCGGGGTGGCGTCCACCAACACTTCCACCGGGTCCGCCGACGCCTCCTACGACTCGTTCACGCCCATGGGTGGCTTCGGCCTGCTCACCGGCATGATGCTCGGTGAGGTGACCCCGGGGGGTACCGGCAGCGGGTTGTACACGATCCTCATATACGCCGTGATCGCCGTCTTCATCGGCGGCCTCATGATCGGGCGAACGCCGGAGTACCTGGGGAAGAAGATCCAAGCCCGGGAGGTGAAACTGGCTGGGCTGGGCGCGCTCGTCATGCCGCTCATCGTGCTCGTCTTCACCGCCGTCGCCGTGTCGATCCATGCGGGGTACTCCACGACCACGAACTCCGGACCGCACGGCTTCACCGAGATCCTCTACGCCCTCACCTCGCAGGGGAACAACAACGGCTCGGCGTTCGGCGGCCTGACGGGTAACAACGCCTTCTACAACGTCATCGGCGGCGTCGACATGCTGCTCGGCCGGTTCGCCATCATGATGCCGGCCCTGGCTCTCGGGGGCGCGCTGGCTGCCAAGAACGTGGTCCCGGCGTCGCTCGGCACGTTCCGGACCGACAACACCATGTTCATCGGGCTGGTCATCGGCGTGATCCTCATCATCGGTGGCCTCACCTTCTTCCCTGCCATCTCGCTCGGCCCCATCGTCGAGCAGCTCAGCCACGGAAAGTTCTTCTGATGACGACCCTGATCACACCCGAGCCGCAGGCACAGCCCGCTTCCGGGCCGCACGGAGTCGCCGAGGCACGCAGCCTCTTCGACCGCCAGATCATGCGCCGTGCGCTGCTCGACGCCTTCAAGAAGCTCGATCCACGTGTCCAGATCAAGAACCCGGTCATGTTCGTGGTCCTGGTGGGCACCATCGTCACCTTCGTCGAGTCCATGGCCCATCCGGGCATCTTCGACTGGTCCATCACCATCTGGCTGTTCCTGACCGTCATCTTCGCCAACTTCGCCGAGGCCATGGCCGAGGGACGCGGCAAGGCCCAGGCCGACACCCTGCGCCGCATGCGTTCGGAGACCGAGGCCCGCCGCCTCAGGCCCGACGGCACCGAGGAGCTGGTGGCGGCGGCGGAGCTCGGCAAGGGCGACGTCGTGGTGTGCGAGGCGGGTGACCTCGTCCCCTCCGACGGCGAGATCATCGAGGGCATCGCCTCGGTCGACGAGTCGGCCATCACGGGCGAGTCGGCGCCGGTCATCCGCGAATCGGGCGGAGACCGCTCGGCGGTTACCGGCGGCACCAAGGTGCTGTCCGACCGCATCGTGGTCCGCATCACCGCCGAGCGCGGTCGCACGTTCCTGGACCGCATGATCACGTTGGTGGAGGGGGCCAACCGGCAGAAGACCCCCAACGAGATCGCCCTCACCATCCTGCTGGCCGTGCTCACCATCGTCTTCCTCCCCGTGGTGGTGTCGCTGCAGCCCTTCGGCCACTACTACACCGGCGCCATCGTGTCGGTCGTCATCCTGGTGTCGCTGCTCGTGTGCCTCATCCCCACCACCATCGGGGCCCTGCTGTCGGCCATCGGCATCGCCGGCATGGACCGGCTCGTGCAACGCAACGTGCTGGCCATGAGCGGACGGGCGGTGGAGGCGGCCGGCGACGTCCAGACGCTGCTGCTCGACAAGACGGGCACCATCACGCTCGGCAACCGGATGGCGTCGTCGTTCTACCCGGCCGGGGGTCACACCGAGGAGGAGCTGGCTGACGCCGCCCAGCTGGCGTCGCTGGCCGACGAGACACCCGAGGGCCGCTCCATCGTGGTGCTGGCCAAGGAGCGTTTCGCCATCCGCGAGCGCGACCTTGGTGCGGAGCACACCTTTGTGCCCTTCTCGGCCACGACCCGAATGTCGGGTCTCGACCTGGACGGCCGCCACATCCGCAAGGGGGCGGCCGACTCCGTGCGGCGCTGGGTGGAGGAGCAGGGCGGTACCTCCCCGGACGGGCTCGACGCCATCGTCGAGCGATTGGCGAGATCGGGATCGACGCCCCTGGTCGTGGCGGACGGTCCGCGCATCCTCGGCGTCATCGAGCTCAAGGACGTCGTGAAGACCGGCATCCGCGAGAAGTTCGACGAGATGCGCCAGATGGGCATCCGGACCGTCATGATCACCGGTGACAACCCGCTCACCGCCGCCGCCATCGCCCAGG
>JBEKVE010000004.1:0-59293 GCA_049514335.1 Acidimicrobiales bacterium
GCCCACGGTACGAGACGCCCGGTCCGGGTCACCGAGGGCCTCGAGCATGGCGTCCGAGGCGCGCTGCCACTGGGTGGCGAGATCACCGTCGCCGTCCACCTCGGCGGCGTCGGCGCCGTCGAGGTTGGCGAGCACCCGCACATGGGTGCTGATGACATGGACGACCACGTCGCGCGCCGTCCAGTCCGGGCAGGGGGAGGGATCGGTCCAGTGCGTCGGGCCCACCGCCGCCAGACGGGCGCCGAAGCCGTGTGCGACCCGGGTGTAGCGGTCCTCGGTCTCGGACATGGTGGCCCACGGTAGCGGCCTCGTCATGACGGGGCCGATCGACGCGGGTGCGGGTCCTCGTCCGACCGCCGCCTATGGCGTCGGGGGACGGGGTGGTCCGATGGTGGACGCCGGCGGGCCGAAGCGCTGCACGTAGCGCGGATGCACCGACGCCCAGCGCTCCCCGGATGTGAACGCCGGCGCACTCCCGGTCAGGCCCGCCTCCAGGAGATCCAGGCACGTGTGCCACCCCGCCGCGTCGCGCGCCGCCTTGCCGAGCTCGTCGATGGTGTCGCTCAGCGTCAACGTGCAGGCCCGGTCGTCACCGGCCAGCTCCAGACAGATGGTGTCGGTCCCCCACGCGAACTCGAGCAACGTCGGGGGCTCGACGCGCAGGACGTGTCCGGGGAACGACCCGTGCTCGGTGTCGAAGGAGAGCGCCGCACCCGCCGTGAGCAGGTCACCGGTGATCGTCTGCGGGAACCAGGCGCGAAGCTGCTCCGGCCCGGTGAGCGCCCCCCACACCACATCGAGCGGATGGGCCAGTCGGCGCGTGAAGCGCAGCTGCCATCGCCCTCCGCCCAGATCGTGGAGCTCACCCTCCATGGGTGGGACCTCCGGTGGACCCGTGTCCCCGCACCGTCGCTCCGGGGGTGGGGCCTGCTCGACTGTCGAGGTGGCGCTCCAGGGCGTCGAGCCCCGACGACCACATGCTGCGGTACGGCGCCAGCCAGTCGTCGATCTCGCGTAACGGGCCGGGCAGGGTCCGGTAGAGGCGTCGCTGGGCATCGACGCGGCACTCGACCAGGCCGGCGTCACGCAGCACCCGGAGGTGCTTGGACACCGCCGGCTGGCTCACGGCGACGGCGCTCACCAGGTCGCCCACGGCCTGCTCACGATCACGCAGGAGATCCATGATGCGGCGTCGAGTCGGCTCGGCCAGCACCTCGAACGCCGTCATCCCCGAAGCATGCAGGAGCAGTTATATGCCTGTCAACGGATAGAAGCACGTCGGCGGGCTGTTCATGGTGGAGGAAGCGGCCCTTCTGCCCACTCAGCGTCACAGCTAGGATGCTCGGGCTCACTCCACGTGGGGATGGGAGGTGCGCATGGGGGGGCGGCTCTCGGGACGGAAGCCGGCCGGGCACCGACGCCACGCACGGCGGCGTTCGACCCGGTTGGCGAAGGCGGGCGCGACCGCGCTCGTGGTGCTGTGCACCACGGCGGTGGTGGGTGCCGTGTCGTGGACGTCGGGGTCACCGGCCGGAGCCGCCACCGCCACCGGCGTGGCCGTCCACGACGCCCCCGTCGACCCCGCCGTCAATCCCGCCCTCAATCTTCCCTACGCCTACTCGAGCGCGCTCGCCGCCGTCGACGCCGGCAGGGCCGTCGACGGCCTGGGCCCGCTCAACACGACCGGCTTCCGCCGCCTCACCGCCGAGCAGGAACTGTTCGTCGTGATCAACCTCGAGCGCGTGGCCCGTGGGCTTTCTCCGGTGGAGGAGCTGACGACATCGCTCGACGCGCTGGCCCAGGCCGGCGCGGACTCGTTGCAGGACCCCGTCGCCCCCGGACCGACGGGCACCTCGTACTGGAGCGGTGGCATCGAGGCAGGCGTGTCGGACCCGTTGCTGGCGGATTTCGGGTGGATGTACGAGGACGGCTGCGACATGGTGGCGGCGCAAGCCATCGTCAACACAGATTGCGACGCCTCGCCGCCGGTGCCGTGGGGGCACCGCGACACCATCCTGTACGACTTCGTGGCGTCGGGGAGCGACTGCTCGTCGCTCATGGGGGCGGCCGAGGGCCAGGGCGTGGCGTCAGTGGCGGTGGCGTTCTCCGACTACTGCGGGGCGCCGGCGCCGAGCGACGTCGTCTTCACATGGCCACAGGCCGAGGCGGTGATCGGGCTACCCCCATCCCCGGCGTGCGTGCCGCTGCAACGGACGCTCGGCTACCGGTCGGTGGCCTCGGACGGCGGTGTATTCGCCTTCGGGAACTATCCCTATTGCGGATCGATGGGGGGCGCACCCGTGACGGCGCCGGTGGTGGGCATGGCCACGACCCCCGACAAGGCGGGGTACTGGTTGGCCTCGTCGGACGGAGAGGTCTTCGCCTTCGGTGACGCCGTTCCCTACGGATCGATGGCGGGGTCGGCGTTGTCGCGTCCCATCGTGGGCATGGCCGCCGCTCCCTTCGGCAACGGCTACTGGCTGGTCGCCTCAGACGGGGGCATCTTCGCGTTCGGGAGCACCTACTTCTACGGCTCGATGGGCGGACAGCCACTGCGCGCCCCCATCGTGGGCATGGCCGTCGCTCCCTTCGGGCTCGGCTACTGGCTCGTCGCCGCCGACGGGGGTGTGTTCGCCTTCGGCTCGGCCCGTTTCTACGGCTCGATGGGCGGCGTCCACCTGGACGCCCCCGTCGTGGGCATGGCCGCCAGCCCCTTCGGGAGCGGGTACTGGCTGGTGGCCTCGGACGGCGGTGTGTTCGCCTTCGGCGACGCCCGCTACTACGGCTCGATGGGTGGCGTGGCGTTGACCCGGCCCGTGGTGGGCATGGCCGCTGCCCCCCTCGGCCTGGGGTACTGGCTGGTCGCCTCGGACGGCGGCGTGTTCGCCTTCGGCGACGGCGCCTTCTTCGGATCGACGGGCGGCACCGCCCTCGACCGGCCTGTCGTCGGCATCGCGGCCTGAGCCCCGCAGACGGCGCGCCTCAGCGCCCTGTCGTCCCGTCGACCAGCTCGCGCAGGATGTCGGCGTGGCCGGCGTGGCGGGCCGTCTCCTCGAGGAGGTGGGCGAGCACCCAGCGCAGGTTGACCGCAGCCTCTTCCCCGACATCGGCGCAGGGGGCGTCGAGACCGGCGCCCTCCACCACGGCGTCCACCGTCTGCCACATGCGGCGGTAGGCCTCCACCGCCCCGGCCACCGTTTCGTGGGGGCCGGGCTCGTCCGCGGGTGGCTCGGCGGCTTCACCGGCGAAGCGGCGCAGTACCCACGTCGCCTCCGCCCGGGTCATGTGCGTGATCAACCACAGCAGCGTGGTGGCACTGCCCACGAACCGACGTCTCGCCTCCTGCTCGCTCACGCCCGTGACCTTGCGCACCAGGGACTCGCGTTGGTACTGCAGCAGGGCTACGAGCATCTGTCGCTCGTCAGCGAGGAGACGGGGGGGCTTGTGGTCCGTCACGTGGGCATTCTACGAATCGTGCCAAGCTCACGACCATGGTGACAGGGGTGCCGCCCCGCCGTGTCGTGCTGGCCTCGGGGTCGGCGGCGCGGCTGCGGGTCCTGCGCGACGCCGGCATCGATCCCGAGGTGGCGGTGAGCGGCGTGGACGAGGTGGTGGACACCACAGACGTCCGGGAGGCCGTCGCCGTCCTGGCCGAGCGCAAGGCGTCGGCGGTGGCCGACGGCCGGCACGCCCCCCTCGTCCTCGGATGCGACTCGCTCCTCGAGATCGACGGGGCGGCGGTGGGAAAGCCCGCCACACCCGCAGCGGCCGTGGCGATGTGGGAGATGACGGCCGGGCGCGACGCGCTGCTCCACACCGGGCAGTGCCTGATCGACACCCGCTCGGGCGAGCGTCGCCGCGCCGTGGCCTCGGCAGTGGTGCACTTCGGCACGCCCTCGGCCGACGACGTCGCCGCCTACGTCGCCAGCGGCGAGCCGCTGGCCCTGGCGGGTGGGTTCAGCATCGAGGGCCTCGGTGCTCCGTTCGTGGCGGGCATCGACGGCAATCCGGGCACCGTGCTCGGCCTGTCGATGCCCCTGTTCGCCTCGATGCTCACGGAGCTGGGGATGTCGGTCACCGACCTGTGGCGGCGACGGGTCGATCCGGTCGTGCGCCAGCTGGCCGCCACCGATGGGCCATGGCTCGCCGCCGTGGTCCGCCGGCGGTGGGGGCTGCCGGTGCTGAGCACGAGCGGCGCCCACGACCCGACTCGCCTGGCGGGATTCGTGGTCGAGGAGGACGGCGAGCGATCGGGAGTGCTCACCTACCGCGTCGATGGCGCCGGCATCGAGGTGGTGACGCTCGACAGCCTCGTCCCCGGACACGGGGTGGGTTCGGCTCTCCTCGCCGCCGCGTCCGACCTGGCCCGGCGGCGCGGTGTGCGTCTGTGGCTCGTCACCACCAACGACAACCTGCGCTCCCTCGCCTTCTACCAGCGGCGGGGCATGGACATCGTCGCCCTGCACCGTGGCTTCGCCGATGAGGTGCGTCGCAGCAAGTCAGAGCTACCTGGCGCCGTCGACGGCATCGCCGTTCACCACGCCCTCGAGCTCGAGTTGCTCCCGGACCGGCGCGCTCGGGGGTGAGCCGGGCGGTCAAGAAGCTGTCAGGTCAGTGAAACAGCGACTGGCCGTAGGTGCTGCACAGACCGAATGCCTCGATGATGAGGAACGACGCCACGAGCCCCAGGACCACCATCCGGCTCACACGCCCCAGGTGGCGCGCCCGGGCCGGCGCCATGTACCACGCAGGAAGCGGTGCGGCCGCCGTGGCCAGGTAGAGGTCGAAGGGGACGGCGTCGGCGTCGAGGGGGGCGTCCGGATCGGCGGCGAGCGCCAGCGCCGTCAGCTCGTCGTCGGACAGTTCGACAGGTTCGAGCGCTGCGGCAGCGGATTCGACCACGGACTCGGGCATACCGTCATTCTATGCGCCGCCCCCCTCGGGACCGGGTCGGGTCGGAACCCCGCCCTGGCACCTAGCGCGGGGCGAGGACGCGGGCCACGTCGAGAAGCCCCGGGGTGTGACGCGCTTCCCACACGCAGCGGGCGAAGAGCCACAGACGCAGCCGCTGTGCGTCGAGGTCGAGCAGGTCGGCGAGCCGGGCCACCAAGGCGTCCGGTCGGCTCGACAGGCGCGCCGGGCAGTTGAGCATGTGCTGGAGGGCGTCGTAGGCCGGGTCACCCACGAACGGCTTGGGGTCGATGACGAGCCACGGCTCGCGCCGTGCGGCGAGGACGTTCCCGGCGTGCAGGTCGGTGCACAGCAGCACCGCGTCCCCGGCCGTGGCAGGAAGCTCGCGCAACAGCTCCACGGCTCGGCGCACGATCCCGGGATCGACCGCTTCCACCTGCCTCTGGGCCCCGTCCTCCAAGGCCGCCGCCCACGACTCGCACAGCGAACGCAGCGAACCGAACACGTGGCCGGGCGGTGGCGCCCGCCACAACCGGGGGAGCAAGGCGGCGATCACGTCGTCCTGGCGGGGCTCGGGCAACGCCGACAGCGCCGTGCCCGGCGTGCAGCGCTCCACGAGCAGCGCCGCCGTGTCGTCGAAGCGCGCGTGGTCGTACAGCGTCACCGTGCCGTCGCCGTCCCAGAAGCGAAGGCCGTCCGCCTCGCTCTCGCCCTCCCGGTGTCGCCATCGCACCTTGAGGACAGCCTCGGTTCCGTCGGCGCCACGGGCGGGCGCGACCCAGGCGGTGCATCCGCCGGGCTGGAAGGGGGGACCCACCGACAGCGACCAGCGCCGCGCCAGCGCCTCCACCGTGGCCGGGAGCGACGCCAGCCATGCCTCGAAGCCGTAGCGCTGCGCCCCCGCCACGAGATTGGCGGGCAGGGCGAGGGGCTCCACGGTCGCCATTGGACCACGGCGCAGCCGCACCTTCCTAGAGTGACGGCGTCGCGGCCTGCGGTTGCCCGCAGCGGAAGACGACGACACCGTACGACCACCACAGGAGGAACCCATGGGCAGCCTCGAGGATCTCATGACGGAGGTGGCAGCGCTGCGGACCCGGGTGGCGGTGACCGAAGGCGTCCTCGCCGTGCAGGCGCTCAAGGCGCGCTACGCCGAGCTCGTCGATCTGCGTTTCTCCGGCGGAGACGTCGTCGACGCGGACACGCTGCGCGCCGTGGCTGAGGCGGTGGCCGCCCTGTTCACCCCGGACGGGGTATGGGACGGCGGCCCGTCGCTCGGAGCGGTGGTGGGCCGCGACGCCATCGCGGCGCGGCTGGCCGACCCTACCCTCGTGTTCTCGCGTCACCTGTTCGTCAACCCCCGCATCACGGTGGATGCGGGCGGTGTGACGGCCACCGGGCGTTGGGACCTGCTCAGCCCGTGCCGCCGGCCCGACGGGTCCTCGTACTGGATGTGCGGCTACGAGAACGACGAGTACGCCCTGATCGACGGGGCCTGGCTCCACCGTTCCATGAAGCTCACGACCGTCTTCATGTCTCGCGTGGGCGGAGGGTGGACGAAGATCCTCGTGTGAGTCGGATGGCCGTATGGTTGACGGCCGTGCCACGACCGATCGGGCGCCGCCAGTTCCTGCGCGACACGGGGGCGGCCATCGCCTCGCTCGTCGCCCTGGGCCCGGCGGTGGCGGCGTGCGGGGGCACGACGGTCCGGTCGGCCAGCACGAGCACATCGCACCCCGGTTCGCCGCCCGCCGGGCCACCGCCGTGGGCAGCGCTGGCGGCGTCGCTGTCAGGACGGGTGGTCACCCCGGCCGATGCGGCCTACGTGACGGGCGCCCAGGTCTACAACGAGCGGTTCGACTCGATCCGCCCGGCTGCCATCGCCTACTGCGCCAGCGAGGGGGACGTCCAGCGGTCGGTCGAATTCGCCAGGCGTTTCGACGTGCCGCTGGCGGTTCGGTCGGGAGGGCACAGCTACGGGGGGTATTCGATCGGGGACGGTCTGGTGCTCGACGTCACGCTCATGGACAGTGTGACGCCAGGGGTCATGGGCGCGGCGGGGCAGGGCGTGGCCCGCGTCGGAGCCGGCGTCCGGCTGGTCGACATGTACAGCGCGCTTGCCGGCGCCGGGGTGACGGTGCCGGGTGGATCGTGCCCCACCGTGGGGATCGCCGGGCTGGCGCTCGGGGGCGGCATCGGGGTCCTCGGGCGGAACTTCGGGCTCACGTGCGACAACGTGGCGTCGTTGCGGATGGTCACCGCCGACAGCCGGGTACTCACATGCGGTCCAGGTGAGAACGAGGACCTCTACTGGGCCAACCGCGGGGGAGGTGGCGGCAACTTCGGCGTCGTGACGTCCTTCGTGTTCACCACCCACCCGCTGCCGGACCTGGCGCTGTTCACGCTGGAGTGGCCGTGGTCGGCGGCGGCCGAGGCGTTGGGGTCATGGCAGGACTGGATCGGTGGGACCCCCGACGAGCTGTGGTCGAACTGCCAGCTCCTGTCGGAGGGGAGCGCCGGCGCCAAGCTCCGCGTGACCGGCGTCTTCTGCGGGGACGTGGGCCCCCTGGCGGCACAGCTCCAACCCCTGGAGCGCTCCATAGGCACACCCAGCTACCGCTTCGTCGGCCCCGAGTCGTTCGTGGCCGGGATGCTCATCGAAGCGGGGTGCGAGGACCTGTCCGTGGCGCAGTGCCACCTGCCGACGCAGAACCCCGGCGGCATGCTCGATCGTTCGACCTTCGCCGTGAAGTCGTCGTTCATCGACGCTGCGCTCCCCGATGCCGGGATCACAGCGGTGGTGGACGCCATCGGCGGCTTCCAGGACCACGCCCCGGGACTCGGGGGAGCGGTGGTGTTCGACGCGTTCGGTGGCGCCGTGGGCCGCGTGGCCCCGGATGCCACCGCCTTCGTCCACCGACGCGCCCTGGCCGACATCGAGATGAGCGTGACGTGGTCGAGCGCAGCGGTCTCCCCGCAGTCCGACGCCGCCACGGCCTGGCTGGCGGACACGGCGGAGGCGCTCGAGCCCTACGCCAGCGGGTCGTACCAGAACTACATCGACCCCACCCTCGAGGACTGGCAGACGGCGTACTACGGATCGAATCTCGAGCGGCTCGTGCAGGTCAAGCGGGGGGTGGACCCCGACGGTGTGTTCCGCTTCGCCCAGTCGATCCCCACCGCCACGTCGCCGTCGCGGTGACGAGCCGGACCCCTGGCACCGACGTGTGGGCCGGCCGTACACTGGCCGCACCGTGACAACCATCATCGACTCGGACCAGCATCTGTACGAGTCCCGCACCTTGTGGGCGGACCACATCGACCCGGCCCATCGGCACGAGGCGCTGGCCATCGTCGACGACGAGCTCGGGTACCCGTGGCTCACGTGGGGCGACCGGCGCCTGGACATGGCCGATGTGCAGCTTCCCGGCGACACCGTCACCTTGGGCCGTTACCGGGAGCGCTGCCGCCAGCACCTGCCACCGGAGTACGACTACGACGAAGCGCTGCCGCCCGAGTACTGGGACCCCGCGGCGCGCCTCGGACACCTCGCTGCGCTCGGTCTCGACGAGGCGGTCCTCTTCCCGAATTTCGGCCTGCTGTGGGAGCGCCGGCTCTCGGGGTCGCTGCGGGCGCTCACGGCCAACATGGCGGCGTGGAACCGTTGGTGCGCGACGGTGGTGAGCGAAGGTGGAGGCCGGCTGCATCCGGTGGCCCATCTCACCCTGCGCGATCCGGCGTGGCTCGAGGCTCAGCTGGCGGAGTTGTCGGCGGCCGGCGTGCGTCTCGGCATGATCGCGCCGGCGGCGGTCGACGGCAGGCCCCTGTCGCACGCCGACCACGACCGGCTGTGGGACGCCTTCGCCGACCACGGCGTCACGCCCGTGTTCCACGTGGCCGATCAGCCACGCGTTCTCGACGAGGCGTTCTTCACCGATCCCGACGACAGCTTCGTCCCCGTCCTCGAGTCGGTGTTCATCTGGGTCCCGCCCGCCATCGCCGTCACGGACCTCATCGTGAACGGGACGCTGGCTCGCCACCCTGAGCTGCGCATCGGCATCGTGGAGCTGGCGTCGATCTGGGTGCCGCAGTACCTGCTCATGCTCGACGGGGGCTGGGACTTCACCTCGAGGCTCAACGGCCGGCCGCTCGCCTCCCTCGATCTCCGGCCGAGCGAGTATTTCCACCGCCAGGTGCGGGTGTCGTCGTTCTCCTACGAGCAACCCGTGCGGCTTGCGGGCAAGAGCGGCGACCTCTTCATGTGTTGCAGCGACTTCCCCCACTCGGAGGGCACGGCCACGCCCATCGGTGACTACGAGCGGTCGGGGTGCGCACCCGAGGGCCACGCCGGGCTGTTCCGCGACAACGTGTCGTTCCTGCTGCGCCAGTAGCCGGCCACATCGCCAGGACGGTCGATCCGCACCTCCGGAGGGCAGATCCGGCCCCGTGGCGTCCCAACGGACCCACAACGTCGTCCCGCCCAGGGGGCCGCCGGCACCAGATGTCCGTTGACCAGGGCATTCGTCGAGTGCGGCCCCGAAGTGGATGGTAAAGGGCGGGTCGAATCGCGTCGAAACCTTGTTGTGGTGGTCAGCACCGCTCTCTCCCCAGCCGACGTCGCACGCCCGGCGGCCGAGTCTCCGACCCGGTCGGACGCCCGACCCGCCGAGCACGACCACGCCTCGGGACCCCCCGGGTGGCGGCCCGGGGTCCGCCTCGTCCTCGTCGCCATCGTCCTCATCCCGCTCCTGGCCACGGCAACGCTGGCGGTGTCCTCGGCACGAGGGGCGTGGGCGATACGCACACACGCGCAGACCGTCGCCGCCGACGCGCAACAGCTCGAAACGGTGGCCGAAGCTCGGGCGCAGATGAACCGGTTGGAGCTGCCCCTGACGGCGGTGTCCTACGGCCGGCAGCTGGGCGTGGACGAAGCGGTGCTCGACTCCCTGCTGCACCCGGCCACGCCGTTCCGCAAGCAGATCGCCGAGCAGGTCGCCGCGCTCAGCAACTACCCGACGTTCTCGTCGACACCGACGCTGCGGGCCGACGTCACCGCGTTGCCCGACGTGATCGTCGGCATGGCCGACGGCACGGTGAGCTTCAGCGAGATCCGGACGTTCACCGAGGGCATGGCGGCGACGATCGACGGGATCTGGTACCGCGACTTCAACCGTCTGCAGGCCGACGTGGCGACATGGTCCCCGCCGGGGTCATTCGAGGTGCACGTGTCGACGCTGCGTCAGGCGTACCAGGCGTTCCTGGCCGGAGGCCAGGAGATCGAGAGCACGATCTACGTCCTCATCGGTGTCGGGCCTGCCAACGCCAAGGAAGAGTTGGTCCAGGCGGCGGGAGAGTTCCAGACGGCGACCCAGGAGCTGTCGGGGCTCCTCGCCCCGAACGCGGCCGCGGTGTGGAAGCACCTCCACGACAACGCTTCCCTCGCTCCAGTACCTGGCCGACCTGGACAAGCTGGTGACAGCGGCATCACAGGACCTCCGCGTGACGGCGAACGCCCAGGCCGTCTCGGCGACGCACCGAATGGTGGAGGAGATGGGATTTCTCCTCCTCCTGCTCGTTGTCTGCTTCGGTGGGGTGGCGCTCACAGGTCGGATCGTGGCCCGCCCCCTCAAGCGGCTGGCGGCCGAGGCGATCCAGATCCACAACGGCGAATTCGACCTCAGCCCCCTGCCCGACGCAGGCCCCCGGGAGGTCGTCACGGCCACCGAGGCCTTCAACGACATGGCCTCGACGCTCAAGGCGGTCGAGGGCAAGGCCGTCGCACTGGCGGCCGAGGACCTCTCCGATCCCGAGCTGCTGACGCCGCTGCCGGGACGGACCGGTCGGGCGCTGCAGGCGTCGATCACCGCCCTCGGGACGAGGACCCGCGAGCGCGAGGCGCAGCGCCGTCTGCTGCACGACGCTGCCACGCACGACTCGCTCACCGGGCTCTTGAACCGCCCGTCGGTGCTCGAGTTCCTCACCAACGACGTGGCCCGGCGGCGTGGGGCCGGTGACACGGTGGCCGTGCTCTTCGTCGACCTCGACGGCCTCAAGCCGCTCAACGACGTCTACGGCCACGAGGCCGGTGACGCCGCCATCGCCGTCACGGCTCTCGCTCTCACCCATGCCACCGGCCACTGCGACGTGGTGGGGCGTCTCGGCGGGGACGAGTTCCTGGTCGTGCTGTGCCACGCCCACAGCTGTCAGGGCGACGCCGTGGTGGAGCGGATCCGACAGGTGGTGGCCGAGTGCCGGATCCCTGTGGACGGCGGGCTCGTCCCGTTGGAAGCCAGCGTGGGCGTGGCCCTCGCCCAGTGCGACTACGACACCGACCCCATGCTCCTCGTCCGCCAGGCCGATGAGGCGATGTACGAGGCGAAGAAGGCGGCGCGCGCCAGCCGGGATCGGGTCTCCTCGGGCTCCTGACGCCAAAGCGGCGGTGTGCGAGGGCGCCGGGCGATCGGGCGGGTCAGGGCGAAAGCTGTCATTGTGGGGGCGTGGGCACCCCGTCGATCCTCATCACCGGTGCGTCCACGGGGATCGGGCAGGCGTGCGCTGTTGCCTTCGACCGTCTCGGGTGGGACGTCTTCGCCGGGGTCCGGCGCGACGAGGACGGCCGGCGACTGGCGGCAGGGGCGAGCGACCGGCTGCGACCGGTGATCCTCGACGTCACCGACATGAGCTCGGTGGAAGCGGCGGCCAAGGAGATCGACGTCGCCGTGGGCGAGGCCGGGCTGACGGCGGTGGTCAACAATGCGGGCATCGCGGTGGGCGGTCCCGTCGAGTACCTCGCCGTGGATGAGTGGCGGCGGCAATTCGACGTCAACGTGATCGGTCCGGTGGCGGTGACGAGGGCCGTGCTCCCCTCGATCCGCCGGTCCGGTCGGCGGGGTCGGGTCGTGTTCATCGGCTCCATCGGTGGACGGGTGGCCAACCCCTTCGTGGCGCCCTATGCGGCCTCGAAGCACGCCATCGAGGCCATCGCCGAGTCCATGCGCCACGAGCTGGCCCCCACGGGCATCCGCACGGTGGTGATCGAGCCCGGCGCGGTCCGCACGCCCATCTGGGACAAGGGACAGTCCGATGCCGACGACATCGAGGCCGGCATGCCGGCCGAAGGTCTCGAGCGCTACGGGGCGGCCATTGGCGCGCTGCGCAAGGCCATGCAGTTCCAGGCCCGCACCGGCGTCGATCCCTCTGTGGTGGCCGGCGTGGTCGAGCGAGCCGTGACGAGCCCGAAGCCCGCGGCCCGCTACGTCGTCGGACGCGATGCCAAGGCGATGGCGATCGCCATCCGCTTCCTGCCCGACGGGGCCAGGGACGCACTCATGCGCGTCGGCATGAAGATGGCGTCACGCTGACGCTGCCCGCGCAGGGCGGTGGTCGGCCCGCACAACGAGCAGTGCGGACGCGTCATAATGCGGTCGTGCCTCAGCCCCGGACGGCGTCATCTCGGTGGTCGCTCTGGTCGGAGAACTCGCTGCTGTGCATCGCGTCCAAGAACTCGGTCCTGTCCATCGGTTCCGTCGGGTCCATGTGCTCGATCGGATCGGTCGGGTCGTTCTTTTCGGCGCTGAGCATCGGTTCGGCCGGGTCGATCGGCTCGGTGCTGTCGGCCGGGGCACGGTGGTCGGTGATGTCGTACAAGGCCGTCAGGGCCGTGACCTCGACCTCGCGTTGATGGAACGCATCGACGACCCTGATGGCCACCCGGTGGCAGCTGGGCTCGACGCAACCGTGGACCCCGCCGTGCTCGACGGCCTTCTCCGGCGGGCGGGGCGCGAGGTCGACGAGGGCCTGCTCCCCGCGTGCCAGGTGGCGGTGGCCCACCGTGGCGCGCTCCTTGCCACCCGCACCTACGGCGCCCCCCCGAGCAGCCGGTTCGTCGTCTACTCGTGCACCAAGGCGATCACCGCCGGCGCCCTGTGGCTGCTCCTCGGTGACGGGCGGCTCACGCCCGGCACGAGGGTGGCCGACGTGGTGCCGGCCTTCGCCGAGAACCACAAGGGCGACGTGACCGTCGAGCACCTGCTCACGCACACGGCCGGCTTCCCCGGTGCCCGCATGCCCGACGAGGACTGGGCCGACCCGCGCCGCCGGGTGGAGCGTTTGGCATCGTGGAGGCTCGAATGGGAGCCGGGATCGCGCTTCGTGTACCACGGGGGCTCGGCGCATTGGGTGCTCGCCCATCTGGCCGAGACCGTGACCGGCACCGACTTCCGGGCGCTCGTCGCCGACACCGTTCTCGGTCCCCTGGGGATCCCGTCGCTTTGTCTCGGGCCCCGTCCCGAGGACCAGCACGACGTGCTCGACGTCGTCTCGGTGGGTGAGGCGCTGTCCGAGGCCGAGCTGGGCGAGCTGGGGGGCTCGATCGGCCTCGACGTGTCGGCCATCGGCACCTCCGAGGAGGAGCTGCTCCGCCACAACGACCCTGCGGTGCGGGCCGTGGGCCATCCCGGCGGCGGTGCGGTGGGCCGGGCGGCCGATCTGGCCATGTACTACCAGGCGCTGTTGGCCAATCCGGACGAGCTGTGGAGACCCGAGGTGCTGCGGGCGGGAACGGCCGAGATCCGCTGCGATCTGATCGACCCCATGACGGGCGCGCCGGCCAACCGCACGCTCGGCCTCCTCCTGGCCGGGGACGGTGAGACGGCGATGTTGCGGGGCTTCGCCTCGACGAACTCAGGGCGCACGTTCGGCCACATGGGAGCGGGGGGACAGGTCGCCTGGGCCGATCCCGCCACGGGGCTGTCCTTCGCCTACGTGACCAACGGCCTCGACAGGAACCCCGTTCGCATGGGCGGGCGTGGCGTCTCCCTGTCGTACCGGGCCGGTGCGGTGGTGGCAGCCGGCGGGTAGGACCGCGACGACACCGGCGACGCCGACCGGCGGGCACGGACCGCCCGTCCATCGCCTTCGTGGTGCCCCTGGTGGTGCACGTCTGGCGTCGAAGAAGCGCCCCCGGCGGTCGACCATCCGGTGACGGCCGCCCCGGTGCCAGACCAGCAGAGGAGACGACCCGACCGAGCTCGGCGTTCCTCAGGCCCTGTCCGCCCGGCGAAGTACCCGGCCGGGAGAATCGGATATTCTGAAATATCACAGATTTGTGTTATCTCAGGAAACTCAGTAATATGGCGACCATGCCGAGCGATGGTGAGATCACGTTTGCCGACCACGCCGGGCGCTTCTACGCCCGGCGGTACGGCATGGCCCCGATGGTGGGGCGCCTCGTCGGGTACCTGGCGGTCTGCGACCCACCCGAGCAGAGCATGACCGAGCTGGCCGACGCGCTCCTGGCGAGCCGGAGCGCCATTGCCGGCGCCGTCAACGTCCTGGAGAGCCTCGGGATCATCCGGCGCACCCGTGCCGCGGGGGAGCGGATGGACCGGGTCTGTATCGACCTGTCGTCGCCCCGGGCGCTGGGCTTCGATCTGTCGGAGTACCAGGAGCAGGCCGAACTGGCCCGCGAGGGGTTGGAGATGCTGGCCGGCACCCCGCCCGAGCGCCGGGCGGTGCTCTTGGAATGGGCCGCCCTCGCCGACTTCCTGGTGGCTCGGCTCCCGGTCTGGGAGGAGGAGTGGCGGACCTATCGAGAGGCGCGGCGCGCCGCGGGGGAGCTTCCCGACAAACCGGCCCACCCGAACCCGCAACGACAAGGCAGGAAGCCGTGACCAGCATGCCGACCAGACCCGGGATCGTCGCTCGCGACGTGTGCAAGTCGTACGGCAGTCATCTGGTGCTCGACTCCGTCCACCTGACGGCGCAGGAAGGCTCGATCCTGGCGCTGCTCGGGCCGAACGGGGCGGGCAAGACCACGATGGTGCGCATCCTCTCCACCTTGATCTCGGCCGATTCGGGTTCCATGCGGATCGCCGGTCACGACGTGGTGACCGATCCCGACGGGGTCCGGTCCGTCATCGGCGTCACCGGCCAATTCTCGGCAGTGGACACTCTGCTCACGGGGGCGGAGAACCTGCGGTTGATGGCTGACCTGCGCCACCTCGGCCGCGACGCCGGACAGCAGCGGGTGACGGACCTGCTCGAGCAGTTCGACCTCACCGACGCCGCCGACAAGCCGTTGTCGAGCTATTCGGGGGGCATGCGTCGGCGACTCGACCTGGCCATGACCCTGGTGGGCCAGCCCAGCGTGATCTTTCTCGACGAGCCCACCACCGGCTTGGACCCCCGCAGCCGTCGCACCATGTGGCAGATCATCCGCGAGCTCGCTGCGGACGGTGTGACCATCCTGCTCACCACGCAGTACCTCGACGAGGCGGATCAGCTCGCCGACCGGATCGCGGTGCTCGATCAGGGCCGGATCGTGGCCGAAGGGACCCCGGCCGAGCTGAAGAGCCGGATCCCCGGCGGTCACATCCGGCTCCATTTCGCCCATCCCGACCTGCTGTGCTCGGCGGCCGAGCTGCTCCCGGGAGCTGCGCCCGACAAGGATCAGCTCGTCCTCCAGGTCCCGGCCGACGGCACGGTCGACTCGCTTCGTGGACTGCTCGATGAGCTGCACGAGGCCCGCATCGGGGTCGAACGCCTGTCGATCCACACCCCAGACCTCGACGACGTGTTCCTCGCCGTCACCGGCACCCACGTCGACGGCCGACCCGACCACGACCCTGCACTGCAAGGAGTGCTGCAGCCATGACCACGCTCGCCTACACCATCAGCGACTCGCGGACGATGTTGCGCCGCAACCTCAAGCACAAGCTCCGCTACCCGTCCATGACCCTGATGCTCGTCGGACTGCCCATCGTGTTCCTGCTGCTGTTCGTCTACGTCTTCGGCGGCCAGCTGGGCGCAGGCCTCGGCCCCCACGACGGCCGCGGCGCCTATCTCGACTACGTCGTGCCCGGGGTCCTGCTGATCACCGTGGCGTCGGCCGTCCAGGGCACCGCCATCATGGTGGCGATGGACATGACGGGCGGCATCATCGACCGATTCCGCACCATGGCCATTGCCCGCGCCTCGGTCCTCACCGGCCACGTGCTCGGAAGCCTGATCCAGACCCTGGCGGGCATCGCCGTCGTCATCGGCGTCGCATTCGGCCTCGGCTTCCGCGCCACAGCAGGGCCGCTCGACTGGCTCGGCGCCATGGCGGTACTGGGCCTGTTCGCCTTTGCGCTCATCTGGCTGGCCGTCGCCCTCGGCCTCGCCGCCAAGAGCGTCGAGACCGCCAGCAACACCCCGATGTTCCTGACCCTGCTGCCCTTCCTCGGCAGCGGGTTCGTGCCCACCCACACCATGCCGCCGGGTCTGCGCCAGTTCGCCGAATACCAGCCCTTCACCCCCGTCGCCGACACCGTGCGAGGCCTTCTCACCGGTGCTGGTGTCGGCGGTGACGCCGTCGCTGCGTTGGCGTGGAGCATCGGCATCGCCGTGGCGGCCTACTTCTGGGCCACACACCTCTACAACCAACGCCGAGCAGCCGAGCCGAAGTAGAACGGGACGATCAGCCCCGAGTGGTCAGCGTCGACGCTCGCGGAGCCACCGTGGATCTCCGTCCATCGGCGCCCTGCGGCGCTCCGGACGGACCTCCTCGGAGAAGAACACGTCGGGGAAGCTGTGGCCGTCTGAGAGCCGCCGGATGCGGTAGCCGTCGTCGAGCACCTCGGAGATCTCGAAGCCGCTCGTCCAGTTTCCGAGGAATCGGTTCCGCACGCAGATGTTGGTGCCGACCGACAGGGTTGGGTACTGGCTCCCTTCGGCGGAATCGTCTCGGACGTCCGCCGCCTCGTCTTGGCTCACCCCGTGGCTCCTTCCGACGGTCCGGTCAAGGCTGGAGGCCCGGACACCGGTGACCGCCCCGTGCCCAGCGACGGAGCCGGGTCCACGGAAACGTCGCCCTTCACGGCATCGGAGGTCCCGACCTGTGAGCGGGCGGTGATCCAGAACTCCGACCAGTACTCCCGCCAGTCGGAGGACCCGAGCACCCAGGCCAGGGCGGTGAGTCCGATTCCCCCCACGACGACGCGGCGCACGCAGAGGTGATCGGCAGGGAGGAAACGCCACTTGAGACAGCGTCGATTCGAGCCCGGTCAGGTCGGCGTCCTGAGCCATCAGCCCGTCAACCCCCCGATGGCTACCATCCCCTCATGACCGCCGATGAGCTGTGGGTCGAGTCCTACCAGGGAGAGGTTCTCGGTGAGACCCTCTTCGGCGTGATGGCCGAGCGGGAGAAGGACCCGGTCCATCGCCGCCAGTTGGAGGTCCTCACGCTCCTCGAGCGGGCCACCAAGGAGCTGGCCGAGCCCGTCTTCACCCGACGGCAGGTCGACCGAGGCGACAGTGCTTCGAGCGTTGCCAGTGGCATCCAACTGGCCGACGCCGTGGCGGGCATGACGTGGACCGAGTTCCTCTCCTCGTTCGAGTCGATCACCGCCGAGTTCCTGGCCAAGTACCACCAGCTCGTCGAACTTGCCGATGACGAGAATGACCGGCGTGTTGCCGAGACCTACGTGGCGCACGAGGTGGCTCTTGCTCGGTTTGCACGGCGTGGTCTCGGTCAGGAGGCAGGTGACCCGCTGGAAGATATCCTCGCCCTCCCGCACGTGGCAGCAGTCCTGGCAGGCTGAAGGAGGGCGTCGGCGCCGACGCCTCGATCTCCTCGTCGGGCCCCCTTCTCATCGCTCCTGGCGTTTGCCGCGACCGGGGGAGGTCGGGTGGTGAAGGTCACAAGACCCAGGTGCCTCGGCTCGTCTAGATCAGGTCGACCTTCGGCCGGCACCCTCACATACGATTTCGGTTCATGCCGTCGGATCGCAAGATGCGGAAGTTCATTCGGCAGTGGCGCAGGCGCTACCCCTATCCCGCGGCGTGGATAGACAACCGAGCCAACAAGCAGTGCCGAAGGAGCGAGCGGGAGTGGCTCGCACAGTTTGCCGGCGCCGAAGTGCTGAAGAGGCGGGAAGTAGCGGCGCTCATTGAATGGAAGTTCGGCGGCCAGGCCAACCGCAAGGAGCAGGCCCTGGGAGGGATCGCCAGTCCTGCGGCCTGGGGCCACGCCCGTCGGTGCATCAAGAAGGCCCTTGCGGCCTCAAGTCCCACTGTCGCCCTCGACCACCTCCTGGGGGAGCGAGGGGGCATCTCAGGATGGGGGCCGGCCATGGCCAGCGTGGTTCTCGCTGCGTGCCGCCCGGGCGTCTACACCATCGCCGATCAACGAGCCCTCCGGACGCTGAAGGCCCTCGATGTGTTTTCACCGCACTCCCAGGATGAGTTCGTGCGGCTCGACTGGCTTCCATACCTCAAGGTCTGTGGGAGATTGGCTCGTCTCGGCGATATGTCGCTCCGAGATGTCGACCAGGCGTTGTGGGCCGCTGCCGATCGCGCTCCCCAACTCCCCGACTTGGTGCGCCCCAAAAGGCGCCACAAGACGTAGAAGACGCACGCTTCGCCGACCGAGCGCTGGCGAGCCCAGTGATAACGGGAGCGAACTGAAGGAGGACTGAATGTCGAGATTGCTCGTGCGCAACTACTCGATCTCGCTCGATGGTTACGGCGCCGGGCCCCACCAGGATCTCGACCATCCGCTCGGTATCGGGGGCACGCAGCTCCACGAATGGATCTTCGCCACCCGCAGCGGCCGTCAGATGATCGGCAGCGAAGGTGGGAGCGAGGGAATCGACCACGGCTTCTTCTCGGAGCGGCAATCCGGAGTGGGTGCCACCATCATGGGTCGGAACATGTTCGGCCCGATTCGTGGCCCATGGGGCGAGAGCGAGTGGACCGGATGGTGGGGAGAGGACCCCCCCTTTCATCACGAGGTCTTCGTGCTGACGCACCACCCGCATCCTCCGGTCGAAATGGAGGGGGGAACGACGTTCCACTTCATGGACGGTGGGATCGAAGCAGCGCTCAGCGCAGCCCTCGAAGCAGCGGGCGACCGCGATGTCCTTGTCGGAGGTGGCGCAGCCACCATCAGGCAGTACCTACGTGCTTCGCTCATCGACGAAATGCATCTCGCAATCGTGCCTGTGTTACTCGGTAGCGGCGAACGACTCTTCGACGATCTCGGCCCCAGCACCGGTGACTACCGCTGCGTCGAACGCGTGTGTTCGTCGGCCGTTACCCACGTCCGCATCGCACGGACGAGTCGTGATGCGATACGCCACTGACATCCGAAGAGGCTGAAATCAGCCTTCGCTGATCGCTGCACGTGTGGCCACGAGCAACCCTGTGCGCGGTGGTGACAGAGCGTTCCGGTGAGATGGCAGAGCCCAGGTCAGACCCTGTCTGACCTGGGCTTTCGGGTGGAGGCGAAGGGACTCGAACCCTCGAACCTCTTGACTGCCAGTCAAGCGCTCTACCAACTGAGCTACGCCCCCGGGGCCGACCGGAGAGGTTATCAGCCCTCTCCGTACCGCCGTCCGAGCCTCGACTCCTCGCGGCACCCGGATCCGACGCCCGAGCGGTCGGCCGGGACCGGGCGCCGCGTTCCGTAGAATCCGGGAATGGCGCGGGCCTACGACGTCCAGGCAGTCGAGCGGAAGTGGCAGCAGCGCTGGGCGGACGAGCATCTCTACGAGGTCGACGTGGACGAGGCCCGGCCCGCCCAGTACGTGCTGTGCATGTACCCCTACCCGAGCGGCCCGGCCCACCAGGGCCACGTCCGCAATTACACCTTCGGCGATCTGATCGTCCGGCACCGCACCATGCAGGGAGCGGCGGTGCTGTCGCCCTTCGGATTCGACTCCTTCGGCCTCCCGGCCGAGAACGCCGCCATCCGCACCGGCGAGCACCCCCGGTCCTTCACCGAGGCCCGCATCGCCGAGCTCAAGTCGAGCGTGCAGCGGCTGGGAGCGGTCTACGACTGGCGCCGCGAGGTCCGCAGCCACGACCCCTCCTACATCCACTGGAACCAGATGATCTTCCTGCGGTTCCTCGAGGCGGGCCTGGCCTACCGAGCCGAGGCGCCCGTCAACTGGTGCCCGGGCTGCCAGACCGTGCTGGCCAACGAGCAGGTCCTGGCCGACGGGCGCTGCGAGCGGTCGGGGGACCTGGTGGTGCAGCGCGACCTCGAGCAGTGGTTCTTCCGCACCACCGCCTATGCCGACGAGCTGCTCGACTCGCTCGACGACCTGGACTGGCCCGAGCGGGTGAAGACCATGCAGCGCAACTGGATCGGGCGCTCCGAGGGGGTCGAGTTCGACCTCGAGGTGGTCGGGCACGCGGGCGAGACGCTGCGGGTCTTCACCACCCGCCCCGACACGAGCTTCGGCATGACCTATGCCGTGGTCGCCCCCGAGCACCCGCTCGTGGACCGCATCACCACCGACGACCGGCGCCCGGCGGTGGACGCCCTGCGGACCTCCGCCGCCTCCAAGAGCGAGGTCGACCGCACCTCGGAGGAGGGGACCGAGACGCTGGCCAAGCGGGGGGCGGCCACCGGTGGCCACGTCGTGAACCCCTTCACCGGGGACGCCATCCCGGTGTTCGTGGCCGATTACGTCCTCATGCGCTACGGCACGGGGGCGATCATGGCCGTGCCCGCCGAGGACACCAGGGACTGGGACTTCGCCCGGGCCCACGGCCTGCCCGTGGTGCGGACCACGCAGCCCCCCGAGGGGTTCGAGGACGGTGCCTGGACCGGTGGCGGGATCAAGATCAACTCCGGCTTCTTGGACGGCCTGGACGTGAGCGACGCCAAGGACCGGGCCGCGGACTGGCTCGAGGGGCGCGGCATCGGCGTCCGCACCGTCAACTACCGCCTCCGGGACTGGCTGGTGTCGCGTCAGCGCTACTGGGGCTGCCCCATCCCCGTCGTGTTCTGCCCCGACCACGGCATCGTCGGGGTTCCCGAGGAACAGCTCCCGGTGCTCGCCCCCGACGACGTCGAGTTCCTCCCGACAGGGGAATCCCCCCTGGCGCGCCATCCGAGCTTCCGGCACGCGACCTGCCCTATCTGCGGCGGTCCGGCCCGACGCGAGACCGACACCATGGACACGTTCGTGGACTCGTCGTGGTACTTCCTGCGCTTCTGCGACCCGTGGTCCGACGACCGCCCCTTCGATCCCGCCGCCGCCCGGCACTTCATGCCCGTCGACCAGTACATCGGTGGCATCGAGCACGCCATCCTCCACCTCATGTACGCCCGCTTCTACACCAAGGCCCTCATCGACATCGGCCTCGCCCCTGGGTTGGGGCGCGAACCGTTCGAGCGTCTGTTCACCCAGGGCATGATCCGCATCGACGGCAAGAAGATGTCGAAGTCCAAGGGGAACCTGATCACGCCGACCCGCTACTTCGACACCGTCGGCGCCGACGCGCTGCGCCTGTTCCACGTCTTCGCCGGCCCGCCCGGTGACGACATGGACTGGACCGACCAGACCGAGAACGTCATCGAAGGCTGCGGGCGGTTCCTCGACCGCGTGTGGCGCCTCACCGTCGAGGACGACCCCGAGGGGGCCGCGCCCCGCAGCGGCGATGCCACCGACGTCGACGTCGAGATCGCCCGGGCCACGCACCGGCTCGTCGCCAAGGTGAGCGAGGACATCGACCGGTGGTCGTTCAACACCGCCGTGGCCGCCTGCATGGAGTTCTCCAACGCCCTGCACCGCTACCGGCGAGAGACCCCGGGCGGGCCCCACGACTCCACCTACGGCGCCGCCGCCGATGCCCTGCTGCTCATGCTGGCCCCGATCGCACCCCACGCCACCGCCGAGGCCTGGGAGCGGCGCCACGGTGCGGGCTCGCTCCTGCATGCCCAGTCGTGGCCGTCGTTCGACCCGGAGCTGGCCCGGGCCGAGCGGGTGACGCTCGTGGTGCAGGTGAAGGGCAAGGTGCGCGACCGCATCGAGGTGTCCCCCGACATCACCGAGGACGAGGCCACGGCGGTGGCGCTGGCGTCGGAACGGGTGGTCGCCGAGCTGGCCGGGGCGGCGCCCACGCGGGTGGTGTCCCGGCCTCCGCGGCTCGTCAACATCGTCCCCTGACAGGCGCGCCCGCCCGTCACACGGGGCGGCAGGGGCGCGCCTTGCTACGCGGCCCGGAACCCCGCCAGGATCTGACGGATGCGGTCGCGCTCCATCCGGTAGGGGGCGTAGAAGCTGACGCGGGTGACCATGCCCCCGTAGCGCTCCACCACCTTGGCGGGGATCTCCTCGGGCTCGCCCCGGACGGCGAAGGCGTCGAGCATGTCCTCGGGGATGAGGTCGGCCATGGTCACCCACTCACCGCGCTTGGAGAGCCGGTTGAGCTCCGGGAACAGCTCGCCCCACCCGTGCAGGTCGAGCACGGGCCGATACGCCGGTGTCGACGCGTAGAACGCCAACTGGGCCTTGACGGCCTGCTCGGCGGCGGCCATCTCGGTCTCGTCGGCGCCGGTGACCATCATGGCGGGGTAGGAGATCTCGTAGTCCTGGCGGGTGCGCCCCGCCTTGGCGAGCCCGCGCTCGAGGGCGGGCAGGGTGATCTCGCGCATGTAGCGCGCCGTGGTGAACCCGTGGGCCAGGAGCCCGTCGGCCACCTCTCCCGCCACCTCGGTCATGCGCTCGCCCACGGCGGCGAGGAACACCTTGGGGGCGCCGTAGGGGTTCGGGCCGGGGCTGAACATCGGCGTCATGAGGGTGTGGGTGTAGAAGTCGCCCCGGAAGGCGAGCTTGCTGCCGTCGTGCCAGGCGGCCCAGATGGCCCGCATGGCGGCGATGAACTCGCGCATGCGCGCCGCGGGGTGCGACCACGGCATCGAATAGCGCTTCTCGATGTGCGGCTTGATCTGCGAGCCGAGACCCAGCATGAAGCGTCCCTTGGAGAAGTCGTGCAGGTCGTTGGCGAGCACGGCGGTGCTCATGGGGTTGCGGGCGAAGGCCACGGCGATGCCGGTGCCGAGCTCCACGCGCTCGGTGTGCTCCGCCGCCAGCAACAGAGGGAGGAACGGGTCGTGACCCGTCTCCGCGCACCACACCCCGTCGAACCCGTCCTCCTCGGCCCGTTTCGCCGTGGTTATGGCGTCACCCGGGTCGAATCCGATACCTCCGTCGACCAGCATCGGACGACCATAACCGACGCGCCTCGCACAGCGCCCCGGGCCACGACCATGGGGGGCGTCGTGCCCGAAGCGCCGCCACCCGACGTGCACGGCCGTGACGCCGGAGGCGAGATCGTTGCCTTCGGCGTCGATGTAGCCGAGAATTCCTCCATGGCCGAGGACGCGGCGCCCGAGCGCGAGGGGTATCTCCGACGCGTCCTCGATGCCCTCGAGCAGGGTCGGATCGAGCCCTACGAGTACACCCGCTCCGTCCTCGCCATCAACGCCGCTTCCACGACGCAGGAGATGGCCGCAGTGGCTGACCGGGCGTGGAGTCCCGCCCCCGACGACGCCGCCGCCGGCGCGCCGCCGGCCCGGGCCCTCGACCCGGTGGACCTGGCGCTCATGCGGACCAGGGGAGCGGCGGCCCTTGCGCCGCCACGGCCCCGGGCCCGGACAGTCAGCCTGGCCATCGTCTTCGCGCTGTTCGCCGTGCTCATCGCCGTGGGGCTGTGGCTGGCCGTGCACGTGCACGACTCGGGATCGGCGCCCGCCGGGATGCTGGTCGGCGCGCTGGTCCTGCACCGGTCCCGGCGCTGAGCCATCCGGACGCTGGACCATCCGGACGCTGGCGATCAGTCCCGGTCCCGTCCGGGGAGGTCGATCCAGCTCCGGTCGAGCTGCGCCACGGAGGGGCAGCCGAGCAGCTGCAGGGTCCGCACCGTGTCGTCGCGCAGCACCTCCAGGACGCGCCCCACACCCGCCTCACCGGCAGCCGCCAGGCCGTACAGGTACGCCCGGCCGACGAGCACGGCGCACGCCCCGGCGGCCACGGCCTTCACCACGTCGCTGCCGCGCCGCACCCCGCCGTCGACCAGCACCGGCGCCCTTCCGTCCACGGCGTCCACCACGGCCGGGAGCACGTCCATGGTGGCGGGGGCGCCGTCGAGCTGGCGGCCCCCGTGGTTGGAGACGATCACGCCGTCGGCCCCCGCGCCCAGGGCGAGTGTGGCGTCCTCGGGGGTGACGATCCCCTTCACGACCAGCGGCCCGCTCCAGCGGCGCCGGATGTCGGACACATCGGCCCACGTGAAGGGTGAGGCGGCCATGGCCACGCGCCGTGCCGTTGGATCGCCGGCGGCGGGATCCGACAGCGGGGCCCCGGTGGAGACCCGGGCGTCACGACCCCGTCTCCGGCCACGCAACTCGCTGCGGGCGGTGCCGAGCAGCCACCGCGGACGCGTCACCACCTGGGCGCCGAGACGAGCCGCCGGCCACGGGGCGAACCGGAAGGGCGGGGCTACGCCGTGGCGCACGTCGCGCTCGCGGTTGCCGAGGGCGGCGGTGTCGACGGTGATCACCAAGCCGGCGTAGCCCGCCTGCTGCGCCCGCTTCACCAGCGCGTCGGTCTGGGACGCGCCGCCCGGTGCGTAGAGCTGGAACCACAGGGGTCCATCCACCCCGGCCGCCACCTCCTCCAGCGCCGTGCCCGCCACGGAGCTGAGCACCGACACGGTGCCCGCTGCCGCTGCCGCCCGGGCCACGCAACGCGCCCCGTCGGGATGCATGATCCGCACCAGGCCGGCCGGAGCGAGCATCACGGGGAGCGACAGGGAGACCCCCAGGACCGACGTGGCGGTGTCGGCCTCGACGGCTCCCACCGCGGCGCGGGGGCGGAAGGTGATCCGGCGGAACGCCGCCACGTTCTGCGCTGCCGTGACCTCGTCGTCGGCGGCTCCGTCGATGTAGTCGAACACGGGCCGGGGCACAGCGCGCGCCGCGCCCCGTCTGGCGTCCTCGACGCTGTGGATGTTCGATGCCCGCACGGGCACTCCCGTCCGTCGGCTGCCGGCTTCCGGGCCGTCACCGCCCGGTCACGGTCGCCGATCGTCGCTTCTGTCAGTCGTCGTCGCCCGGGCCGTCGTCGTTCGTCTCGTCGCGCAGGTAGCGCTCCAGTTCGGCCGCCAGCTCCTCCCCGGTGGGCAGCTGGCCCACGTCGAGCGGGTTGCCCTCGGCCTCGTCGACGCTGCGCTCGAGCTGGCGCACCATGGCCGTGTGCTCGTCGCTGCGGGCGATGAGGTCGTCCACCTGGCGCAGCGACGAGTCGGCCCCGGTGTGCAGGTCGCTCGAGTCGAGGGACAGTCCGGCCACCGCCGCCAACCCGTCGACCAGGGTGGCGCTGGCAGAGGGGAACGACATCCCCGACACGTAGTGCGGGACGCGCGCCCACAGCCCGACGGCGGGGATCCCGGCTTCGCCGAAGGCCACCTCGAGCGCCCCCCACACACCCGACGGCACGTCCAACTCACCCTGGACCACCCCCACCTGTGCGACGAGATCGGCCGAGTCCTGCGGTGCGGTGGCGGCCAGGCGCACGGGCCGGGTGTGGGGGGCCGGGGCGGGGAAGGCGCCCATGCCCACCACCATGCGCACACCGAGTTCGCGGGCCAGCACCACCACCGCGGACACGAAGCTCGGCCAGCGGAAGTCGGGCTCGGGGCCCACGAGGTAGCAGACATCGGCTCCGACCCGATCGGTTCCGGCGCGCACCTGGATCACCGGCCAGGTGAGCCCCTCGTTGACCCCGTGGGAGATGTGCACCACCGGGCGCCGCGCCCGCTGGTCGATGAGGGACTCGCCGTCGAACGTGGCCACCAGCTCGGTGGGAGCGGCGGAAAGAAGGGTGGTGATGGCGCCATCGGCGCCGAGCCCGGCGTCGACCCATCCCTCGAGCACGACCACGAGCACAGGCTGGTCGAGGGTCCGTCCGAGGTGACGCTCGTACATGGTCATCGGCCCGCGCCCTCGTCGCTCGGCGCGTCGAGCGCCCGCTCGGCCATCTCCGCCAGCCGCACCACGCTGTGGGCGAAGCCTTCGACACTGCTCCGGTCCCCGGCGGTCGCCCCACCCACGTAGCGGGCGTACACGCCCTGGATGATGCAGGCCAGCTTCCAGTACCCGAAGGCGACGTAGTAGTCGAGGTGCGTGAGGTCTCGGCCTGACGCCGCCGCATAGCGGGCCCGCACCTCGGCCCGCGACGGGAAGCCCGCCACCGTGGTCGGGGTCACGCCCACGAGCGCGCCCTCGTCCCCGGGATCGGTCCAGTACACCATGAGCAGTCCGACGTCGGCGAGGGGGTCGCCGAGCGTGCAGATCTCCCAGTCGAGCACGGCCCGCACCGTGCCGTCGGGACCGAGGACGGTGTTGTCGAGGCGGTAGTCGCCGTGCACGATGGACGTGCCCACCTGGGCGGGGACGGCCGACGCCAGGCGGTCGTGCACCGCACCGACGATCGTCGCCGTGTCGAGCCCTTCGACCTGCGAATTGCGGAATTGCTCGTACCACCGGCGCAGCTGACGCTCCACGTACCCGTCGCGTTTGGCGAAGTCGCCGAGCCCCACGGCGTCCACGTCCACGGCGTGGAGGGCAGCCAGGGTGTCGGCCAGCGATGCCCCCGAACGGCGCCGCGCCGCGGCGTCCAGATCGCGTTCCGCCCCGGCGGCGTCGCGCACGATGGACCCCTCCACGAACTCCATCACGTAGAAGGGCCGCTCGTTCACGGTGGGGTCCTCGCACAGCCCGAGGGTGACCGGCACCGGCACCGGGGTCGGGCCCAGGGCCGTGATGACGCGGTGCTCGCGGGCCATGTCGTGGGCGGTGGGCAGGACGTGGCTGAGCGGCGGCCGGCGCAGCGCGTAGACGTGGCCCGCCCCGTCGACCACCCGATACGTCAGGTTGGAACGACCGCCGGCGATGAGGGTGAAGGTGAGGGGTGGCTCGCTCCCGGCCACGTGGGAAGAGAACCAGCGCGACACGGCGGCGGCGTCGATCCCCTCGACCCCGCCGTCCACGAGGTCTGCCGTCTCCATGGGCGTCACGCTACCCGCACCACGCCGAACGGCCCCCGTTCGACCACGGGAACGGCGGCGCCTCACGGGGTGCACGGCATGGGTCCGGCGACCGAGCCGGTATCGTCGTATGCGTGATCGACGTCACCGATGACACCTTCGAGCAGGACGTCCTGGTGCGTTCCGAGCAGGTCCCCGTGGTGGTGGACCTGTGGGCGCCGTGGTGCGGTCCGTGCCGCACCCTGGGACCGATCCTCGAGAGCGTGGTCGGGGCCAAGGAGGGCTCGGTCGAGCTCGTCAAGGTGAACGTCGACGAGAACCCCCGCGTCTCGTCCACGTTCCAGGTGCAGTCCATCCCGGCCGTGTTCGCCATCCGAGACCGACAGATCGTCGACGGGTTCGTGGGTGCGCTCCCCGAGCCCCAGGTGGCGGCGTTCGTGGACCGTCTGGTCCCCACGCCCTCGGAGGCCGACCGCCTGGTGGCGGTGGGGGACGAGGCGTCGCTCGAGCAGGCCCTCGAGCTCGAGCCCGACCACCCCGGCGCCGTGCTCGGGATGGCCCGCCTGCTCCTCGGGCGCGGCGACACGTCGGAGGCGCTCGGAATCCTGGCCCGGATCCCCGAGACGGCCGAGAGCCGCCAGCTGGCGGCCGAGGCCCGCCTGGCGGCGCAGCAGGTGGAGGTGCCCGCCGATGGCGTCGACGTGCTGCTCGACGAGCTCCTGCCCAAGGTGAAGGCGGACGAGGCGAGCCGTCAGGAATTCCTCGACCTGCTCGAGACGCTCGGGCCCGACGACCCGCGCACCGCCCGCTACCGCAAGGCCCTCGCCACCCAGCTCTTCTGAGCAGGCGCCGTCGCACCGCCGGTCCTGGGCGAGCAGCGCTTGTGTAGGTTCTCGCGGTGCACCTTCGGCTCGGGGACCGGTCCTACGACCTGACCGGCCGCACCCTCGTCATGGGCATCCTGAACCGCACGCCCGACTCCTTCTACGACAAGGGGGAGACGTTCGCTCTCGACGCGCTGGTGGGGCGCGCCGCCAAGCTCGTGGACGACGGTGCGGACATCCTGGACGTGGGCGGGGTGAAGGCGGGCCCGGGTCCGGAGGTGGGCGAAGCAGAGGAGCTCGACCGCGTCGTGCCTGCCGTGGCGGCATTGCGGGCCCGCTTCGACGTGCCGGTATCGGTCGACACGTGGCGGGCGTCGGTGGCGCGCGCCGCCTACGCCGAAGGAGCGGTGATGGGCAACGACATCAGCGGCTTCGCCGACGACGACTACCTCCCCGCTGCTGTCGCCGCCGGGGCGGCGGTGGTCGCCACCCACATCCGCATCGGGCCGCGCATTCCCGATCCCGACCCCCACTACGACGACGTGGTGGCATCGGTGCGGACGTTCCTCCACGACCGCGCCGAGCGGGCACGCGCTGCGGGGATCGACGCCGAGCGGATCGTGGTGGACGCCGGGCTCGACCTCGGCAAGACCGCCGACCACTCGCTGGCGCTGCTGCGGGCGTCGTCCACCCTGACCACGTTCGGCTACCCGGTGCTGCTGTCGGCGTCCAACAAGCCCTTCCTGGGGGTGACACTCGACCTCCCCGTCGACGCCCGTGGGGACGCATCGCTGGCGGCGGCGGCGATGGGCGTGTCGCTCGGGTGCCGCATCGTGCGGGCCCACGACGTGGCGCGCACGCGGCGCGCCTGTGACGCCATTGGCGCCGTGGTCCTCGCCGCATGAGCGATGCCGCCTCACCGGCCTACCTGGTTCGCGGCGACGACGCCTCGCTCGTGGGTCAGGCCGCCCACGAGCTGCTGGCCGAGCTGGCGGCGGGCACCGATCCCTCCATGGTCGTGGAGGAGCACGGCGGACCCGTGGCCGACGAGCTCGACGCCGGAATGGTGGTCGACGCCCTCACCACGCCTCCGTTCCTCACCGACCGCCGCATTGTGGTGGTGCGCGACGCCGGCCGCCTCACCGCCGCCGACGCCTCGCGCCTCGCCGCCTGCCTCGAGGACCCCATCCCCGGTGTGACCCTCGTGCTCGTGTCGGGCGGCGGCACCGTTCCCGCTGCACTGGTGAAGGCCATCGAGCGCCGCAAGGGGATCATCGACACCGCCGTGGGCACGGGCCGGGCCCGCACCCAGTGGCTGACCGAGCGCCTCCACGAGGGCCCGGTGAAGCTCGACGCCCGGGCCGGGGCCCGGCTGGGCGAGCACCTGGGCGGTGACGTGAGCCGCCTGCGGGGCATGCTCGAGGCGCTCGCCTCGGCCTACGGCGAGGGCGCGTCGATCGACGTGGAACGGCTCGAGCCGTTCCTGGGCGAGGCCGGGACCGTCGCTCCCTGGGATCTCACCGACGCCATCGACGCGGGGGAGACCGACGAGGCCCTGGCCGCCCTGCACCGCCTCTTCGGAGCGGGCGCGTATCACTGCCTGCAGGTCCTGGCCGTGCTGCATCGGCACTACCAGGCCATGTTGCGCCTCGACGGTTCGGGCGTGGCGAGCCCCGAGGAGGCCGCGGCCCGCCTCGGCATGCGCAGCGTGTACCCGGCCCGCAAGGTGCTCGAGCAGGGACGGCGCCTGGGCCCGACGGGGATCACCCGGGCGGTGACGCTGCTCGCCGACGCCGATCTCGACGTGCGGGGCCGCAGCGCCCTGCCCGAGGAGACGGTGCTCGAAGTCCTCGTGGGCCGGCTCAGCCGCCTGGGTGCGGGGCGCGAGGGCTCGGCGCGTCGCAGCGGGTCACGGGCGCGGGTGGCGTCGCGCCGCAGGCCCTGAGGGGCCCTTGGCTCAGCCGGCGTCCGGCGTCGAGCGCCGCATGAGTCGGGACTTGCGGTTGGCCGCCTGGTTCTTGTGGATGACGCCCTGGGCGGCCGCCTTGTCGATGCGCCGGACGGCGGCCCGCAGGGCCACCTCGGCGTCCTCGGCCCCCGCCTCGAGGGCGGTGATGGCCGTCTTGGACCGGGTGCGCATCTCCGAGCGGACGGACTTGTTCCGCAGGCGGCGGCGCTCGTTCTGCCGGTTGCGCTTGATCTGGCTTCGGATGTTCGCCACGTGTGCCCTCGGTGCTCGGAGACGTGGACCGCCCGGGCGGCCCGTCGTCGGCTGATCGGGTCGGTGGACGCTGCGATGCCCGACCGGCCCTGCGGCGGCGCCGACCGGCACCACCAGGGCCACGAGCGTAGCAGGGCCCTCCGCACCCTTCCCCCCCAGACCCTGGGCCGATGCCACCCCCGGTACGCTCCGGGTGCCGTGCTCAGCCCCGACCACATCCGCAATTTCTCGATCATCAGCCACGTCGACCACGGCAAGTCGACGCTGTCGGACCGCATCCTCGAGCTCACCCACGCCGTCGACCCCCGCCTCATGCGCGAGCAGTACCTCGACTCCATGGACCTGGAGCGTGAGCGGGGCATCACCATCAAGGCCCAGAACGTGCGGGTCCGGTTCAAGGGTCACGTCCTGCACCTCATCGACACGCCCGGCCACGTCGACTTCGGCTACGAGGTCAGCCGGTCCCTCGCCGCCTGCGAGGGGGCGGTGCTCCTCGTCGACGCCTCGCAGGGCATCCAGGCCCAGACCCTGGCCACCTGTTACCAGGCGGTGGAGCACGACCTCGAGATCGTGGCCGCGCTCAACAAGATCGACCTGCCCGCCGCCGACCCCGATCGCTACGCGGCGGAGATCGAGCGGGTGCTCGGCATCCCCGCCGACTCGATCCTGCGCATCTCGGCCAAGACCGGCGGCGGCGTGGAGGCACTGCTCGACGCCGTGGTGGAGCGGGTTCCGGCGCCCGTCGGGGACCCCGACGCGCCGCTGCGGGCGCTCATCTTCGACTCTGCCTACGACCAGTACCGCGGCGTGGTGAGCTCGATCCGGGTGATGGACGGCGTGCTGCGCTCGGGGTCGCGGGTGCGGTACATGCAGGCCGCGTTCACCCAGGAGGTGGAGGAGATCGGCGCCCGGCTCCCCATCCCGACACCGGTGGACGAGCTCGGGCCGGGCGAGGTCGGCTACCTCATCGCCGGCATCAAGGACGTGGGCCAGGCCCGGTCCGGTGAGACCGTCACCGACGCCGTGCGCAGCGCCCCCGAGCCGCTCGAGGGGTACCGCGACCCCAAGCCCATGGTGTTCTGCGGCCTCTACCCCATCGACGGCGACGAGCTTCCCGCCCTGCGCGAGGCGCTCGACAAGCTGCGCCTGAACGACTCCAGCTTCACCTTCGAGCCCGAGTCATCGGGAGCGCTCGGCTTCGGCTTCCGCTGCGGGTTCCTGGGCCTTTTGCACATGGAGATCGTGCGTGAGCGCCTCGAGCGCGAGTTCGACCTGTCGCTCATCGCCACAGCGCCGTCGGTCGCCTACGTGGCCCACCTGACGAGCGGGGCCGACCTGCGCTTCGACAACCCGAGCGAGATGCCCGAGGCCACGCAGCTCGACCACATCGACGAGCCCATGCTGCGGGCCACGGTCATCGTGCCGTCGGAGTACATCGGTCCCGTCATGGAGCTGTGCCAGGCGCGGCGTGGTGAGCTCGGCCACATGGAGTACCTGTCGCCCGAGCGCCTCGAGCTCGTGTACCGCATCCCCCTGGCCGAGGTGGTGGTCGACTTCTTCGACCAGCTGAAGAGCAGGACACGCGGCTACGCCAGCCTCGACTACGAGGCCGACGGCTACGACACCGCCAACCTTGTCAAGGTCGACCTGCTCATCAACCACATGCCCGTGGACGCTTTCTCCACCGTGGTGCACCGTTCCCAGGCCGACGCCTACGGCCGGCGCATGACCGAGAAGCTGCGGGAGCTGATCCCGCGCCAGCTCTTCGACGTCCCCATCCAGGCGGCGGTGGGAGGCAGGGTGGTGGCCCGGGAGACGGTCAAGGCCAAGCGCAAGGACGTCCTGGCCAAGTGCTACGGCGGCGACATCACCCGCAAGCGCAAGCTCCTCGAGCGCCAGAAGGAGGGCAAGAAGAAGATGAAGGCCATCGGGCGCGTGGAAGTGCCCCAGGAGGCCTTCATCTCGGCTCTGCGCCTGGAGGACTGACCCGCGTCGGCGCCGGGGGTCGTCCCCGGAGGTCGGCCCAGGTCGGGGGGTGGTCGGTAGCACTCGGTAGACTCGACTGCCAGGACCGCCATGGCAGCGAAACGCACGACGCGCCCCGACGGCGCGCACAGGCCGCACACCCCGCCCGGACGTGGCGCGTCGGTGGCCGACGACCGGCGCCCGGACACGGGATCCGACCCCGACGCCCCGGCCGAGCCCGCCCTCGACCACCGCAAGGCGGCCATCTTGAAGGCGGTCGTGTCGGAGTACATCGAGACGGCTCAGCCCGTGGGATCGGCCCACATCACCGGCACGCCGGGGGTCGAGGTGTCGTCGGCCACGGTCCGAAGCGAGATGGCGGCCCTCGAGCGCGACGGATACCTGGCCCAGCCCCACACGAGCGCGGGGCGTATCCCCACCGACAAGGGCTACAGATTCTTCGTCGACCACCTCGGCCGCCCCGGGACGCTCGGGCCACACCAGCGCCAGGAGGTGCGCCGGTTCTTCGCCCACGTGCACGGCGAGGTCGAGGACCTGCTGAGCCGGACGAGCGGCCTCCTCGCCGATCTGACCGATTACGCCGCGGTGGTGGTGGGACCGAGCCACGAGTCGTCGACCATCCGCTCGGTGCAGCTCGTGGGATTGTCGCCCCGCCTGGCGTTGCTCGTGGCCGTGCTGTCCGACGGGGCGGTGGAGAAGCGCACCGTCGAGCTCGCCGCCGACACCACCGACGACGCCCTCGCCCGGGCCGGCGCCCACATCACCGCCCACGTCCGAGGCTCCACCCTGACGCGCCCGGGGGCGGTGCCCGATGTCAGGGACCCCGGCATCGACGCCGTGGTGCGCGGGGGCGTCGACGCCCTCGCCCAGCTGGCCGACACCGACGAGGCCGACCACGTCTTCGTAGGCGGCTCGTCGCGCATGGCCGTCGCCTTCGACGCCGTCGACACGGTCCGGTCCGTACTGTCCATCCTGGAGCAGCAGCTCGTGGTGGTGGAGCTGATCGAGGACATCCTCGACAGGGGGCTGTCGGTGGCCATCGGGGCCGAGCACGGGTTCGAGCCGCTGGCGGCGTGCGCGTTGGTGGTGGCCCCGTTCGAGATCGACGGCGAGGTACAGGGAACGGTGGGGGTGGTCGGTCCCACCCGCATGCACTACCCGCGGGCGCTCGCCGCCGTGCAGGTGGTCGGCCGGCAGCTGGGCGAGCATCTGGCCGGAGCATCGGGGGCGGGGCGACCGGGATCGGGGGCGGGCGTCGACCCGGGCCCTGCGAGCGGCGCGGCACCTGGGCGTCGACGTCGGGGGGCAGCCGGTGCCCGCTGACTACTACGCCCTGCTGGGCGTGGCCCCCGACGCCTCCGACGACGACATCAAGCGCGCCTATCGCCGCATGGCGCGGGAGCTGCACCCCGACAGCACCGGGGGAGACGCTCCGGCCGAGGCGCGCTTCAAGGAGGTGACGCGCGCCTACGAGGTCCTGCGCGACCCGGCGCGTCGCGCCCGCTACGACCGCTTCGGTCCCGACGGTGTGGACGGGCCCGTGGCCGGGGCGGGCGACATGTTCGGCAGTGGGCTCGGCGACTTGTTCGACGCCTTCTTCGGGGGCGGCGGAGCCCGTCGTCGGGGTGGCCCGGTCAGGGGCAACGACGCCGAGATGGTGATCGAGCTGTCCTTCCGGGAGGCGGTGTTCGGGGTGACCCGCGACATCACCACCGAGCTCCCCGTGGCCTGCGCCACCTGCGAGGGATCGGGGGCACGTCAGGGCACGACCGCGGTGACCTGCCCCGAGTGCCAGGGCGCCGGGGAGCAGCGCCGGGTGCGGCAGTCGATCCTGGGCCAGGTGGTGACGGCCGTGCCGTGCCGGCGATGCAGCGCCATGGGCGAGGTCATCGCCAGCCCCTGCCCCGACTGCCGGGGGGACGGCCGCGTCATGCAGACCCGCACCTTCACCGAGAACGTCCCCGCCGGGGTCGACCACGGCTCGACCCTGCGCCTGTCGGGCCAGGGCCCGGCCGGGCCCCGGGGCGGTCCGGCCGGGGACCTCTACGTGCACCTGTCGGTCCAGCCCGACGAGCATTTCGTGCGCAGCGGCGACGACCTCCACGCCGAGCTGCACGTCTCCATGGCCCAGGCCGCTCTGGGGGTGGGCCTCGAATTCGAGACGCTCGACGGCACCGAGCCGGTGGCGGTGGCGCCCGGCACCCAGACCGGCCAGGTCCTGCGCATGCGGGGCCGGGGCGTTCCCCACGTGCGCGGGCGCGGGCGCGGCGACCTCGTGGTGCAGGTGGTGGTGGACACCCCCACCGAGCTGACCAAGGCACAGGAGGAGCTCCTGCGCCAGCTGGCGGCCGAGCGCCAGGAGGACGTGGCGCCCCCCGGCGAGGGCTTCATGTCCCGCCTGCGCTCCGCCTTCGGCTGAGCGGCAGCGGGCCGTGGGCGCGGAGAAGGCCCCGGCCGGCCCCGGGCCGGTGCCCTCCCCGGCCGGTGTCGAGGCCGCCGCCCAGGTCTTCGTGGACGACCTCGAGGGGCTGACGGTCGAGGTCGAGGACCGCCGCCACCTGCTCGACGTCCTTCGGCTGCGTCCCGGCGAGGTGGTGGTGGCCTGCGACGGACGGGGCCGGTGGCGTGGGTGCCGCATGACCACTGCCACGCTGCGTGGTGACACGACCCCTCTGCTCGAGCCTGACGGCCCGGTCACGACGACCCCGCCGGCCGTGCCCGCCGTGACGGTGGCCTTCGTGCCGGTGAAGGGGGACCGACCCGAGTGGGCGGTGCAGAAGCTGACCGAGGCCGGGGTGGACCGCATCGTGGTGCTGCGCTCGGTGCGGGCCGTGGTCCGCTGGGACGAGGACCGCCAGGTCCGGGCGCTCGACCGGTTCCAGCGCGTGGCCCGCCACGCCGCCGCCCAGAGCCGCCGCGCCTACCTGCCCGAGATCTCCGGTGTGATGGGGCTCGACGATCTGGCCGCCCGCCTGGCACCGGTCCCCCTGGCCCTGGCCCACCCCGGGGGGTCGCCCCCGAGCACCGCCGTGCCCGCCGTGGCGGTGGGGCCCGAGGGGGGATGGGACCCGTCCGAGACGGGCCCGGAGCGCCTCCTGGTGGGCCTCGGCCCCCACATCCTGCGGGCCGAAACGGCCACGGTGGCGGCCGGCCTCCTGCTCTGCGCCCTGCGGAGCGGCCTCGTGGGTCCCCCGCCGACCCCTTCCGACCTGGCCCCCGGGGGGGCCGGGGGCTAGACGGTCCTTGCAATCACCACGCTGAGTGAGCGAGACTGACGGGGATTATCCGCATGCGTGCCAGCGGGCGGGGGGTCGGGCACGGAGGTCACGCTCTCGCGGAGTTGTTCGCACGGGGGCCGTCGGGAAGCACGGGACGAGCGCAGCGAGGATCTGGATGGTCATGGTGAACACGGTCTTGACCGAAGAGGACGAGCAGGAGGAGTCAGCCAGGGCGGCGTATGCCAGGGCTGTCGGCTCCCGCCTGCGCGCCGTGCGCAAGCAGATGCGCCTGTCGCTCCAGGCCGTGGAGGCCATGTCGGACCAGGAGTTCAAGGCATCGGTGCTGGGTGCCTACGAACGCGGCGAGCGGGCCATCTCGGTGCCGAGGCTGCAGCGGTTGGCGAAGCTGTACGACGTCCCGGTGGACCAACTCCTCCCCCAGGACGACGACGCCACCCGGTGGGGCCCCGACGGCGAGGGCAACGGTGCGAACACTGACGGGAACCCCGGTCGCGCCCGGCGCCAGCTGCGGCCCTGGGACGGTCACGACAAGGTCACGATCGACCTCACCAAGCTGAACTCGGTGAGCGGGCCCGAGCGCGACCTGCTGCGCCGCTTCCTGTCGATGATCCAGGTGCAGCGCCAGGACTTCAACGGCCGCATGATCACCATCAGGGCCGAGGACCTGCGGGCCATCGCCTGCCTCTTCGGCGTGACGCCCGACGCCATGAGCCGTCGGCTCGACGAGCTGGGACTGCGCGTCGTCGCCTGACGCGGCGCCAACCGGCGTCGTCGCCTGACGCGGCGCCAACCGGCGTCGTCGCCTGACGCGGCGCCAACCGGCGTGCCCCGTGCGGGCCCGCCGCAGCCCTGACGAAGCGTCACCACCCCCGTCACCGAACGCGCTGCGCCCACGTTCCGCCTGTCTCGGCGCGCCTTGGCGCGCCGGTCTGCGGTGAACACCTACCGGATAACATGACGATGCACGATGGGACACGGCGACAGGCACAGGACGTGAGCGCAGATATCCGGTGGATGAGCACCAAGGAGGCGGCCGAGCACCTCGGCGTCACCCTGCGCAGCCTCTACCGCTTCATCGACGAAGGGGCCCTGCCCGCCTTCAAGTTCGGGCGCGTCATACGCCTGAAGGCCGACGACGTCGACGCCTTCATCGAGGCGTGCCGCATCGCGCCGGGCAGTCTCGAGCACCTCTATCCCGAGGTGAAGGGGCCCGCCGCGGCGCGTGCGCGCGACGACGCCGCGTCGTGAGGCTCCGGTGACCGACGGGCCTGGTGCGGGCGACGGTGCCGGCGTCGACGGCTGCGTGTTCTGCGGCATCGTGAACGGCACGCTCCCGTCGGAGGTGGTGCTCGAATCCGAGCACAGCGTCGCCTTCCGCGACCTGCACCCGCAGGCTCCGGTGCACGTGCTGGTGGCGCCACGCCGCCACATCGACGATGCCGCCGCCCTCGGTGCCGGAGACGCCGAGGTCCTGCTCGACATGCACCTGACGGCGCGCCGCGTGGCCGAGGCGGAGGGGATCGCGGCGCGTGGCTACCGCCTCATCTTCAACGTGGGCGAGGACGCGCTCAACTCGGTTCCCCATCTCCACCTGCACGTCATCGGCGGTCGCCGCCTGTCCGGCCAGGGGGGATGACCACGCCCCGCACCGCGGCGCGCGGCGCGCCCGGGGGAGACGGCGCCGCTGCCCATGGAGCCCGGGTCGGTCCGGCCCGGACCCCCTGGTAGCCTCGGAACCGAGCGCCAGTGTCGTCCACCCAGGTCAAGATCCTCGTCCCCGGCAACCACCTCATGGTGGGTCTGCTCGGTCAACGAGACGAGTTGCTGCGACTCATCGAAGACGCCTTCGGCGAGGTCCGCATCGTCGTGCGGGGCAACGAGATCTCCATCGAGGGTGAGGACGCGGAGCGCGTGGGGCGGCTCTTCGACGAGCTCGTCATGCTGCTCGAGCAGGGTCAGCGCCTCGACGCCTCGGACGTCGACCGCACCATCTCCATGGTGAAGGACGACGTGAGCCCGGCCGAGGTGCTCACCACCGAAGTGTTGCGCTCGGCGCGCGGCCACACCGTGCGCCCCAAGACGGCGGGCCAGAAGCGCTACACCGACGCCATCGCCACGAGCGTCGTCACCTTCGGGATCGGGCCCGCCGGCACGGGCAAGTCGTACCTGGCGGTGGCGCTGGCCGTGCAGGCGCTGCAGGCGCACGAGGTCGACCGCATCATCCTCACCCGTCCGGCGGTGGAGGCGGGCGAGCGGCTCGGGTTCCTGCCCGGCGACATCATGGCCAAGGTCGACCCCTACCTCCGCCCCCTCTACGACGCCCTCTACGACCTGCTCGGACCCGAGGGCGCCCAGCGTCTCCTGGAGCGGGGCACGATCGAGGTGGCGCCCCTGGCGTTCATGCGGGGGCGCACGCTCAACCGGAGCTTCATCATCCTCGACGAGGCCCAGAACACCACGCCCGAGCAGATGAAGATGTTCCTCACCCGCATCGGCTTCCGGTCGAAGGTCGTGGTGACCGGGGACGTCACCCAGATCGACGTGCCCGGTGGGCGCTCGGGTCTACCCGGCCTCGAGGCGGTGCTCGGCTCGGTGCCCGGTGTCACCTTCGTGCACCTCACCCAGGGCGACGTGGTGCGCGCCCGCATCGTGGCCGACATCGTGTCCGCCTACGAGGCCGCCGACGCCGCCGCGTTGTCGCAGAACGGCGCGCCCGGGCGCAGTGGACGCGGCGCGCCCAAGGGGGGCCGGCCGGGGCGCCCGGGCCGGGCCCCGCACGGCGCTCCCGACGGCCGGTGACGGGCGGCGCCGTGGTCGACGTCTTCGCCGCCGACGAGCAGTCCGAGCGTGCCGTCGACATCGCCCGGTGGTCCACCCTGGCGCGCCAGGTCCTCGGGGCGCAGGGGGTCCGCGACGGCGTCGAGGTGTCGCTCTTGTTCGTGGACGAGCCCACCATCGCCGAGCTGCACGAGCGGTTCCTGGGCGAAGCGGGTCCCACCGACGTCCTCGCCTTTCCCATCGACGAGGAGCCCGATCCCGGCGGTCGTTCGCCCGACCAGGGGGGGACGGGGCCCGGTGGCTCCCTTCCCGTCGAGGAGGGGGCCATGCCCGTCCTCCTCGGTGACGTCGTGGTGTGCCCCACCGTGGCGGCGCGCAACGCCGAGGTCCACGGGGTGAGCTTCGACGACGAGGTGGCCCTGCTCGTGGTGCACGGGCTGCTGCACCTCCTCGGCATGGACCACGGTCTCGACGACGAGGCCGAGGCCATGGAGCGACGCGAGCGCGAGCTGCTGGCCCGGTTCCACCGGGCCTCGCCGTAGCGGGAGCGGACCGTGGGAAGCGACGTCACGGCCTCCGCCTTCGGCACCGCCGACGCCGTCATCGTCGTGGTGGTGGTGGTGCTG
Source organism: Acidimicrobiales bacterium (assembly GCA_049514335.1). Classification (GTDB taxonomy): domain Bacteria; phylum Actinomycetota; class Acidimicrobiia; order Acidimicrobiales; family UBA8190; genus JBEKVE01. The sequence continues at coordinate 38,408 of JBEKVE010000004.1, forward strand.
CTGGCCGCCTCCGCCGTCCTGGCGCTGGCCGAAACGGCCCTCGTGCGCACCAGCCGGGCCAAGGCGCTGGCGCTGCGCGAGCAGCACCGCCGGGGTTCGGGGGCACTGCTGCGTCTGGCCGAGAAGCCCCAGGGTTTCCTGAACCCGCTCCTTTTGCTCGTCCTCGTGTGCCAGTTGGTGACGGCGACGCTGGTGGGCATCGTGGCCGAGCGCCTCCTCGGGGCGTGGGGCGTCGCCGCCGCCACGGTGTTCGAGGTCGTCGTCATCTTCGTGCTGGCCGAGGCCCTGCCCAAGAACTGGGCGGTGTACAACCCGGAGCGCTCGGCGCTGTTCGTGGCGCCCATCGTCTCCACCCTGGTGCGGTTCCCGCCCCTGCGCTTCGTGTCGAACGGGCTCATCGGGCTCGCCAACCTTCTCGTCGGCCAACGCCACCGGCGCGACACGGTGAGCGAGTCCGAGCTCCTGGCCATGGCCGACGTGGCGCTCGAGGAGGAGGTCATCGAGCACCAGGAGCGCGAGCTCATCCACTCCATCATCGAGTTCGGCGACACCATCGTGCGCGAGGTCATGGTGCCGCGTCCCGACATGCGCGCCGTGGAGGCCGACCTGACGGTGTCGCAGGTGCTCGACGTCGCCATGGCGGCGGGCTTCTCGCGCCTGCCGGTGCACGACGGCAACATCGACGACATCGTGGCCATCGCCTACACCAAGGACCTGATCCGGGCCGAGCGCGAGGGGGCGGGCGGGCAGCCCATCACGGGCTACACGAGGCCGGCGACCTTCGTGCCCGAGACCAAGCGCGTGTCGCGCCTCATGCGCGAGATGCAGGAGAAGAAGTTCCATCTCGCCATCGTGGTCGACGAGTACGGCGGCACCGCCGGCCTCGTCTCCCTGGAGGACCTCATCGAGGAGCTGGTGGGGGAGATCGTCGACGAGTACGACGTCGAGGAGGCTCCGGTGCAGACCCTGGCCGGCGGCGACGTGTCGGTCACGGCCCGGTTCCCGGTGGACGAGCTCAACGAGCTGATCGACGCCGAGCTCCCCGAGGGGGACTGGGACACCGTGGGCGGGTTGTTGTTCAACGTCCTCGGCCGGATCCCGGTCGAAGGTGAGGAGGTCGACGTGGACGGCGTGCGCCTCACCGCCGAGAAGGTGCAGGGGCACCGCATCGGGCGCATCCGCATCAGGGCGCTTCCCACGCCCGCGCCGCAGGGCGCCGACGCCGGTGACGACCACGCCCGCTGAAGCCGCCGGCGCGGCCGAGCGTGCGTTCCGGTCGGGCTTCGTCACCATCGTCGGCCGACCCAACGTGGGCAAGTCCACCCTCGTCAACCGTGTGGTGGGGACCAAGGTGACGATCACCTCGCCCCGCCCCAACACCACGCGGCGAGCGGTGCGCGCCGTGCTGCACAGGCCCGGCGTGCAGGCCGTGTTCGTCGACACGCCGGGCCTGCACCGACCGCGCACGGCGTTGGGCACCCGCCTCAACGAGCAGGTGGCCGAGGCGCTCGACGACATCGACGTGGCCGTGGCCGTGCTCGACGCCACCGCCCCCATCGGGCCCGGGGACCGGCTCGTGCTCGAGCGGTCCGCCGCCCGCGCCGCGGTGCCGAGCGGTCCGGGTCCGGCCCGGGGCGGGCTCCTGGTGGCGGTGAACAAGGTGGACCGGGCCTCGCCCGCACAGATCGCGGCCCATCTGCAGGGGGCCCACGACGTGCTCGAGGCGCTCGGGCCCGGCGTCGGCGACGGTGCAGAGTACTTCCCGCTGTCGGCGTCCACGGGGGAGGGCGTCGACGCGCTCGTCGACACCGTGCTCGCCCGCATGCCCGAGGGGCCGCCCTACTTCCCCGACGACATGGTGTCGGACTCGCCCGAGGCGTTCTGGGTTGCCGAGCTCGTGCGCGAGCAGCTCCTGGCCAGGGTACGCGAGGAGCTGCCCCATTCCATCGCCTGTCGCGTCACGGACTGGGAGTGGCCCCGGGTGCAGGTCGAGATCGTGGTGGAGCGCGATTCGCAGAAGGTCATCGTGATCGGCAAGGGCGGGTCCATGTTGAAAGACGTCGGCACCGCCGTGCGCCACCAGCTGCCGCCCGGCGCGTACCTCGAACTGCGGGTGCGCGTCGACAAGCACTGGCAGCAGCGCCCCGACGCCATCGAGCGCCTGGGCTACTGAGCCGGCGCCCCGCGGGCGGCGGTGAGGAACCGGCTCACCTCGTCGCGGTCGATGGTGCGGCGCATGGGGGGCATGACCTCGAGCAGGGCGCGGCGGTATCCGGCCGTGGCGAGGCGCGAATCGAGCACCGCCACCACCCCGGTGTCGTTCGACGAGCGGATGAGCCGGCCCGCCCCCTGGGCGAGCAGGGTCGCGGCCCGGGGGAGGTCAACGGTGCGGAACGCCGCATCGCCGGCGCGGTCGCGCCGGGCTTGGAGCAGCGGGTCGTCGGGGCGGGGGAAGGGCAGGCGGTCGAGGGTCACGAGCGACAGCGTCGGGCCGGGGACGTCGACGCCCTGCCAGAACGACATGGTGGCGAAGAGGCACGCGCCGTGCTCGTCGGTGAAGGCGTCGATGAGGCGGCCCTTGGGCATGTCCCCCTGGGCCAGCACGGTGAAATCGAGCACCGGTCGCAGGGCGTCGGCGGCGCCGTGCATGGCCCGCCAGCTCGTGAACAGGGCGAGGGTGCGTCCCCCCGCGGCGGTGATGAGCAGACGCAGCTCCTCGTGCAGCGCTTCCGCCGCTCCCGGCCGGCGGGGGTCGGGGAGGTGCTTGGCGCAGTACAGCAGGGCGCACGTGCGGTAGGGGAAGGGGCTCCCCACCTCCAGGTGGTCGGTGCGCGCCTCGGGGAGGCCCAGGCGCTCGGCCAGGCGCGGGGGGATGGTCGCCGACGTGAGCACGGCGCTCACCTCCGGCCACAGCCGCTCGGCCAGCAGGGGACCCACCTCGATGGGCGCCACCCGCAAGTTGGGCGTGCGCCCGCCCGGCCCCGTCGCCTCGATCCAGGCCACCTGGCCTTCGCCCGGCGTGGCCGCCACCGCCATCTCCTCGACCAGATGCCCGAGGGCCACACGGGCCCGGTTGCGCCGGGCGGCGTCGTCGGCGGGCCCGTCTGCCCCGGCGCCCTTGTTCCCGCCAGCGCTGGTCCCCGCACCCGCCCCACCGGCGGCGTCGGCCCGGTGCAGGGCGCCGGCCAGGGCCTCGAGCCGCCCGCGGGCGAGCGCTAGCACCGCCTCGAGCTCGGCGTCGGCGCCAGCGTCGGGACCCGACCCCGGTCGAGCACCAGCGTCCGCCGGTCCCTCGGCGCTGCGCAGCACCCGCTGGCCCACCCGGGGCGCCAGCACGTCCTCGAGCCGGTCAGCGGCGTCGGCCACGGCGTCGGAGAGGGCGTTGTCGTCTGCGCCCACCAGGCTGCGGGTGGCCTGGGCCACGCCCCGCAGCCGTCCGGCTGTGATCTCCACCCCGAGGGCGGCGGTCATGACGTCCTCGACGGCGTGGGCCTCGTCCAGGACGACCACGTCATGGGTCGGGAGCACGGCGCCGTCGCTGGCCACGTGGGTGGCGTACAGGTGGGTGTTCACCACCACGATGTCGGCGCCGGCGGCCCGGTCCCGGGCCCGCTCGGCGAAGCACACCGTCCCCGACGGGCAGCGGAAGGCGCCCGGGCACTCGCGTGCCGACACCGACACCGCCGCCCAGGCCCGGGGGTTGGGCTCGAAGGGGAGCTCGGCTCTGTCCCCGGTGTCGGAGGTGCCGGCCCAGGTGACGAGACGACGCAGCTGCTCGCCCAGCCGACCCAGGTCGACGGTGCGGGCCGGCGCGGCCCCGGAGGCGCCCTCGCGCCCGATCCGCCCACCGGCGGTGTCGTCCCCGCCGACCCCGGTCGGGCCGAACCCCGGGAGCGCCGATGAGTCGGCGTCGAAGCCCGGAGAGGCGTCGGGGTCGAACAGCGCCACACCCGCCAGCCCCGGCTCGTCGACGGCGCCGCCCACCTCGAGCACGCGCTGGCGGCACACGTAGTTGGAGCGGCCCTTCAAGACGGCGAAGGTGAACGGGTGGGCGTCACCCAGGGCCGCCGCCACCATGGGGAGGTCCTTCGTGGCCAGCTGGTCCTGGAGCGCCTTGGTGGCCGTGGCCACCACCACCCGGCGCCCCGACAGGGCGGCGGGGACCAGGTAGGCGAGGGACTTCCCGGTCCCGGTGCCCGCCCCCACCACCAGGTGGCGCTGCTCCGCCAGGGCCCGTTGCACCGCCTGCGCCATCGACACCTGGCCGGGGCGGTCCTCGCCCCCACCGGGAAGGGCGGCGGTCACCTCGGCGAGGGCCCCGGTGACGTCGGTACGGGGCGGCACCGCTCCGACGGTAGCGGAGCGGGACGGCCCCTCCCCGCACCCGGGCGGCGCCCCGCAGGGCTCTGTGGCAGCTGTGTGAAGAAGCGATGAACACGGTGCGAAGTGGCTCGACTTGGCCGCCGCGGTCGGTACCATGGGCGAACCAGAGAAAGGAGGTGGTCCAACTGAGCAGTCATAAACCCGGGACCCTGGAGGTGGCTGGCCGCTGAGGCGGCTCGCTGGACCACCTGGCGAATCCCAGCCAGTTACCCGCCGAGCGATCCGGCCGGGAAGTCGTCCCACCCGGCGATGTACGGACGATCGGTGCCTTTCCAGCAACAACTCGACCGAGGGCGCCCCGCGTGGGCGCCCTCGGTCTTTTCCGGCGCAGCGGTGGCACCGAGACGGTCCCCCGGGGGACCGGGCAACCGGCCCGCGCGGCGTGGTGCGCGGGACCCCGGACCGGCCGCGGGGAGGCCACGAAAGAACCCGACGCCGGCGTCGGCTGGGCTACGCTTCGTCGAGCGCTCGGTGGATCACGCAGGCCGTGCGTCGTTGTCGGTTGACGCTTCGTGTCTCCCGCAAGTGTTCGTGCGTGGAGAAACGAGGCAAGACGATGGCCGAAGGCACGGTGAAGTGGTTCAACTCGACAAAGGGATACGGGTTCGTCACGCCTGACGACGGATCGCCCGACGTGTTCGTCCACTTCTCGGCGATCGATGGCACCGGCTACCGCGAGCTCGTCGAGGGCGAGCGCGTGGAGTTCGAGCAGACCCAGGGCCAGAAGGGTCCGCAAGCCACGAAGGTCCGCAAGCTCTAGGAGCGACTCGGACGTTGCACCGCCCGCAGCGGCCGGCCGGCGCCCAGGCGCCGCGGCTGTGCGGGTGTCGCACCTCGATGCGGAGGTGGCCTCGGGCCACCTCCGCATCGTCGCGTCCGGGAGCCCGCGGCCGGAGGAAGTAGGTTCGGAAGGTGGCCATCCCCCCTGACGGGCGGGCGCCCGTCGGCATCGACACCGCACAGGTCCCCGCCCACGTCGCCTGTGTCATGGACGGCAACGGCCGGTGGGCGAGCCAGCGCGGCCTGCCCCGCACCGAAGGGCACGCCGCGGGGGAGGAGGCCCTGCTCGACGCCGTGAACGGAGCGCTCGACATCGGGGTGCGGTGGCTCACCATGTTCGCCTTCTCCACCGAGAACTGGCGTCGCCCGCGAGACGAGGTCCGCTACCTGATGGGCTTCAACGAGTCGCTCCTGGTCCGGCGGCGCGACGAGCTGCACGACAAGGGGGTCCGCATCCGGTTCGCCGGCCGGCGCGACTGGCGGGTGCCGCGTCGCGTGCTGCGGCGCATGGACGAGTCGGTCGCACTGACCGCCCACAACCGCCGCATGACGCTCACCATGGCCTTCAACTACGGGGGGCGGGCCGAGATCATCGACGCCGTGCGCGCCCTGGTCGCCACCGGCATCGCCGCCGACAAGATCGACGAGCGGGCGCTGCGGGCGCACCTCTACTACCCCGACCAGCCCGACCCCGACCTCGTCATCCGGACGTCGGGGGAGTACCGCATCTCGAACTTCCTCCTGTGGCAGCTGGCCTACTCGGAGCTCGTGTTCACCGACGTGCTGTGGCCCGACTTCCGCCGCGAGCACCTCTTCGAGGCCGTGGCCGAGTACCAGCGCCGGGAGCGCCGCTACGGCCGGGTGCGCCAATGAGGACCCTGGCGGTGGTGCTGGGCCTCGCGGTACTCGGGGGTCTCGTGGTCCTGGCCGTGGCGGGCGTGTCGGGGGCGACGGCCGTGCTCATCACCGCCGCCGCGCTGCTGGCCATGATCGCCCTGGGCAACATCCTGGGCGGGCGCAAGACCCCGGACCGCGCCCCGTACCGTCCCGGCGCGGCCACGGCTCTGGTTTCCGAAGGTGACGCCCCGGGGGAGGGGACATCCGAGGGCCCCCCAGCCCAGGGTCTCGCAGCACCGGGCCCGGCGGCACAGGGCCCCGTTGCACAGGGCCCGGCGCACGAGGGCGGTGCGGCGGGCGCCGGCGGCGGGAGCGACCGGGGTGGGGCGGTGGCGGAGCCGTGAGCCTCTACCGCGACGAGGCGGTGGTGCTGCGCACCCTGCGGCTGGGCGAGGCCGACCGCATCGTCACGATGATGTCGCGCCAGCACGGCAAGGTGCGGGCCGTGGCCAAAGGGGTGCGCCGGACCAAATCGAAGTTCGGTGCCCGCCTCGAGCCGCTCAGCCACGTGACGATGCTGTGCTGGCAAGGCCGCGAGCTCGACATCGTGAACCAGGCCGAGGTGACCGACACCTTCCGGACCGTGCGCGAGGACCTGGCGCGGGTGTCGAAGGCCTTCACCCTGCTCGAGGTGGTGGACCAGCTCGCCCAGGAGCGTCACGCCAACCCCGCCCTCTACGACATGCTGGTGGGCGCGCTCCGGGCGCTCGACGCCGATGACGCCGCCTTGCTCGTGCCCGCGTTCTGCCTGAAGGCCTTGGCCCTCGAGGGATCGGCGCCGGTGCTCGACGAGTGCGTGTCGTGCGGGGAGCCGCAGGATCTCGTCGCCTTCGACCTCACCGAGGGAGGCGTGCTGTGCCGGTCGTGCCGGCGGGGACGGCCCATCTCCGCCGACGCCCTCCACGTGGTGCGCCGCATCCTCGGTGGCGGCCTGGCCTCGGTCCTGGCAGAGCCCCCCGGCCCGGTGGCGGGCGAGGTCACCGAGCTCGCCACCGAGGCCATGGAGGTCCACCTCGACCGACGCCTGCGCAGCGTGCGTGCCAGCCCGACCGCCTGACCCGGTGGTGCGCCCCTTCGGGATCTATGTGCACGTGCCGTTCTGCGCGGCGCGCTGCGACTACTGCGCCTTCGCCACCTGGACCGACCGCGACCCGCTCATGGCCGACTACGCCGCGGCCTGCGTGGCCGAGCTCGAGCGGGCCCGGGTGGAAGAAGCACTGCCGCCCGCCACGAGCGTGTACGTGGGCGGGGGGACGCCGTCGCGACTGCCGGCGCCGCTGCTGGGCGAGATCCTGGCCGCGGTGCAGCGTTCGCCCGGCGCCGAGGTCACCGCCGAGTGCAACCCCGAGGACGCCTCGGCGGCGCGCTTCGACGCGTGGCGGGCGGCCGGGGTGACCCGGGTGTCCTTCGGCGTGCAGTCCCTCGTCCCCCACGTCCTGGCGAGCCTGGGCCGGCGCCACGGCACGGCCGACGTGGCCCGGGCCGTGGCCCTGGCGGGGGAGGCGGGTTTCGGATCCTTCGGCGTGGACCTCATCATCGGGGCGGCCGCCGAGCGCGACGCCGACATCGCCGCCACGGTGGAGGCGGTGCTCGCCTTGGAGCCCCGCCCCCCGCACGTGAGCGCCTACCTCCTCACCGTCGAGCCGGGGACGCCGCTGTGGCGCGACCCGGCACGCCACCCCGACGACGACGCCAGCGCCCGGCGCTACGAGCTGCTGGCCGGCGCGCTGGAGGACGCCGGGTACCGGTGGTACGAGGTGTCGAACTGGGCGGTGCCGGGCCACGAATGCCGTCACAACGCCCTCTACTGGGCCCAGGGCGACTACCGCGGCATCGGCTGCGCCGCCCATTCGCACAGCCGGGGGCGGCGGTGGTGGAACGTGCGCACCCCCGAGCGCTACATCGAGGCGATCCGAGCCGGTCGCAGCGCCACGGCCGGCGCCGAGGTCCTCGACGAGGAGCAGCGACGTTTCGAGGCGCTGGCGCTGGCGCTGCGCACCTCGGAGGGCGTGCCCGCCGCCGTGGTGCCCGACGACCCCGATCTCGCCGGGCTGGTGGTGCGGCGCGGGGACCGGGCCGTGCTGAGCGTCCGGGGGCGGCTCCTCGCCAACGAGGTCACGGCGCGTCTGCGCGTGGAGCCTGGCGGGGCGCGCACGGGCGCCCGGTAACCTGCCTGGCCATGACGGCTCCGCCCGAGTACCCCGACCTCATGGACCGGATCGTGAACCTCGCCAAGCGGCGCGGCTTCATCTTCCCCTCGGCCGAGATCTACGGCGGGTTCCGTTCCACCTACGACTACGGCCCACTGGGCGTCTTGCTGCTGCGCAACGTCAAGGACGCCTGGTGGCGCTCGATGGTGCAGCTACGCGACGACGTGGTGGGGCTCGATGCCGCCATCTTGTCGTCCCCCAAGATCTGGGAGGCCTCCGGGCACCTGGCCAACTTCACCGACCCCCTGGTGGACTGCCGCAACTGCCACGAGCGGTGGCGTGCCGACAAGATCGAGGGGACCTGCCCCAATTGCGGGTCGAGCGATCTCACCGAGCCCCGCGCCTTCAACCTCATGTTCAAGACCTACGCCGGGCCGGTGGAGGAGGACGCCACCGTCGCCTACCTCCGTCCGGAGACGGCCCAGGGCATGTTCGTGAACTTCCTGAACGTCCTCAACACCACGAGGAAGAAGCCACCCTTCGGGATCGCGCAGGTGGGCAAGTCGTTCCGCAACGAGATCACGCCGCAGAACTTCGTCTTCCGCACCCGCGAGTTCGAGCAGATGGAGATGGAGTACTTCGTGCCACCCGACGAGGCCGACACGTGGTTCCACTACTGGCTCGAGGAGCGTATGCGCTGGTACCTCGACCTCGGCATCCCCTCCGAGCGTCTCCGTCTCCGCCACCACAGCCCCGACGAGCTGTCGCACTATTCGGCGGGCACGGCCGACGTCGAGTTCCTCTTCCCCTGGGGGTGGGACGAGCTCGAGGGCATCGCCAACCGCACCGACTTCGACCTGTTGGCGCACGCCCAGCATTCGGGCGAGCGCCTCGAGTACTTCGACCAGGCCACCGGTGAGCGATACGTGCCCTACGTCATCGAGCCGGCGGCGGGTGCGACCCGGACCATGATGGCCTTTCTCCTCGCCGCCTACGGCGAGGACGAGGTGGGCGGGGAGCGGCGCACCGTGCTCACCCTCGACCCCCGCCTCGCTCCGTACCAGGTGGCGGTGCTGCCACTGTCGAAGAACGACACCCTCGTGCCCCTGTCGCGGGAGGTGCTGCACCTGTTGCAGCCCGTGGCAATGTGCGACTTCGACGTCACCCAGTCCATCGGCCGGCGCTATCGGCGCCAGGACGAGGTGGGGACGCCGTTCTGCGTGACCGTCGACTTCGAGTCGCTCGAAGACCGGGCCGTGACCGTGCGGGACCGCGACACCACGGCGCAGGTGCGCGTGCCCATCGACCAGGTGGCTCAGGAGATCGCGCAGCGGCTGCATCGCTGAGCACCGGTAGGCTCAGGGGGTCCCCCCGGACCGCCCCGCCCCGCCCCTTTCGCAGCGCCAGGAGCCCCCCATGCCGTTCGTCTACGACTTCGACCACCGACACCGCCGTCCTCCGATGGAGTTGAAGGACCTCCTCGGCGGGAAGGGGGCCAACCTGGCGGAGATGACCTCAGTGCTCGGGCTGCCCGTCCCCTACGGCTTCACCATCAGCACCGACGCCTGCCGGGCCTACATGTCCGGGGGCTGGCCCCAGGGTCTGTCGAGCGAGGTGACGAGGGCCCGCTCCCGCCTCGAGCGCAAGATGGGCAAACGCCTCGGCGACCCGGTGGACCCCCTGCTCGTGAGCGTCCGGTCGGGGGCCAAGTTCTCGATGCCGGGGATGATGGACACGGTTCTCAATCTCGGGCTGAACGACGAATCGGTCGAGGGTCTCGCCAAGCAGACCGACGACGAGCGTTTCGCCTACGACTCGTATCGACGCTTCGTCTCCATGTACGGGCGCATCGTGATCGGCATCCCGGGCGAGGCCTTCGACACGCTGCTCGACGAGGCCAAGGAGCGGTCCGGGGCGACCGCTGACGCCGAGGTCCCCGTGACCCAGCTGCGCTCCCTCGTCGAGGCCTACAAGCAGATCGTCCGCAACCACACCGGGAAGGCCTTCCCCCAGGATCCCGATGCCCAGCTGCGCGGCGCCATCGAGGCCGTGTTCGGATCCTGGAACGGGCCTCGCGCCATCGCCTACCGGGACCATGAGGGCATTGCCCACGATCTCGGCACAGCGGTGAACGTCCAGGCCATGGTGTTCGGCAACCGCGACGACCAGTCGGGGACGGGGGTGGGCTTCACCCGCGACCCCGCCACGGGTGCCAAGGGCGAGTACGGCGACTTCCTCATCAACGCCCAGGGCGAGGACGTGGTGGCGGGCATCCGCAACACCGAGCCGCTGTCGGCGCTCAAGGACCGCTTCCCCAAGATCCACGCCGAGCTGCTTGGAATCTTCGGCCGGCTGGAGCGCCACTACCGCGACATGTGCGACACCGAGTTCACCATCGAGCAGGGCAAGCTGTGGATGCTGCAGACCCGCGTGGGCAAGCGCACGGGCCGCGCCGCGTTGCGCATGGCGGTGGAGATGACCAAGGACCCCGGCATCCGCCTGACGCGGGCCGAGGCCGTCCGGCGGGTGAACGGCGACCACCTCGAGCAGGTGCTGCACCCGCAGTTCGCCGATCTGCACCACGACGTGCTCACCAGGGGGCTCGGGGCGTCTCCGGGTGCGGCTGTGGGGCGCGCCTACTTCACCGCCGATGACGCCGAGGCTGCGGCACAGCGCGGCGAGCGCGTGGTGCTCGTGCGCAGCGAGACATCGCCCGAGGACGTCCACGGGATGTTGGCGTCGCAGGGCGTGCTCACCGCCCGAGGGGGTCTCGTGTCGCACGCAGCCGTGGTGGCACGCGGCTGGGGGAAGCCGGCCGTGGTGGGGGCCGAAGCCATCCGCATCACCGGCTCCTCCTTCCGGGTGGGCGACACCGTCGTCCACGAGGGTGACTGGATCTCGCTCGACGGCACCGCCGGCGAGGTCGTCCTGGGCCAGGTGGCGCTGTCGGAGGCGAAGCCCTCGGCCGAGTCCGAGGTTCTCCTGGCGTGGGCCGACGACATCCGCAAGGGCCATCTCCAGGTGCGGGCCAACGCCGACAACGGGCCCGACGCCGCCAACGGCCGCCGCATGGGGGCGGAGGGGATCGGCCTGTGCCGCACCGAGCACATGTTCCTGGCCGAGGACCGGCTGCCGATCGTGCGTCGCATGATCCTGGCCGAGGACGCCGCCGCCGAGGACGCCGCCCTCGAGGAGCTGCGCGTCGCCCAGCGTGTCGACTTCATCGAGATCCTCCAGGCCATGGACGGCCTGCCCGTCACGGTTCGGCTGCTCGACCCGCCGCTGCACGAGTTCCTCCCCGACACCAGCGAGCTCGCCATCAAGGAGGCGACGGTCGGGCTCGACGCCGAGGAGCAGGCGCTGTACGACGCAGCCCGGCAGTGGCACGAGTTCAACCCCATGCTCGGCACCCGGGGGGTGCGCCTGGGCGTGCTCAAGCCCGGCCTCTACGCCATGCAGGTCCGCGCCCTCATGGAGGCGGCCATCCACCAGGTGGCCGCAGGGGGCAAGCCGATCATCGAGATCATGATCCCGCTGACGGTGTCGCGTGCCGAGATGGCGCTTGCCCGGAGCTGGGTGGAAGAGGCGGTCGCCACGGCCGTGGCGACCGCCCCGGCGGGGACGGTGCGGGGTACCGGGGCGCGGTCGGGCTCGAAGAGCCTGCACGTCATCATCGGCACCATGATCGAGACACCGCGCGCCGCGCTGCGCGCCGGGGAGATCGCCGAGGTGGCCGAGTTCTTCTCCTTCGGCACCAACGACCTCACGCAGATGACGTTCGGCTTCAGCCGCGACGACGTCGAGGGGCGCATGATGACGGCGTACCTGGAGAAGGGGCTCCTGCCGCACAACCCGTTCGACGTCGTGGACGCCGACGGGGTGGGGGAGCTCGTCCGCCTGGGTGTGAGCCGGGGCCGCGCCACGCGGCCGTCGCTCAAGGTGGGCGTGTGCGGAGAGCACGGCGGCGATCCCGAGTCCATCGCCGTCTTCTACGCCGCCGGGTGCGACTACGTGAGCTGCTCGCCCTTCCGTGTCCCCATCGCCCGGCTGGCCGCCGCGCACTGCGCCCTCAACGAGGAGGACGAGCGGCGTGGCGCCGGCGGGCGCGCCGGCGCGGCGAAGGCCACAGCGAAGCGGGGGCCGGCCAAGCGGCCGGCTGCCACCAAGCGGGCCGCGGCCAAGAAGGCCCGGAGCTCGTCGGCTCCTCGGAAGGCCGCACCGGCCCGCAAGGCAGCCGCGCGCAAGGCGGCACCGCGCAAGGCGGCACCGCGCAAGGCGACCACCCGGAAGGCGGCAGTCGCCAGGAAGACGGCACCGGTCAAGAAGACGGCTCCGGTCAGGAAGACTGCCGCCCGTAAGGCGGCACCGCGCAAGACCGCCGCCCGCAAGGCCGCTGCCCGCAAGGCCGCTGCCACCAGGAAGGCAACCGCCCGCAAGGCGGCGCCCATCAGGAAGGCAACCGCCCGCAAGGCGGCGCCCACCAGGAAGGCAACCGCCCGCAAGGCGGCTGTCCGGAAGGCGCCGGCCCGGAAGCGGACCACCTCGGCCCGTCGTGGCGCCCCGGCCCGGCGGCCCGCCCGCCGCTCCCGGTAGGCGCCCGCCACCACCGGTACTCGCCCGCGGTACCGTCCGGGCGTGGCCATCCCCGACGAGGACGTCGCTCGCGTACGGTCAGCCACCGACATCGTGGCGCTCGTGAGCGAGCACGCCGCGCTCAAGAAGCAGGGCACGCGCTGGGTGGGGCTGTGCCCCTTCCACCAGGAGAAGTCGCCGTCGTTCAGCGTGAACGCGGAGATGGGGGTCTTCCACTGCTTCGGGTGTCAGCGCTCGGGCGACGTCATCACCTTCGTGCGCGACATGGAGCACGTGGACTTCGTGGAGGCGGTGCAGCGTCTCGCCGACCGGGCGGGCGTGACCATCACCGAGGATCCCTCGGCCTCGGCCGAGCGCCGGCATCGGGCCCCGCTGTTCGCTGCCATGGAGAAGGCGGTGGACTTCTACCACGAGCGCCTGTTGTCGGCGGCCGACGCCGGACCGGCACGCGACTACCTGCGCTCACGCGGGTACGACGGCGACGTCGTCCGTCGCTTTCGTCTCGGGTGGGCTCCCGACGACTGGGACGCGCTGGCCCAGGACCTGAAGGTCCCGTCCAAGGTGCTCGTCGACGCCGGGCTCGGTTTCGTCAACCGCCGTGGCCGACTGCAGGACGCCTTCCGGGCGCGCATCCTGTTCCCCATCTTCGATCCCTCGGGCCGGGCCATCGCCCTGGGGGGGCGCATCCTGCCCGCGCCGGCCTCGGGAGCCCCGGGTGCGGGCGGGGCGCCGCCGGGGCCCAAGTACAAGAATTCGCAGGACGGCCCCATCTACTCCAAGCGCCGGACCGTCTACGGCCTCAACTGGGCCAAGCACGACATCGTGGCGAGCGGCGAGGTCATCGTGTGCGAGGGCTACACCGACGTTATCGGCCTGTTCCAGGTGGGCCTGCCCCGGGCCGTCGCCACCTGTGGCACTGCACTCGGCGAGGACCACTTCCGCCTGCTTGGCAACTTCGGCCGTCGCCTCGTCCTCGCCTACGACGCCGACGCCGCCGGCCAGGCCGGCGCGGGGCGGGTCTACGAATGGGAGAAGCGCCACGACGTCGACGTGGCCGTGGCCGCCCTGCCGCCTGGCAGCGACCCCGGCGACCTGGCCCGTACCGATCCCGACGCGCTGCGCGCCGCCATCGCCGACGCCCAGCCCTTCTTGGCCTTCCGCGTCGAGCGGGTCCTCGCCTCCGCCGACCTCCGTTCCAACGAAGGGCGCAACCGGGGGGCGGAGGCCGCCCTGGCGGTGATCGCCGAGCACCCCGGCGAAGGGGTGCGGGACCAGTACCTCATGACCGTGTCGTCGCGCTGTCGGATCGACGTCGACACCCTGCGCGCCATGGCCGAGCGCGTGGCCCGCGAGGGCCCCGCCCCCGTGCCCGAGGGGTCCCGGCGCGGGGCTGGGTCGGCTCGACAGGGCGACAGGGCGGACGGGGCCTCCGGGGCGCCACAGGCCCCCAGGGCCCCGTCGGCGGCCAATGGGAGGTCACCGGGGGCCGGCACGGCCCGCCCGGGCCTCGAGGCTCTACGCCTGGCTGTGCACCGCCCCGAGCTGGTGGTCGACCGCCTCGAGGCGGTGCTGTTCTCCGACCCCTTGCAACGGGACGCCTTCGAGGCGCTGGCAGGGGCGCAGGACCTGCACGAGGCAGTCGAGATCGCCGAGCGCAACGACCCCCGTGTCGGCGACCTGCTGCGCCGCATGGCGGTTGAGGAACCGTCCGCCGATGCCGATGACGTGGTGGTGACCCTGGTGCGCAATGCCTCGCGGCGGGCCCTGGCCGTGGTGGAGGCGCAGGCCCGGCTGTCTCCGGAAAGCGTCGACCAGGTCGCACCCGTCATCGCTCGCGTCCGCCGTGACCTCGACGAACTGGACGAACGCGAGGGGGGACTCGTAGCCGCGGACCGGTTGCTAGCCTGGCTCGTCGGAAGGGACGAGGCGTATGAGTGAGGTTCACCAGCCGGTCGGGTCCGTGCGACCGGCACCCGAAGGCGTGGCACGCGACGGCTTCGAACAGCTGCTGTCGGTCGGCCGGCGTCGCGGCTATCTCACCCAGGACGACCTCATCCTCGTGCTCCAGGCGGTCGAGCTCACCCACGACGTCATCGAGGACGTGGTGTCGAGCGTGCGGGCCGAGGGCATCGAGTACGTGGAGGAGCCCCGCAACGCCGCCGCGCCCGTCGTCCTCGAAGAGGCCGTGGCCGAGGCGGTCGCCGAGGTGGTCGCCGAAGAGGTGGTCGAGGAGGTGGTCGAGGCACTGCCCACCGACCTCACCGCCGGGTCCCCGGTCGACGCCGGCGATCTCGTCGAAGATGCCGACCCCGCACCAGGGGAGGCGGCGCCACGGGTGCGCCGGGTGTTCAAGCGCGAGCCGGTGGACGAGGTCATGGACCGCCAGACGCCGCGCCCGGGGCGGGGGCGGATCGCCTCCTACGCCTCGCCCGACCACGGTGGTGGCACGGCTGCGGATCCCGTCCACACCTACCTGAAGGAGATCGGCAAGGTCCCGCTCCTCACGGGCGAGCTCGAGGTGGAGCTGGCCAAGCGGATCGAGACCGGCAACCACGCCACCGAGGCGATCGCCGCGGTGGAGGCCGTCCCCGGGGGCCGGCTCGGCCCCGAGGAGCGCACCCGGTTGCGCATGCAGGTGCGCAAGGGCATGCAGGCCAAAGAGGCGCTCATCGAAGCCAACCTCCGGCTGGTGGTGTCGATCGCCAAGCGCTACCGCAACCGCGGCCTCGCCTTCCTCGATCTCATCCAGGAGGGCAACCTCGGCCTGATGCGGGCGGTGGAGAAGTTCGACTACACCAAGGGCTTCAAGTTCTCCACCTACGCCACGTGGTGGATCCGCCAGGCCATCACCCGCGCCCTCGCCGACCAGGGCCGCACCATCCGCATCCCCGTGCACATGGTGGAGACGATCAACAAGGTGGTGCGCGTGCAGCGTCAGCTCCTCCAGGAGCTCGGGCGCGAGCCAACGGTGGAGGAGATCGCCGGCCGCGTCGAGTTCCCCATCGAGCGCGTGCGCGAGATCCAGCGCATCAACCAGGACACGGTGTCGCTCGAGCAGCCCATGGGCGACGAGGAGGACTTCAGCCTCTCGGACCTGATCGAGGACCAGGGGGCCGAGGTGCCCGACGACGCCGCCACCCGCTCCATGCTGCACGAGGCGGTACGCGACGCGCTGGCGACGCTGCCCAAGCGCGAGCGCGAGGTCATGGAGCTGCGCTTCGGGCTCGAGGACGGGCGCGTGCGCACCCTCGAAGAGGTGGGCAAGGCCTTCGGTGTCACGCGCGAGCGCATCCGCCAGATCGAGGCCAAGACGCTCGCCAAGCTGCGCCACCCCAATGCGGCCCAGCCCCTGCGTGACTTCCTCGACGAGGTCTGACGGGCGCCGCTGCTATCTTCGACGGACCGGGGGCGAACCCGGTGGTCGCATTCCGGGGTAGCTCAATCGGCAGAGCAAGCGGCTGTTAACCGCTAGGTTGAGAGTTCGAGTCTCTCCCCCGGAGCAGGTTCCCCCGGGCCGGCCTCTTCCCCGAGCGCATGCCCGGCGTGCCCACCCCCGCTACGCTCCGAGCCGCCCGGGACGCGTCCGGCGGGCGCTGCGGGGCCGTAGCTCAGTGGTCAGAGCAGGGGACTCATGATCCGATCTAGGCACAAATCGGACTCTGTCGGACCAGATGTCAGCCGCTGTGACCTGCAACCCAGTAGGCCGGTCCCGACCCCAGACGATGTAAGTCGGCGCGAAGACAAGGGCGAGAGTAGGGCGAGAGTGGGGGTCAACCCCGCAGGGATTCAATCCCCGGGTCTGGTCCTGGTCAGAACCGCTAAAGGGATTCCGGCACGCCTAAGCGCCCTACTGTTCGTCGTCGGGACCTCTCCGGAGGCATAGCCCCCTACTTTCGCCCTACTCCGGTTCGCCACGGCACCGCTCTCAACCCTCCTGCTTCTCCTCCGAAGGCGCCTCACGGGCCCTAAGACGGGGGACAGCGCCCCGTGGCCCACACACGGCGGCGGTTCGCCCCCCTGTTTGAATCGGGTCCGGTGCGCGCCGATGGTGATGTTGCAGGAGTTACACGGCGTGAGCAAGTGACCGCAAACCCCGCGTGAGAGGGGGACGCAAAAGCCACGGGACTCGATGAGTCAGCCGGGCTGCCGAACTGGCAGGGGCCCGGGTGGAGCGCCTAGCCCCGACGCGCCTGTGCGCAGCCCGGCTCCGCAAGGGGGGAGCGACCAGAGGGGAGCGGACCCGACCACGGATCTTCGGTGACAGTTTCGGCTGCCGGAGTGGCATCTGCGACTGCCTCGTAGGCCGCACGCTGCACCGCAAGTGCAAAGCGCCTACTGATTGACGGCAAGCAGGTGGATCAATAGCGTCCCCAGTGACGTGCGGGGGTGACGCGATGATTAATCGTCTGTGTTTGATTCGACCTGCGGGAGCCGATCGCCTGCGAAGCGGTGGGCGACGGAGCCTCTCTCGCCTCGCCAAGCTGGGCGCAACCGCCGCGATTGTTGCTTCGGTGATCGGCGTTACGACCGGGACGGCCGAGGGACTGGTCAATCTCAGCGTGACGGAACACGTGGGCCATTCAGGGACCATGAATGCGGACGTCATGCTCTCCAACTGCGTCGCCACTCCGGGCCAGAATCCAACGGTCGCGGTATGCGTCAAACCTGCAAATGGACTGGGAACACGGTTCTACTGTGTGTCGCCAGGCCAGACCATGGTCAGCGTACGTACACCTGCGGGCGAGAGGGCACTTCACACCGTGACTTGCACCACGGGTCTGCGAAATGACCTATGGCCAAGAGCGATTTCAGCGCGCGGGAGTTGGACCCACACGGTCTTTGCGCGCTCAGGTTGGACGTTATCGGGGTGCGCACCGTCAGCGGGTTTCGCGTGTACCCCAGGAGCAGACAACTCATTTAGGGCGACATGCGACGCTGCGAACAACACGACCGGCACGTTGAGCATAACCGGATCGATCGCTTCCGTACGAATCTCATGGGCCGTGGTCTGCGTAGCTTGAGTGCAAGACTGCACCCCTGACTTGACCGGGCAGGGCCGGGGGTTGGGAGACACCAGGACCCCCAACCCACCCGATCAGGGCTCAACGTGCGCAGGATGGACGCACGGAACCTTCTAATGTTGCGCTACAGCGACGCACGCACACACAGACCTGGGCGAGCGGTGCTGACGGACCCGTCAGAGACGTCAGCACCGCCCGCGAGAGCGATTAAGGGACGGGACGCCACCGCCTGGTGACGTGTCGCCCCAGCACCGGATCCCGCATACGATCTTCGCCCGTGCCCAACATGGTGGACACCGCGTCAATCTCAGCGATGAGGCTGTCGATCTTTCGGCGGTCGGCCAGGTCCGACAGGATCCGCTGCAGCTGCTTCGTGCAGTCATCCAAGCAGATTGTCCTGCGCGAGTGACGAAAAGGTCGGATCTTTTTTTGCACCGTCGAAATGAGAGCCGGATAGCCCTACCGGCTGAGCGCCTTGCCCAGGATGCCCGCAGCGGCCCGGTCCCGTTCCGGTAGGGCATGGGCGTAGCGGTTCAGGGTCATGGTCGTTTGGGCGTGTCCATGGCGTTGAGCGACGGTACGGACGTCAATACCAGCAGCGATCAGTGTCGTGACGGAGAAGTGCCGCAGGTCGTGGAACCGGAACGGCCACCGTTCGCTCACCGGCAGGTCTTCAACATCGATCTTCCGGCGGTTCGCTTCCGCCTTCTCGATCGATGAGCACAGCGTCGCGAAGCGATGCGTGATGGTGTCTGGGTTGGTGGGCCTGGCTCCGTTAGCGTTGTAGCTGAGGACATAGGGATCATCAACCAGCGCTGACTCCGCCTTCTGGGCCAGAACGGTCATGTAAGCCCAGCGCTGGCGAAGAACACCAAGCGCGACATCGTCCAGTGCAACGTCGCGTGTCTGGTGCGTTTTCGTCGACCCCTCATGGGTGATGCCGTCAACCACGGTGATCGCCCGTTGAATGTTGACTGTGCCCAGGGTCATGTCGATGTCCGACCATCGCAGCGCCACCAACTCACCCCTGCGGGCGCCGGTGAGCGCCGCCAGTGCAATGGCCGTGGCCAGAACCGGGTCGTCCTTTTCGGCGGCTTCCACTAGCGCTGACAACTGGTCTGGGGTCGGCACCTTCATCGGCGCTGACCGAACCGGTGGGGGAGACGCCTGGTCGGCTGGATTACGGTCGATCCATCCCCACTTGAGCGCCTGATGGAGCGCTGCCGCCAGGATGGCGTGGTTCTGGCGAACGGTGGCCGTGGCCAGTGGACGCGCCAACCACTGGGCGTAGCAGGCGTCGAGGCTGTCGGCTCCAAGCTTGGCCAAGGGGACGTCGCCCAGAAGGGGGCGGATGTCGTGCTCAATCTTTCGCTTGTACCCCAGGATCGTGGACGGCTTGCGTACCGGCTCAATCTGCTGGATCCAGCGGTCCAACAGCTGTCCGACCGTGGCGGAGGTCCGGTCCACCTGTCCCGTGTCCACGTCCCCCTCTAGGGTCCGAAGGCTCCTCCCCGCCGCTGTCTCTGACCCGTGAAAGATCTTCTCGACCTGACGGGGTCGGCCGGACACGGGGTCACGACCCACGAACGCCCGGAGCCGCCACACTTGATGCGGGGCCCGGGCGGCATCGCACATGCAGCGGGGTTTCTTCTCGACAATGCTGCCCGTGCCGTAGGATCGCCGCCTTGCCATCGTCTCTGTTTCCTCCCTGCTTGCGCACTGGTGAGTCTGCCAGAAGTAGGGCGACAGTAGGGGCGGTGGCAGGTGGCGGGACGAAAGTCCAGGCGGGGCCGTAGCTCAGTGGTCAGAGCAGGGGACTCATAATCCCTGGGTCGGAGGTTCGATCCCTCCCGGCCCCACGGGCCGGGCTTCGGCACCGGCGCCGGATCGTGACCGGTGCGTGCGGGCCTGTGCTCGCGGGCGCAGGACACCGACAGGAGGGTCAGTGGACATCGAGGAGTTCTACGAGGCCGACGAGCGCCGGCGCCGCTCGGAGGAGATCGAGCTGGGCACCGACTGGCACGACGGGCACGGCGTTCGCTACGAGGTGTCGTGGGTGGCCGACACCGGTGAGCTCTACGTCATGCGGGAGCCCACGACCCTGTCGGTGGAGGACCCCTTCGGCGATGTCTTTCGCGGCACCGTGCCGGTGGGGGACCTGACGGTGGCCGTGGTCGGATGGGTGCCCGACCGCGACGACATGGAACAGGTCATGGCGGGGTGGGAGGAGGCCATCACGGCCCCCGACAGCATCTCGTGGTTGGCCGGCAGGCTCCGGGACGAGGGCGTGGCCCAGGCGCCCCCGACTCCCTGACGCCGGACCGCGCCGTGCAGCCCAGCCTGAAGCTCCGGTCCGAGATCGTCCTCGGCGTCTTCGTCGTTCTCTTGGCGGGGGGCATCGCCCTGTCGCTCGCCACCGCTCCCCAGCTCGCCCCGCAGCAACTGCGGGTGGCCGCCGACGCCACCCTGGCCGCCCCGGGGTTCGTCCTCACCGACACCAACTCCGTCACCGCCCTGGGCGTGTCGGCGCCCCTGGCCGAGCGCACCCGGACCCAGGTGGTCCACGTCCTGTACGAGGCGCCCGACCGGGTGCGCGAGAGCGGCCCCGGTCCGAACGGCCAGACGCTGGCCGTGATCGTGGTGGGGGCGCGGCACTTCAGCCGCAGCGGCGGCCGATGGCAGGAGCTGGCGCCGAGCCCCGGCCTCGGCGCCGAGGCCGTGCAGACCGTGCTGTCGCCCCTGAAGGCCGCCGCGCAGGCCGTCAAGGTGGAGCGCCTGGGCGACAGCGGGTACCGGTTCCTGCCCGCCGACCTGGAGAGCTTCGTCACCACCATCCTGGGGACGAGCCCCTCGCAGCTGTCGTCGCTGCGCCTCACGGCCACGGTGGGGGGCGACTACCTGGTGGGGGAGCGGGTCACGGGCGTCCTCGGCCACGAACGGCTCGAGGTCGACATCAGCCTGAGCGCCATCGGCTCGGCCCCGCCGGTGTCGGTGCCGCCGACGTCGTAAGGGTCCGGCAGCGGGCGTGGGGTCGCCGGGACCGGGGACCGGCACCCGCCCCT
>JBEKVE010000005.1:0-44613 GCA_049514335.1 Acidimicrobiales bacterium
ACACCGCCACCTCCTCCACGCCGGGCAGCTCGGCCAGCGCCGCTTCGACCTCGACGGGGTAGACGTTGACCCCGCCGCTGATCACGAGATCGTCACGCCTGCCCTCCAGGAACAGGTAGCCCTCGTCGTCCACGCGGCCGAGGTCCCCGACCGTGAAGGCATCGCCGCGCCACGCCCGCGCCGTGGACGCCGGGTCACGCCAGTACCCGAAGCGGGCGAAGCGCGGGGCGTGGCACCACACCACGCCCTCGTCGTCGACATCGAGGCGGCGACCGGGCCGGGCCCGTCCCACCGTGCCCGGCCGCTCGAGCCATTCCTCGGGCCCGCACACCGTGAATTGGCCCTCCGTCGATCCGTAGAATTCCCACAGGGCGCCGGTGGGCACCCGGTCGAGCGCGGTCCGCTTGAGTCGCTCCGGGCACGGTGACCCGGCGTGGACGAGGAGGCGCAGCGCGTCGAAGCACCCCCGACCCTCGGAGCGGGCGAGGACACGGTGCAGGGCGGTGGGGGCCATGAAGGTGGTGGTGGGGCGCAGGCGCTCGAGCACGTCCAGCACGACCTCGGCGTCGAAGCGCTCGAGGACCACGACACGTCCTCCCCGGAGCAAGGCGCTCCCCGCCAGGCGCACCGACACGGAGTGATACAGCGGCGAGCACACGAGATGGGTGTCGCTCGCGCCGAAGTGCCACAGGTCGGCCTCGTCCTCGAACTGCTCCCGGGCTTCCTCGGCATCGAGCACGCCGGACCACACCCCCTTGGGGCGTCCCGTCGTGCCGGACGTGTAGTGCATGGGACGGACAAGAGGATGGCGCGCCACCGCTCCTCGGGGCCCGGCCAACAGGGCGCCGAGACCGCCGGCGTCGCGCACGGTCATGGCGGGATCGGCGTCGGCCACGAGCGCCTCGCGCTCGGCCGGCAACAGCGTGGCGTTGATGAGCACGGGGACGACCCCGCACCGGGCCGCTCCCAGCACGCACACGAGCAGGTCCGCCGACGACGGCAGACAGAACGCGATCCGGTCGCCCGGTCCGAGGCCCGCCGCCGCCAGCGCGCCCGCAACCCTGCATTGGGCGTCCTCGGCCGGGCCCGGCTCGAGGACCTCGACCGCCACGCCGCCGCCCCCGCTCACCGGGTGACGCCCGTCTCGGTCGGGGCGAGCACCTCATCCGCCACCGCGGTCGACAACGCCTGCCCGTCTGCGGTGGCGCCGGAAACGGCCACCACACCGTCGAGCGATGTGAACAGACGCCGCCGCAGCACGGCGATCGAGGCCATCACGGCGAGAAGGAGCACGCCCGAGCCCACCGTGACCTTCTCGATGCCCACGGCATGGGCGATGGCACCTTCCGCCACGGCGCCGATGGCGTAGAAGATGCCGAGCGTCATCATGTAGAGGCCGAGCACCCGGCCCCGGGCGTGGGCCGGGGCGCGTCGCTGCACCACGGTGTTGAGGCCGGTGAGCACGCCGATGTAGCACCCTCCCACCACGACGATGGCCGGGGCCGCGCTCCACAACGACGGGGCGAGCCCGTAGAGCACGACAGCGGCCGGGAAGGCGAACAGTGCACCGACCTGCAGCCGGCGGCCCAGCCTCTGGGCCAACGGCGCCAACGCCAGGGCGCCGAGCACGGCACCGACGCCCTGGGCGGTGACGAGCACCGACGTGCCGGGGATGCCGCGCTTGAGCCCGTCGATGGCGACCGCAGGGACGAGGGCGATGAACGGTGATCCGATCAGGGCCACGATGCCGATGAGGACGATGGCGCTCCTGCATCCCGGCTCCGCCGCGGCGGTCCGTGCCCCCTCGGCGATGCGCGCCACGATGCCACCGTCGGCCCGCCCCGGTGCCCGGGCGGGCAGGCGGACGAAGGTGAGGGCCAGCACCACCGCCCCGAACGACACGGCGTTGACGGTGAAGGCGAGGGCCGGCGACCCGGCCCACAGCAGCACGCCGGCCAGTGCCGGGCCGATCACCCGGCCCAGGTTGAACTGGGCCGACGACAGGGACACGGCGCCCACGAGGTCGGCCGGAGGGACGAGATCGGGAACCATGGCCTGGTAGGTGGGGAACCCCACAGCGGCGGCGGCGCCTCCCAGGAACGCCAGCACGACCAGGGACCACGACGGGTCGTGGCCCGTCGCGGCCAGGACGGCCATGACCGTGGCGAACGCCGCCTCGCCCAGGGTCGTGACGATCAGCCACCGCCGACGGTCGAGCCGGTCGGCCAGCGCTCCACCCACGGGGGCGAGCACCCCGATGGGGATGAAAGCGGCGGCGGCCACCGCCCCCGTCCACAGCGGGTTGTGCGAGCGGGACGTCACCACGATGCCGAGGGCCACGGTCTGGATCCACGAGCCGACGTTCGACACCATGGCCGAGGACCACACCAGGGCGAAGTTGCGCGAGCGCAGGGGCCGCACCGAGGTCCACATCGAACCGACGTTACCGCCGCCCCCCGCTCGCCCCGCCGGGTGCGAGACTTCGGACCATGGCCGACGACGCCCGTGCCCGAGCCACGACTGGTGGCGACGCCGACGCCGACGCCCACGCCGACGCCGACGCCGTGGAGCGGGCGCGGCGGCTGGTGGCGGCGGCGCGGCGTGTGCTCGTGTTGACCGGGGCGGGCATCTCCACCGACTCCGGCATCCCCGACTTCCGAGGCCCGCAGGGCGTGTGGACCAAGAACCCCGAAGCCGAGAAGATGGCGACGCTGCAGATCTACCTGCGTGAGCCCGACGTCCGCCGGCGCGCCTGGCGCAACCGGCTGGAATCGCCCACGTGGCAGGCGAGCCCCAACGCCGGGCACCTGGCTCTGGTGGACCTCGAGCGGCGCGGCACCCTGCACACCCTCGTCACCCAGAACGTGGACGGCCTGCACCAGGCGGCGGGCAGCGACCCCGACCGTGTGGTGGAGATCCACGGCACCATGCGCGAGGTCATGTGCATGTCGTGCGCGGCCCGCACCCCCATGGCTGGCATCCTCGACCGGGTGCGCGCCGGCGAGGAGGACCCGACCTGCACCGAGCCCAAGAGCACGGGCCCTGCGGGCACGGGACCCACGAGCACGACGTTGTGCGGGGGGATCCTCAAGTCGGCCACCATCAGCTTCGGACAGAACCTCGTCCCGCAGGACATGGAGCGGGCCGACGCTGCGGCGCGCGCCTGTGACCTCGTGCTGGCCGTCGGATCGAAGTTGTCGGTCTACCCCGCTGCGGGTCTCGTCCCCACCGCCTCACGGTCGGGCGCCGCCGTGGTCATCGTGAACGCCGAGCCCACCGAGTTCGACGTCATCGCCGACGTCGTGGTCCGGGGAGCGATCAGCGCGGTCCTGCCCACCATCGTGGGCGGCTAGGCCTCAGTCCGACGATCCCGCCGACCGCTGCCGGGCGCGCTTGCGCCGCGGCTTGAGGGCGAACCACCACACGCTCACGATGGTGCCCGTCAATCCCACGGCGGCCACCAGCGGCTTGACGAACTTCCGGCTCCGGCTCACGCCCGAGACGTTACCGGGCGGGCAGCCCCCGCCGGTGCCCGGGGACCCGAAGCGGCTCCCGGCTCAGCTCCCGGTGGAGAGGAAGACGTTCTTGATGTCGGAAAACGACGCCATGGCCTCCATCCCGAGCTCGCGGCCGAACCCCGACTGCTTCATGCCGCCGAAGGGGGTCGACACCCGCACCGAGGTGTTGGAGTTGACCGAGAGCACGCCCGCCCGGACGGCCTTGGCCATGCGCAGGGCGCGCCCCACGTCACGCGTCCAGATCGATCCCGACAGGCCGTAGGGGGTGTCGTTGGCGAGCGCCACGGCGTGGGGCTCGTCGTCGAAGGGCGTCACCGCCACCACCGGGCCGAACACCTCTTCGCGCCACACCCGCCGGTCCGGGGCCACCGGTGCGAGCACCGTGGCCGGGTACCACCACCCCGGGCCATCGGGCACGCTTCCCTGTCCTGCCACGGTCACCCCTTCGGGGAGCGGATCGACGAAGGCGGCCACGCCGCGCCGGTGGCCGTCGGAGACGAGGGGGCCCATGGCGGTGTCGGGGTCCTCGGGGTCACCGGTCACGAACGCCTCGGTGGCCTCCACCAGCAGCTCCACGAAGCGGTCGAAGACGCTGCGTTGCACGAGCACGCGGCTGCGCGCGCAGCAGTCCTGACCGGCGTTCCCGAACACCGCACCTGGCGCGCTCGCCGCCGCCAGCTCGATGTCGGCATCGGCGAACACGACGTTGGCCGACTTCCCTCCGAGCTCGAGCGTGACGCGCTTGATCGTGCCGGCCGCCCGGGCCATGACGTCGCGGCCCGCCTCGGTCGAGCCGGTGAAGGCGACCTTGGCCACACCGGGATGCTCGACGAGCGCGGTGCCCACCGTGGTGCCGCTCCCCACCACCACCTGCAGCACCCCCTCGGGGATGCCCGCCGCCAGCGCCAGCTCGGCCAGGCGCAGGGCGGTCAGGGGGGTGAGCTCCGATGGCTTCAGCACCACCGTGTTGCCGCAGGCCAGGGCGGGACCCACCTTCCACGAGGCGATGGCGAGCGGGAAGTTCCACGGCACGATGGCCGCCACCACGCCGAGCGGCTCGGGCCACGTGACGTCCACGCCACCCGCCACCGGCACTGTCGCCCCACGGTGCTTGTCCACCGCGCCGGCGTAGAAGTGCAGCACGTCGACCACCATGGACGCCTCGCCCCGGCTGTCGGTGATGGGCTTGCCCACGTTGGTCGTCTCGAGCAGGGCCAGCTCCTCGGCGTGGGACTCCACCTGCTCGGCGAAGCGGCGCAGCAGGCGGGCGCGGTCGCCGGGCGCCACGTCGCGCCAGGCCGGAAAGGCCGCCGCCGCCCGCGCCACGGCTGCGTCCGCCTCGTGCACGCCCTGGCGCACCACCTCCGCCACCGTCTGCTCGGTGGCGGGGTTGATCACCCGGACCACGCCGTCGACGCCGGCGGTGGTGCTCACGTGGCCGAGACGAGCGCTTCGAACAGGCGCAGGTCGGCCTCTTCCTCGGGGTGCCACTGCACGCCCACCGTGAAGCGCGCGCCGGGGATCTCGAGCGCCTCGACGACGCCGTCGGTGGCGCGGGCACTCACCACCAACCCGTCGCCCACCCGGTCCACGGCCTGGTGGTGCGAGCAACGGACGGTGGCGGTGTCCCCCATGACCTTGGACAGCACCGAGCCCGGCTCGGTGACGACGTCCACCGCCGAGAAGCATCCCTGTGCCGGCTGATGCGCGTCGCTGCCCGTGACGTCGGGCAGATGCTGCACGAGCGAGCCCCCCAGATGGACGTTCACGAGCTGCATGCCCCGGCAGATGGCGAGCAGCGGCAGGTCGGCGGCCAGGGCGTGGATGAGCAGGTCGAGCTCGGCGCGGTCGCGCGCCGGGTCGATGCCGGCGGCACACCGGTGCGGTGCTTGGCCGTAGCGGGCGGGGTCGATGTCACCGCCCCCCACCAGGACGAGGGCGTCGAGGGCGTCGACCACGCCCGGAGCCGAGGCCACGTCCCCGCCCGGGCCCACACAAGGCGGCAGCAGCACGGGCCGCCCCCCGGCCGCCGCCACGCAGTCCGCATAGGCGACGGCCAGGACGGCCGCGGGCCGGTCCCAGGGGCCCCACGAAGCCTGTTGCCGGTAGGTGGTGACCCCCACGATGGGGACGACGCGCCGTGCCACGGTTCCAGTATCACACCGCCCGGACGCGGCCCGGTCCGGGCGGCCCGGCGCAGGGCGGCGGGTGGCGATCGGCACGGATAGGTTCGTGGCGTGGCGAACCGACTCGTTGGCAAGGTGGCACTCATCACCGGTGCGGGCAGTGGCATCGGGCGCGCCGCAGCAGGGATCTTCGCCGCCGAGGGTGCGACGGTGGTGGTGGCCGACGTCGTGTCCGACGCGGCGGCCGAGACCGTCGACGGGATCGAGGCGGCCGGGGGCCGTGCCCTCGCCGTCACCGTCGACGTCTCGGTGGAGGGCGAGGCGCAGGAGGCGGTGCGCCGAGCCGTGCAGGACTGCGGCGCCCTGCACGTGCTGTTCAACAACGCCGGCATCTTCCCCTCCGACGACGGCGGGCTCCTCGACACACCCCCCGCCACCTGGGACCGCGTCATGGCCGTCAACCTCCGGGGGGTGTGGCTGTGCAGCCGGGCCGCGGTGCCGGCCATGATCGCCGCCGGTGGCGGCTCGATCGTGAACGTGGCGTCCTTCGTGGCGCTCATGGGCGCCGCCACCGCCCAGGTCGCCTACACGGCGTCCAAAGGCGGCGTCCTCGCCTTCACGCGTGAGCTCGCCGTGGAGTACGCCCGGCGCAACGTGCGGGCCAATGCCTTGTGCCCCGGCCCCATCGAGACGCCGTTGCTGGCCGAGCTCCTCGCCGACCCCGAGCGCCGCAACCGGCGCATGGTCCACATCCCCATGGGCCGCCTGGGCCGTCCCGAGGAAGTGGCCAGGGCGGCACTGTTCCTGGCGTCGGACGAGTCGTCGTTCATGACCGGCTCGGCCCTCGTGGTCGACGGGGGCATCACCGCCGCCTACGTCACCCCGGAATGACCGCCTGCACCGCGGTGGTCCGGCCGACATGCTGGACGGGCCCGGTGCGGCGTGCCATGGTGCGTTGATGCTGGGGCTCGACGAGCTGACCGAGCGCATCGGCGACGGCAGCGTCGACACGGTGGTGGTGGCGTTCCCCGACATGCAGGGGCGCCCGGTGGGCAAGCGCGTGACGGGACGATTCTTTCTCGACCACGTCCTCGAGCACGGCATCGAGGCGTGCGACTACCTGCTGGCGGTGGACGTCGACATGGAGCCCCTCGAGGGCTACCGCTTCACCGGATGGGACCGCGGCTACGGCGACGTGGTGGCGGTGCCGGACCTCACCTCCCTCCGGCTGCTCCCCTGGCTCGAGGGCTCGGCCATGGTGGTGTGCGACGTGCTCGACTCGGCCGGTGCACCGGTGGAGGTGTCGCCGCGCCGGATCCTGCAGCGCCAGATCGAGCGGGCCCGGGGTGCGGGCCTCGACATCCGCTGCGCCACGGAGCTCGAGTTCTACCTGTTTCGCGAGACCTTCGAGGAGGCCGCGGCGAAGGGGTGGCGCGACCTGCACACCCACGTCTCGACCATCGAGGACTACCAGCTCCTGCAGACCTCGCGCGAGGAGTACGTGCTTCGGCGCATCCGCAACGAGATGCTCGGTGCGGGCCTGCCCGTCGAGTTCTCCAAGGGGGAGGCGGGGCGGGGCCAGCACGAGGTCAACGTGACCTACGGGCCGGCGCTCGAGGTGGCGGACCGGCATCTCGTGTTCAAGAACGGTGTCAAGGAGATCGCCGACCAGTGCGGACGGTCCGCCTCGTTCATGGCCAAGTGGTCGATGGGCGAGGCGGGCTCGTCGTGCCACATCCACGCCAGCCTGTGGGACGCCACCACGGGGGCGCCACTGACGGCCGGTGATGACGACGTGACAGGGCTGTCCGAGCCAGGGCGGTGCTTCGTGGCCGGCCTGCTCCACGCGGCGCGCCAGCTCACGTGGCTGTGGGCGCCCTACGTCAATTCCTACAAGCGCTTCGTCCCCGGGTCGTGGGCCCCGACGGCGGCGGCGTGGGGTCTCGACAACCGCACCTGCGGGTTCCGCGTGGTGGGCGCCGGGGCGGCCCGCCGGGTGGAGTGCCGGGTCCCGGGAGCCGACGTCAACCCCTACCTGGCCCTGGCCGGCGTCCTCGCCGCCGGCCTGTGGGGCGTGGAGCACGGCCTCGAGCTCGCTGCGCCCTTCGCCGGCAACGCCTACGTCGCCGACGGCGTCCCCCGGATCCCCTCGACCTTGGTGGAGGCCATCGCCGAGCTCGAGGCGAGCCCGGTGGCGGCGGCGTCGTTCGGGGACGAGGTGCACCACCACCTGCTCAACACCGCCCGTCAGGAATGGCTCCGGGCCAACCGGGTGGTCACCGACTGGGAGCTCGCCCGCAACTTCGAGCGCATCTGACTCAGCCCAGCCCACCGCCCACCGGGGTGGTGGACGAGCCACCCTGCGGCCCACCGGTGCACACCCCGGTGGTGGGCGGAGTCCCGGAGCTGTCGCAGTGCCCCGGCCCCGTTGGCGTGGGCAGCTCGGGGGTGGACAGTGGCTCTGTGGTCGTGCCGGTGGCGGTCGTGATCTCGGCCGAGGTGGCGCCCGCCGTCCCGGGCCACCACGCCAGGAACGACCCGTTCTCAGTGCTGGCCTCGACCTTCTGCCCGTCGCTGAGCACGACGGTGACAGCGCTCGCCCCGTTGGCCAGCTGCCCTTCGACGACGGTGAACGGGCCCTGGCCGGCGGACGCCAGATGCAGCTCGGCCACGTGCGTGACATCGCCGGAGCCGAGGGATGCTCCGCCCGATCCATTCATGATGGACCAGCTCTGGGGCACCCCGGGCACGGTGCCCGTGCCTTCGAGGCGACCGGTCCCCGACACCGAGCTCGAGGCGCCGCCCGCGGTGCGCTCGGACACCGCCATCACCGACGGCCCGCTCAGGCACGTGGCGGCGTCGGCCCCGTGCCCGTAGACCACGAGGGTGAACGGTCCGCGCTGGTCGGTCGCCACCACGTTCCACGGTGCGACGGGCGCACCACCGGGCACGAGCGCCATGGTGGCCAGGCGGGCCTGGCAGGTCTGGTCGGCGGTGGCGGCATCGGTGGCCGATGCCGGCGTCGGCGCGGGACTCCAGCCCGCAAAGGCGGCCTCGGACCCGGTGAGCACCACGGTGAGCGACAGGCCCAGCGCGGCGGCGAGGCCGGGGACACCGATACGCACGAGGCGCGTCCGCGCCCGGCGACGCGACCGCCGGCGCTCGACATCGGCGGCGATGGCGGCGTGCAGCTCGGCGCGGTAGCGCTCGAGATCAGGGTGGAGCGTGTTCATGTCATGGACCTCCGAGGACGAGTTGCAGACGGCGGATCGATCGCGACACTCGCAGGCGGGCCGCAACCGGCGTGCAGTGCAGGCGCAGGGCGATCTCCTTGTAGGAGCGGTCTTCGACGAGGCGGAGCACGAGGACCTGGCGCTCGGACTCAGGCAGCTGGGCGAAGGCGCACAGTACGGCCGAGGGGAACGACAGGCGCTCCTCGACGACGTCGTACCCGTGCTCGTCGGACACCGTGGGCGGCAGTCCCAAGCGGGTCCGGGCCGAGTGCTCGACGCGGCGCTTTCGCACCGAGGACCGCAGCACGTTCTGGGCGATGCCGAAGAGCCAGGGCCCGGCAGAGCCGTCGGCCTGATCCGCGAACCGGCCCCGGCTGCGCCAGGCCTGGGCGAACACCTCGGCCGTGAGGTCGGCCGCGTAGTCCCCCACCCGGGCAGCCGCCCAGGCGAACACCTTGGGGGCGTGGCGGTCATACACCGCGGCGAAGGCGTCGGGATCGTCCGAGCGCAGCAGCGCCGCGTCGGACAGGTCCTTCGGGTCTGGTCTCACACCGTATAGATGACCGCTCGGCCCGAAGTGTGTCACGGCACCCTCCGGGACCCCGACGCCGGGCTCGGCAGCGGTTCAGTGGCGGTTCAGTGGCGGTTGAGCCGCCGGTGGATCTGCTTGGTCTGCTTGTAGAGGTTCACGAACTCACGGAACAGCTCGTCGTAGACGGCGGCGGTGGACGGGTCGGGCTCGAAGGTGCCGGCCGTGGCGACCGCCCCGGGGATGTCGCGCATCTCCACCCGACCGAGGGCGAGCAGGCCGAGCAACCCCGCCCCCCGCACGTTGGCGAGCACCGGATCGGCCACGGCCCGCACCCTGCGCCCGGTGACGTCGGCGTGGATCTGGGCCCACACCGCCGAGTTGGCGCCACCCCCGACGAAGGCGAGCTCCTCGAAGCGCCGGCCCACGAAGCGCTCCACGGCGCCGAGCAGCCAGCGGCTGTTGAGCGCCACACCCTCGTACACCGCCCGCACGAGCTCGTGGCGCGACGTCGACAGCGACAGGTTGTGGAACCCGGCACGGATGGTGTGGTCGTCGACAGGTGAGCGCTCACCGTTGAGCCACGGCGTGAACAGGGCGCCACCCGACCCGACCGGCACCGAGGCCGCCACGTCGTCGAGGCGGCGGTACACGTCGCCGTTCACCAGCCCGGCGCCGTCCGACGCGCCGGTGTCGTCTTGTGTGCCGGAGGGCGCGTACCCCAGGCTGCGAGCCACGAAAGTCAGACACGCCCCCGCTGTTTCGTGCTCGTCGGCCACCAGGTAGCGGCCGGGGACAGCGGCGGGGATCGATGCCACGTTGTGCATGGCGTCGGTCTTCTTGAACGGGACGTGGCACGAGATCCACGACGAGGTCCCGATGTAGAGGTGACCGGCGAAGTCCTGCACCGCGCCGGACCCCACCGCGGCGGAGTGGACGTCACCGGACCCCGTCACCACGGGGATGTCGCCGGGCAGGCCCAGCTCGTCGGCGGCGTCGGTGCCGAGCGTTCCCATGACGGTGGCGGGGGCGACGAGGTCGGGAAGCTTGGACCGCTCGAGCCCCGCCATGCGCAGCAGCCGCTCGTCGTAGTGGACCGACGACACGCGCCGGTTGTCGGTGACCCAGTGCGCCGCGATGGAGTCGTACGAGGCCGAGAACCGTCCCGTCAGCCGCAGGTTGAGCCAGTCCACCGGCTCCAGGAACTTGTAGGTGGCTCGGTAGACGTCGGGCTCGGCGTCGCGGATCCACAGGATGTGCGCCGTCGGGTCCTTGCCCGACTGTCCGGGCGCGCCGCCGGTGAGCCTGATGAAGCGCTGCAGCTTGCGGACGTCGTAGCCCATGACGCTCAACGGCCCCCGTAGCTGGCGGCGCATGGGCCCCGCACCCCGGGAGTCCATCCAGATCACGGCCGGTCGCAGGGGGACGCCGTCGCCGTCGACGGCGACCGTCCCCGACCACTGCGCCGTGCACACCACACCGAGGGCGCCGGCCGGGTCGAGCGCCGCCGCGTCTATGGCGCGCCGGGTGGCGGTGACGACCGCCGTCCACCACGCTCCGGGGTCCTGCTCGGCACCCCCACCGGGAAGGAGCCCGGTGGGAACGGCCTCGTGGGCGCTGGCCGCGATGGCCCCCGTGCACGTGACGAGGGCCACCTTGGGCCCACCTGTCCCCAGGTCCACGGCCAGCACGAACGCCTCGCCCGGGGCCGTGCGGGACGCGCCGGGGCGGGCGGCGGGGACCGGCATTGACGCAGATTAACGCCGGGCTCCGGGCAGACTGTGGCCCGTGGGCCCCCCGTCCTCCTGGCGCCGCCTCGCGCCGCTGGTCCTGGTGGCGGCGCTCTCGGCCGGCTGCACGGCGTTCCACGGGAACGCCAAGGCCATCGGCTCCGAGCTGCCGTCTCTGTCGGCCGTGCGCGGCGTGCGCTTCGTGAAGACGGTGGATCTCGACGGGGGCGACCTGATCATCGCTCCGCCCGGAACGGACAAGGCACGGGTGCCCGCGTCGGCCGCCCTGTCGATGTTCCGAGCCGCTGACGCGGTGGAGGGCACCTACGACTTCTCGGTGGTGGGGTTGGGCCTCGTCACCGTGTCGCCCGCCGTCGCCACGCCTGCCTCCACCACCACCTCGTCCGCCGGCTCGTCCTCCGGAGCTGCCGCGTCGACCACGGCCCCGGGTGCGCCCACCACCGCGTCCGGCTCGACGACGACCGCAGCGCCGGGAACCACGACCAGCACGACGGGCACGACGACGACCGCCTCCACCACCGTCCCGGGCGGAGCGACGACCACGACCGGCGCCGCGCCGGGTGCGACGACCACAGAGGCCTCCACCACCGTTCCCGTTCCCGGTGGCGTGGTCCCCGCGTCATTGCCGAGCTACGACGGCCGCCTGGCCTGGGTGGGGATCGCGTGGAACCCGGGATGCGCCTCGGCGGCGGGGTCGACCACGACCACGGCCTCGACGACGACCACCGGCTCGACGCTCTCGGACGCGGCCCGGCCCGACCGGTACACGGTGGTGGTCTTCGACGCCCAGACGGGTCACGACGTCCTCGCCTACACGAGCGCGGGGCCGGCGACGTGCGGCGGTCCGGTGCAACCTCCCACCGTCACCCGCCCCGACGAGCTCGTGTCGGTGCCGTGGCAGGTCGTGGGCCCGGGCAGCACCGCAGTGCTCGTGAGCCTGCCGGCCTGCGCCTCCTACCAGGGATGGACCGAGCTCGAGCCGACCGGCGCCATCGAGGTGGAGGCGAGCGTCCCCTTCGACCCGGCGTGCGGCGCCATGCCGGGCAGCCAGTCGGTGGCGAGCGTGGTGCCGCTCGGAAACGCGCAGGCCGCCGTGCCCCACGCCGCGTTGGGCCCGGTGGTGGCGGAGCGCACGCTGCCGGGCGGCTGACGCGCCGGCGCCGGCGTGCTCAGACGGCCGTGGCGGGGTGGCGGGGCTCGGTGATGAGCTCCACCTCGGGGGGCAGGCCCGACACGTGCACGTCGGCCCCGTCGACCTCGACCGTCACCCGCGACCCGGCCAACGGGATGCCCTCCACCTTGAGGTACTTCATCCCCTCGGGGAGCACGGGCGAAAGCCACGTCTTGCCGTAGGGCACCCAGGGATCGAGCCGCAGGATGGTGCGCAGGCACAGAAGCGGCGACGCCGCCGCCCAGGCCTGGGGTGAGCACGACGTCGGGTACGCCACGGGCGAGGAGAACTCGGAGCGGTCGAGCCCGCAGAACAGCTCGGGCAGGCGGCCACCGAGGCTGGTGGCGGCGTCGAGGAGCGAGTAGACGAGGCGCAGCGCAGGCTCCATGAACCCGTAGCGGGCCAGCCCCGCCGCCACGATGGCGGTGTCGTGGGGCCACACCGAGCCGCAGTGGTAGCTCATGGGGTTGTAGCCCCCCATCGACGTCGCCAGGGTGCGGATCCCCCACCCCGTGAAGAGCTCGCTCGACATGATCTTTGCCGCCACGACGTGCGCCTTGTCCTCGTCGACGATCCCCGTCCACAGGCAGTGCCCCATGTTCGAGGTGAGCGAGTCGATGGGTCGCTTGTCACCGTCGAGACCGACCGCGAACCAGCCCCGGTCCTCGAGCCAGAAGTCGCGGTTGAAGTCGGTCTTGAGCCTGGTGGCCTTGGCCCGGAAGCGCTCGAAGGTGGCTTCGTCGCCCGCCTCCCGGGCGAAGTGGGCGCGCGCCAGGTAGGCGCTGTAGACGTAGGCCTGGACCTCGCACAGGGCGATGGGGGCATGGGCGATGCGCCCGTCGGCGTAGCGGATCCCGTCGTGGGAGTCCTTCCATCCCTGGTTGGCGAGGCCCCGGTCGGTCATGCGCTGGTACTCGACGTACCCGTCGCCGTCGAGGTCCCCGTAGTTGTCGATCCATTCGAGGGCGCGCTCGGCGTTGGGCAGCAGCTCGTCCACCACCTCGCGGGCAAGACCCCAGCGCCGCAGCTCGCCCAGCAGCATGACGAACAGCGGAGTGGCGTCGGCCGTGCCGTAGTAGATGCTGCCGCCGCCGAGCGACAGTGACGGTGCGTCGCCGAAGCGCATCTCGTGGAGGATGC
The DNA here is from genome assembly GCA_049514335.1 of Acidimicrobiales bacterium. Lineage (GTDB taxonomy): Bacteria > Actinomycetota > Acidimicrobiia > Acidimicrobiales > UBA8190 > JBEKVE01. Next base: position 13,469 of record JBEKVE010000005.1, read on the forward strand.
GCCCGGGCTGCTCCTCGCTCCGGGGGTCGATGTTCTCCCCCTGGAAGCGGGCCAACGTCTGCAGCACACCCAGTGCGAGGTCGGGGTCGACGAGCAGTGCCATCCACGAGGTGATGATCGAGTCGCGCCCGAACACGGTCATGAACCACGGGGCGCCGGCGGCGAGCACGACCCGCTCGGGGTAATCGGGGTCGAAGATGCGCAGTGCCCCCAGGTCCTCGGCGCTCGAGGCGATCACGGCCCGCAGCCCCTCGTGGTCCGTCTCGACCTGAGGCACCTGGCGTCGCCACTTGGCCAGGCGCTCGGCCGGCGCGGCGCGGTCGACGGGTTGGCCGCACAGGTAGCGGGGATCGATCGTCTTGCCCTCGATGACGGGGTGGAACTCCATGCACCCGCTCCACTGACCGTGGGCGGGGACGATCGCCTCGAAGCTCACCAGGTCGTCGGCCAGCACCGCCGGGGTGGGCACCACGTTCAGGACGAGCCCGCGGCTCACCGTGCCGCGCCGGAACGAGAACTCGAGGTGGGCGTCACCGTGCTCGCGGGTGATGTCACCGTCGACGTCGGTGACGCGGCCCTCCTTGACGGCGAACAGGTCGGCGAAGTCGCTGTCGACGAACAGCTCCAACGAGCAGAACGTGGGCTCGTCGCCGAAGTTCCGGATGACGAGGTCCTCGCGCATGCCCTGGCCCACGTAGCGGCGCCGGAACACCATGAGGGTGGAGTCGGCGAACCCGGGCCGGGGCGGGCAGCGCGACACGAAGGTGGCCGAGAAGGGGTCGTCGGAGACCACCGCCAGCGGCTCGGGCCGGGTCCCGTTCACCCGAAGCTCGAGGCGGGACAGGATCCGGGTGTCCCGCACGAAGAGGCCCCCGGCCGAGGGCGCCGTCACGTCGCCGTTGCCGCCGCTTATGGCGAAGGTGGACTCGTCCACCAGGGTCACCACCCCGCTGGAGGTCCCCGTGGAGGCCACCTTGCCGGCGAAGTTCCACGGGTCGCTCACCACGGGGACGCTACCGGACGACGGTGTTCTATTGAATCACCTGGTCGGAAGGGGTGAGGAGCCCGGGGTGGGGGGTCGGGGGGATTGCCACTACGGCCGTAGTGCAAATCGGCCGACGACGGTAGACTCCCCGGCGTGGCCCCCCTGCTCGAGATCGAGCACCTCCATGTGAGCGTGGACGGCACGGAGATCCTGCGCGGCGTGGACCTGGCCGTGGGCGAGGGCGAGCTCCATGCCCTCATGGGGCCCAACGGGTCGGGCAAGTCGACGCTGGCCGGCACCCTCCTCGGCAGCCCCTCCTACCAGGTCACCGAGGGTGCGATCCGCTTCCGCGGCGAGGACGTCACCACCTGGCCCACCGACGTGCGGGCCAAAGCCGGCATGTTCCTGGCCTTCCAGTACCCCGAGGAGATCCCCGGCGTCCCCGTGACCCAGTTCCTGCGCCAGGCGCTGTCGGGACGCGTGGGCGAGGACCGCTCCGTGCTCGAGGTCAGGATGGCGATGCTCGAGTGGATGAAGCGCCTCGGGATGGACGAGTCCTTCGGGTCCCGGCACCTCAACGAGGGGTACTCCGGGGGCGAGAAGAAGCGCAACGAGATCCTGCAGATGGCCATGCTCGACCCCGAGCTCGCCATCCTGGACGAGACCGACTCGGGCCTCGACATCGACGCCCTGCGCATCGTGGCCGAAGGCGTGCAGGCCGTGCGGGCGCAACGTCGCACGCTCGGGGTGCTGCTCGTCACCCACTACACCCGGATCCTCGATCTGCTCCGCCCTGATGTCGTGCACGTGCTCGTCGAGGGCAGGATCGTCGACCGCGGCGGCCCGGAGCTGGCCGACCGCCTCGAGGCCGAAGGGTTCGAGCCGTGGCGGAGGTGACCGCGACCCACACCGGTGCGGACGCACCCGGGGCCGACGCGTCGCCCTGCGCGCCGGGCACGGCCCCCGGTGTCCGCAAGGCGGATTTCCCGGTGCTGGGCCGCACCGTGCACGGGCGGCGCGTCGTCTACCTGGACTCGGCGTCCTCGTCCCAGCGCCCCCAGAGCGTGCTCGATGCCATGGACGACTTCTACTCGACCACGTACGCCAACGTGCACCGTGGTGTGTACGCCTTGGCCGAAGAGTCCGATCGGCTCTATGCCGAGGCCCGGATGTCGGTGGGCCGGTTCATCGGAGCTCCCGATCCCGAGCACGAAGTCGTCTTCACCAAGAACGCCACCGAGTCCATCAACCTGGTGGCCGCCACGTGGGGACGGGCCAACCTCCGGGCCGGGGACGCAGTGCTGCTCACCGACATGGAGCACCACTCCAACATCGTCCCCTGGCTCATGCTGGCCGAAGAGCGCGGCGTCGAGCTGCGCTGGATCGGTGTCGACGAGCAGTACCGCCTCGACCTGACCGACCTCGACCGCCTGCTCGACGGGGTGAAGCTGGTGGCCTGCACCTCGATGTCCAACGTGCTCGGCACCATCACCCCGTTCGCCCGCATCGCCGAGGCAGCCCACGACGCCGGGGCGCTCGTGCTGGCCGACGGGGCCCAGTCGGTGCCCCACATCCCCACCGACGTCACCACCATGGGGTGTGACTTCCTGGCCTTCAGCGCCCACAAGATGCTCGGGCCCACCGGCATCGGGGTCCTGTGGGCACGCCGCGACCTGCTCGAGGACATGCCGCCGTTCATGGGCGGGGGGAGCATGATCCGCGACGTGCGCCACGACGGATTCAGCCCCAACGAGCTGCCCATGAAGTTCGAGGCGGGCACGCCCCCCATCGCCGAAGCCGTGGGGCTGGGCGCGGCGGTGTCGTACCTGGCGGCCGTGGGCCTCGAGGCGATCCACACCCACGAGATGACTCTGACCGCCTACGCCCAGGAGGTGCTGGCGGACCGCTTCGGCAAGGACATCACGATCTTCGGACCCCCCGGCACCGAAGGGCGAGGTGGGGTGCTGTCGCTCGCCTTCCGCGACATACACCCCCACGACCTCGCCCAGGTCCTCGACCAGGCGGGCGTGTGCGTGCGGGCCGGCCACCACTGCGCCAAGCCCCTGATGCGGCGCCTCGGGGTCAACGCCACCGCCCGGGCGTCGCTCTACCTGTACAACGACCAGGACGACGTGGACGCCCTGGCCGACGCCCTGGCCGAGGCCGGTAGCCTCTTCGGATAGGAGGCGACGCCCGCCCACAGGCGGCCGCCGCGCCGGCAGCCCATCCCGACCACCACTTTCCTGAGCACCGAGGAGCACATGTCCGGTCTCGAAGATCTCTACCGCGAGATCATCCTCGACCACTACCGAAGCCCCCGTAACCGCGGCGAGCTGCCCGCGCCACCCGCCCATCGCGTCGAGGGCTTCAACCCGCTGTGCGGCGACGAGATCGTCGTCTACGTGGACGTCGAGGGTGACACGGTGCGCGACATCCGCTTCGCCGGGCAGGGCTGCTCCATCAGCCAGTCCTCCGCCTCGCTCATGTCGGCGGCCGTGAAGGGCAAGACCGTGGCCGATGTGCGCGACCTGATCCGCACCTTCAAGGCCATGATGTCGGTGCACGAGCTGCGCCTGGGGGACGGCGAGACGCGTGCCAACGGTTCGGGACCCGACGACGCCGACGCCGTGGTTGTGGACCCCGACTCGCTCGGTGAGCTCGCCGCCCTGCAGGGCGTGGTCAAGTTCCCGGTCCGCATCAAGTGCGCCACGCTGTCGTGGAACACCCTCGCCCAGGGGCTCGACGAGGCCGAAGCGGGCGTGACCGCCCCCTGAGCCGCCCTCAGCAGGGGGTCGGGTTGAACGGGCCCTGACCGGGCACCGTGGTCGTGGTGGACGCGCTGCCCGACGAGCCGCCCCTGGCCGAGCTCGTGGGGACGGTGGTGGGCGGTGTGGTGACCGGGGAGCCCGATCCGTCGAGCGGAGGGGTGGTCACCTGGCCCGGGGCCGTTCCCATGAACTGGCTGATGACCTGGTCGGCCTGGGGCTGCTGCACCACCTCCACCGAGCCCGCCGCGTACGAGCTCGCCCCGAGCGTGGGCAGCGTGTAGGTCTTGAGGGCCGAGGCCGAAAAGGCGTGATAGCGCTGGGCCAGCGCCAAGATGTCGCTGGTCGACAACCCGTCGTCCTTGGTGATGTCGTGGACGATCGACCCCAGGAAGGCGTTCACGGTGAGCGGGTTGTAGCTCGACTTCGCCTTGTTGATGACGGCCTGGATGATGGCGTTCTGGCGCTGGATGCGTCCCAGGTCCCCCGTGCCGTCGTACTCCCAGTACCCGGGGTGGACCTCGTACTCGTAGTAGCGCGAGCGCGACAGGGCCAGCGCCATGTTGCCGTTCAACGTCTGGCATCCCGAGTGGGTGATGCGCAGGCCCGAGTTGTTGTTGCCCTGGTCGTTGTCACGAGCCGGGTAGGGGAAGTCGAGGTTGATCCCCCCCACCGCTTGGACCAGGTCGATGACGCCGTTGAAGTCGACAATCACGAAGTGGTTGATGGGGATGCCGAAGGTGTTCTCGATGGTCTCGATGAGCGCCGAGGGCCCGCTGTTGAATGCGGTGTTGATCTTGTTGTCGGCGGCCAGGCCCGTTCCCGACGGCATGCCCGAGAGCTGCACGTAGGTGTCGCGGGGGATCGACAGGATGTCGGCGGTGCCCGCCGCCGGGTCGACGTGGAGCACCTTGATGGTGTCGCTTCGCTGTCCGCCCACCTGTGCGGCGCTGCCGAAGGACTTGGCGGCGGCACCGGTGTTCCCCGCCCTCGAGTCCGAGCCCACGATGAGCACGTTGTAGGGCGAGCCGTCGGACACGACCGCACACGTCGTGCATTTGAGGGACTTGATCTCCCCCAGCCGGAACCACAGGTACCCCGACACCGAGGCGGCCACGATGAGGGTGAGGCCCACCACCACCACCGCCCACTTGATGGCCCGCTCCCCCCGGCTGCGGCGCCGGCGCCGCTTGCGCCCGGGCGCGGGCGGCACGGCACCGGGGCGTCCCGGCGGTACCGGTTGTCCGGGGGACGTACCGGGCGGGGCGCCGGCGGCTGTGGCCGGCTCCGGGCGGGGCCCGTTCGGGCGACCGCCGGCGGCGTGGGCGGGGCGGCGGCCCGGCGGCCTGGCGCCTGCGGCGGGATCGGCGCCTCCCCCGGGGCCGGGTCCGCGCCGGCGGCGGCCCGCGCCGCTACCTCGGGGAGGACGACGCGCCATTGCAAGACGGTACCAGCGCCTCCCCCCGCCGCCGCGTCGCGCCGCTCAGCCGGCGAGGTGCGCCACCACGAGTTCGGCCAGCTCAACGGGACGCTCCACCACGGCCATGTGGGCCGCCCCCGCCAGATCGACGAGCGTGGCGTCGGGGATGCCGGCCGCGTACGCCTCGGCGTGGGCCCGGGGGACGATGCCGTCGTGGACACCGTGGACGACCAGCGTGGGGGCGGTGATGCGTCCGAGCCGCCCCCGCAGCTTGGGATCGTGCAGATAGGGGTTCCAGCCGATCCGGGCCGTGGCGGCGAGCGCCTGCAGGACGGGGCGCACGAGCTCGAAGGGGATCTGGGACGGGTCGGACTCCAGAGGGGCCATGGCGTACATGAGCGCTGCCAGCGGATGATCGCGATCGGCGAAGAGGTCATCGGCCAACTCCGACAGCGGACGACCGAAGATCTCGGTGATGGGGACGCCCTCGACGAAGAGGCCCACGGCGTTCACGAGGACGAGACGGCGCACCCGTTCGGGCCAGCGCACCGCCAGCTCGGCACCGATCCATCCGCCGAGCGACGCGCCCACCACGTCGGTGCGGTCGATGCCGAGCCGGTCGAGGACGTCGAGGAGATGGAAGGCGCCATCCTCGACGTCGTCGATGTGCTCGAGTCCTTCGGAGTCACCGAAGCCGGGGAACATCGGTGCCACCACCCTGCGGGTGCTCGCCAGCTCCTCGAGCATGGCCGTGCCCGGCCCCTCACCCTGGGCCGAATGCAGGTACACCAATGGCGCCGGCCCTCCGTCGCCTCCCTCGTGGAGCTCGATCCGGCCGACGGCGGTGTCGAGCACGGTGGCGGCGAGCGCGCTCACGGCGCCGCCGCCTCACTGGCCAGGCGCTCGGTGCCCGGAAAGCGCGCCCGCAGGATGGGCATGACCTCGGTGGCGAAGAGCTCGAGGTTGCGGCGGGTGTCATCGGCCGGCAGCGTTCCCAGCTGGAACAGGCCGAGCAGATTCCCCACCCCCAGGCGCTCGACGTCCTCGGAGAGCAGCTCGGCCACGGTGTCGGGGGACCCCACGATGGCGTAATGCCCCTCGACCACCTCCTCCCACGTCTGGAGGTTGAGGGCGAAGGTGCCGGCGTTCTTCATGATGTTCTCCATCGACCGCACCGAGGTGTAGCCGGGCGGCGAGATGTTGATGCCGGGGAGCAGGCGGCGGACGAAGTACCAGAAGTGCTCCTCGAAGCGTCGGCGGGCCTCGGCATCGGTCTCGGCCACGAACACCGGCACCAGCCATCCGAGCTGGAGCGGGTCGGCCTCGTACCCCTCGCGCTCACACGCCTCGCGCATCATGGAGAACATGCGCTCGAACACCCGCAGGTGGAAATAGGGGATCCCCATGTAGGCGTACCGGTGCTTGGCAACGAACTCGAGCGTCTCGAGCGAGCCCGCGCCCGGGATCCAGATCTCGGGATGCGGCTGCTGGATGGGCCGGGGCCAGGAGTTGACGTACCGGAGCTTGTAGTACTTGCCCACGAACTCGAACGGCCCGGGCTCGGTCCATGCGCGCAGGATGAGATCGTGCGCCTCGGCGAAGCGCTGACGTGCCTCGGTGGGGTTGAGGGAGAACGAGTAGTACTCGGGACCGCCCCCCACCACCATGCCGGCGATGAGACGCCCCCCGCTCAGGCAGTCGATCATGGCGAACTCCTCCGCCACCCGCGTGGGCGGGTCGTACAGGGGGAGGGCGTTGCCCACCACGGCGATGCGCACCCGCGACGTCTGGCGGGCCAGTATCGAAGCGATGAGATTGGGCGACGGCATGATGCCATAGGCGTTCTGATGGTGCTCGTTGACGCAGACGCCGTCGAACCCGAGCTCCTCGGCGTAGATCAGGTCGTCGATGTACCGGTTGTAGAGCTCACCACCCAGACGCGGGTCGAAGAACTCGTTCGGGCACGTGATCCAGGCGGGGCCCTCGTAGTCGGGGGGCAGGCCCGGGTAGGGCATCAGGTGGAAGCTGAAGATGCGCACGGCGGGCTCCTGGGTGCGGCGTCGGGGACGGCGCCGTCATGGTACCGCCGGCCGGTCGGGCGACGACGGGCCGGTCAGCCGGCCGTGCCGGACGCGGCCTCCCGCTCGATGGCCTCGAAGGCGCCGTATCCGGACCGCTCGAGCTCGTCGGCGAGCTCGGGGCCACCGCTCGCCACGATGCGCCCTCGCACGAGCACGTGCACGACGTCGGGGCGCAGCACCGACAGGAGGCGTCGGTAGTGGGTGATGGCGAGCACGCCCAGACCCCATTCGGCCACGGCCTCACGGACGCGCTGCGCCACGTCGCGCAAACCGTCGACGTCGATGCCCGAGTCGAGCTCGTCCAGGATGGCGATACGGGGCCGCATGAGCGCGAGCTGGAGCGTCTCGCTGCGCTTGCGCTCACCCCCCGACAGATCGACGTTGAGCGGCCGCTCGAGCAGGCGTGGCTCGAGCCCGACACGCACCGCCTCGGCCGAAGCCGCGGCGGCCACACCGGCGACCTCCTGGAACTGGGCGGCAAGCGCCTCGGTGAGCACCTGGTCGAGGTGCACGCCGGGGACCTCAGTCGGGTACTGCGGTGCCAGGAACAACCCGAGCCGGGCACGACGCCAGGCCGGCAGGGCGAGCAGGTCCTCGCCGTCGAGCGTCACCTCGCCGCCGAGCACCTGGTAGCCGGGCTTTCCCATGAGGACGTGGGCCAGCGTGCTCTTGCCCGAGCCGTTGGGCCCCATCACGGCGTGCACCTCGCCGCTGCGCACCGTGACGTCGACACCGCGCAGCACCTCGATGCCCACCACCCCGGCCCGAAGGCCGCGCACCACGAGCTCGTGGTCGGACCCGCCCGGCGTGTCGGCCGGACTCACGGCAGGACCACCGACACGTCGTCGCCGGTCACCTGGACGCTGTACACCGGCACCGGCTTGGTGGCGGGCAGCGAACGCGGCTCGCCGGTGCGGAGATCGAACATCGACCCGTGCTTCCAGCACTCGATCTCGCACGCCTCGGGCAGCACCTCTCCCTCGGACAGCGAATAGTCCTCGTGACTGCACGTGTCCCCGATGGCGTAGAAGTCGTCGCCCAGCCGCACCAGGGCGATCGGATGCTGTGCCACCTCGAAGCGCCGGGCGCAGCCGTCGCCGATGTCGTCGCGCCCGCACAGGCGCACCACCTCACCCATGGGACGCCTCCTCGGTGCCCGCCGCGGCGCGCTGGGCGGGAAGGCGCCCGGCCAGGCGCAGTCCCACCGCCGCTTCCACCCACCGCCCGACGCCCGGGAACGGGGCGCGCCCGGCCAGGTCCGAGAAGAAGCCCTGCACCACCAGACGCTCGGCCACGGCGGGCTCGATACCCCGGGTCTCGAGGTAGTAGCGCTGCTCCTCGTCGATGGGGCCGACGGTGGAGGCGTGGCTGCAGCGGACGTCGTTCTCGTCGATGTCGAGGTTCGGCACCGAGTCGGCGTGCGCACCCTCCGACAGGACGAGGTTGTGGTTGGTCTGCCTGGCGTCTGACCCCTTGGCCCCCTTGCGGATGCGGATCATGCCGCTGTAGACCGAGCGCGCCGCGTCGGCCACGGCTCCTTTGAACAACAGCTCGCTCTCGGTGCGCGGGGCGTGGTGGTCCTGCAGGGTGCGGAAGTCGTGCACCTGATCGCCTGTACCGAGATATGCGGCGAGCAGGGCGGTGCTGCCCGCCTGGCCGACGAGGTCGGAGTCGGTGCGGACCCGGGCGTAGGCACCACCCAGGCCGGCGGTGAACGAACGGAGATTCGCGTCGCGACCGACCCGGCTGGCCTGGGTGGCGATGCAGGTGGAGGCGGCGTCGAGCACCTGGAGGTTGGCGTAGCGCAGCCGGGCGTCGTCGGCCACGTCGATCTCGGTGACGGGGATGACGAGGACGGGGCGAGACAGCGCTTCGGCCTCGCCCCCGGCGGGGCGGGCTCCGGCAGGGACGGCGGCGGGGACGAAGAGCTCCACCACGCCTGCCTCGGCCGATGTCCCGAGCTCGATGAAGGTGCGGGGGAAGGCCGACAGGCCGGCGGCGCCGGGGACGGCCGCGTCGACCAGGTGGACGATCACCACCGGCTCCTGCACCGTCGTCTTGCGGGCCACGCGCACCAGCACGACATCGTCGAGGAAGGCGTCGTGCAGAGCGCCGAAGGCGTCACCGCCGGGCGACAGGATCCCGAAGGCGTCAGTCTCGGACACCGAGATGCCGCGCCCACCCGTGAGCGCGGCACGCGCCCCTGCCACCGACAGACCGTCGGCAGGGGCGGTGGGCGACACGTCGACGGCCTCGATGTGGCCGTTGCGCGTCACCACCAGCGCGGCACGCGGGCCCAGGGCGGCGGCGAGGTCACGGGCGGCCGAGACGGCGGCGGCTGATCCGGCGTCGTCGGCGACGGCGGGCGCGTAGGCGCCGAGGTCGAACCGGTCGATGCCGCTGTAGCGCCACACCTCTTCGGACTCGGTGGGCACCGAGCTCGCGGCGAAGCGGTCCCAGGCGTCGGCGCGGCGACGCACCAGCCAGTCGGGTCCCCCCAGCGCCGCCGAGGCGTCGGCCGTGAATGTGCTCAGGGGTCTACCTCTCTCGGGTGTTGCGGGACTCAGCGCCGTCGCCGGCGGCCGCGTGGATCCTACCGGCCCTAATGTGGCGCCCATGCCCCACTCCGACGTCCTCTCCATCGAACGCGACGACCATGTCGCCACGCTGTGGCTCGACCGGCCCGAGGGGCGCAACGCCATGGGCCCCGCCTTCTGGAACGACCTCCCGATGGCCATGGCCGAGCTGAGCGACGACCGCTCGGTGCGCGCCGTTGTGGTGGCGGCGCGGGGGCCGCACTTCAGCGTGGGCCTCGACCTCAAAGCCATGGCGGGGCTGCTCACCGGGGCGGGGACGACCTCCGAGGAGGCCCGTCCGGCCTCCGACGGAAGTGGCGACGGGGCCCCGTCGATGGCAGCACGGGCCATGGCGGCGCGACCGTCCATCCTGCGCATGCAGCGATCGATCACCGCCGTGGCGGACTGCCCCAAACCGGTGGTGGCGGCGGTGCACGGCTACTGCATCGGCGGGGGTGTGGACCTGGCCTCGGCGTGCGACATCCGCCTGGCGAGCGCTGACGCCGTGTTCTCGGTGCGCGAGACCCGCGTGGCCATCGTGGCCGACCTGGGGAGCCTGCAGCGTCTGCCCCACATCATCGGCAAGGGCCACGTGGCGGAACTGGCCTTCACCGGCAAGGACATCACCGCCACGCGTGCCAAGGAGATCGGCCTGGTGAACGACGTGCTCCCCGACGCCGACGCCGTGCTGGCGGCGGCGCGCCGGCTGGCCGCCGAGATCGCCGACAACTCCCCGCTGGCCGTGCAGGGCACGAAGGCGGTGCTCACCGCGTGCGAGGACCGATCGGTGGCCGAGGGCCTCGACTACGTCGCCACCTGGAACGCGGGCTTCCTCGGCTCCGACGACCTGGCCGAGGCCATGACGGCGTTCATGGAGAAGCGCGCCCCCCAATTCCGGGGGCGCTGACTCAGCGACGCCGCCAGGGCCAGCGTCGGCGCCCGGGAGCAGCCCGCCGTTCTTGGCGCTCGACATCAGCCACGGTCTCGGGCACCACCGCGTCCACGATGTCCTCCGCCTCCTCGAGGAGTTGGATGACCTCAGGACCACCGGGCCCGGGCTCGTCCTCGACGGGCGGCTCGACCAGCTTGCCGTGGTCCCATCCGACGTCGGCCAGGCGCGGTGCATAGGACTGGCAGTCGTCGGGACAGCGCCAGGGCGCCTCGGGTGCGAGGTCGAGGACGCAGAAACGCACGACCTCCCCGGTGGCGTACGTACGGCTCTGGAAGTGCTTGCACTCCTCACGCATGGGCACGGCGTCATCCTCCCATGTGCGCCGCCGCGACGCGACCGGTCGCCACGACCAGGCCCATCAGCCGACCGATCCCTCCATCTGCAGCTCGATGAGCCGGCTCCACTCCACGGCGTACTCCATGGGGAGCGTGCGGACCACGGGCTCGATGAAGCCGTTGACGATCATGCCCATGGCCTGGCTCTCGGACAGGCCCCGGCTCATCAGGTAGAAGAGCTGGTCCTCCCCGATCTTCGACACCGTGGCCTCGTGGCCGATCTGGGCGTCGCGCTCCTCCACCTCCATGTACGGCTTGGTCTCCGACGTGGAGTCCTCGTCGAGGATGAGGGCGTCACAGCGCACGAAGCTCTTGGCGTGCTTGGCCCCCTCCTCCACCCGGACCAGACCCCGGTAGGTGGACAGCCCGCCGTCCTTGGAGATCGACTTCGACACGATGGTCGACGTCGTCTCGGGTGCGGCGTGAATCATCTTCGCCCCCGCGTCCTGGTGCTGGCCGGCGCCGGCGTACGCCACCGACAGCACCTCGCCCGAGGCCTTGGGCCCCACCAGGTAGACCGACGGGTACTTCATGGTCAGGCGGGAGTTGTGCACGATGAAGCCCTCGGACACGAAGTTGCCGGTGCCTTCGACCTCGATGTCCCACGTGGGCACGGTCTCGAGCGGTTCCGACACCTTGGCGTTGCGGATCTCCACCGTCGACGGCAGCACGATGTTCGAGCGACCGACGGTGCGAAAATGCTGCAGCGCCAGTTCCTCCTGGGCGTCAACGGCGGCCCACAGCCCTTCGCTCACGTGCGCAGCGAGGCGAGGATCGGCACGGAACACGAGACTGTGACTTCCCCGGCACGTCGAGCGGTAGCCGAGAACCACGACCTCGTGCTCCACATCGGACTCGGTGTGCAGGCGGCAGGCGATGCCGAGTGACGTCAGGACCTGTGCCACATCCTCGAGGAGCGCCCGGTTCACGGACTTCAGGCTGAAACCCCGCTGGCCCCGGGATGCGCACCCGTCGGAGTCGAGGTACCCGGCCACGAACGCCAGTCGCTCGCTCTCGGGAAGATCCAAGACCCACGACGGCACCCGCTTGCGGGCCGCACCGGTGACGAATCCGTTGCCCTCGAACAGGTCCGCCAGCTCGACGCTCGACCAGCGCAACGTCACGCCGTCGGCGCGCTCGCCGGGCACGACGCCGGGCATGAGGGAGGCCATGACGTCGACCAGCCGCCCCCGGGCACGATCCTCGCTCGGCATCGAGAAGGTGACCCGAGCCCACCGGCTCCGACCGTTACGGGCCGCCTTGCGCTCGACGGACCCGGCACCGGTGAAGAGGCCGAACAGCCACATGAGATCGTCGGTCGTCTTCTCGGGTGCTTCGAGGCGCGTCTGCCTGGTGCGCACGGCTTCGAACGAGTCGCTGTACTGATTGGCACTCATGAACGACGTGGTCGCCTCGGGCAATTCGAGCTTGTGAGACTCGCCGTAGTCGATCGACGTCGCAGGCACGATGACCTGCCCCAGCTCGTCGCAACGCACGTAGCCGAGCTCGTAGCGCCCGGACTTCTTGGCGCGACCTGCGTCATAGGTGTAGCTGTAGAAGGGGTGATTGTCCGTGGCGAGGAGCCGTCGCTCCCCCACCCGCACTTCGCGGACCAGCTGCTCCCCGGAATAGCGCTTGGCGATCACCCGCCGGAAGCACAGCTCACCGCCAGCCTCGTCGTAGGAAAGGACTTCCTCGCCCGGGACCAACAGCTCGATCGGCTTGACGCCGCTCCGGGTGGTGACCTGCGACCCTTGGGCGAGGCAGCCGATGTTCCCGTCGATCCACTCGACGTGTGACTCGGCCTCGGCGCGCGCCCGCTTGGTCACCAGGTTGTAGACGTTGTTGGACCAGTTCTGAATGGTCGTGTAGGTGATGCGCGACCCGGGCAGTGCGACCAGCTCCACCACGGCCGAGTGCAAGGAGTCCGTCGTGTACACCGGCGCCGAGCATCCCTCGACGTAGTGCACCTGGGATCCCTCGTCGGCGATGATGAGCGTCCGCTCGAACTGGCCCATGTTCTCGGTGTTGATGCGGAAGTAGGCCTGCAGCGGCATCTCCACCTGGACGCCGGGTGGCACGTAGATGAACGAACCGCCCGACCACACCGCCGAGTTGAGGGCGGCGAACTTGTTGTCGTTGGGCGGGATGATGGTGCCGAACCACTTCCGAACGATGTCGGGGTAGTCGCGCACCGCCGTGTCCATGTCGCAGAAGAGCACCCCCTGCGCCTCGAGGTCCTCCCGGTTGCGGTGGAAGACGACCTCGGAGTTGTGGACGACGAACCCCTCGGCCACAAAGTTGTGTTGCCCGCTCACCTCGATGTCGAACACGGGCTCGACGCCCACCGACTCGATGGTCTCGATCTTGACGAATCCGAGCATCTCGCTCGTGGGAGCGCGGAAGTCCGTCCCCTTGGCCGTCCGGTAGGTGTGCACGTACTGACGACGCCCCATCCGGTCGCGTCGACGGGGCGAACGGGCCGGGAGCCGGTCGAATCGTCCACTCAACCGGAGGTGGTACGCATCAAGGATGCGGTCCTTGTCGAACGGGTGGCGGTTGTGGACGTCGATCACCCGGCTGCTGGCGATGCCGCACAGCGCCAGCAGCTCCTTGAGCTGGGACAGCAGCTCGCGGTTGGCACTGCAGTACATGGCGTCCTTGGACGTGGGGTGGTCCCGCACGTAGCCGTCGGCATCGAGCAGACCCGCCGCCAAGGCCAGACGCTGAGACCGGGGGACGCCGAAGCACCAGTCGGGCAGGCGCTTGGTGTGCGAGGTGCCGCCCAGGCCGTTGAGCTCGATGAATTCGGCCAGCGCGGCGGTCCCCTTCCCCCGCAGGCGGCTGCCGTCGGGCGAGAGCACGAGCTCGATCCCGAACAGCTCCTGCGTCACACGGCGGATCTCGTCCACCAGCTCACCGTCGGACTTGTCCACGGCGATCTCGACCACGGGCCAGCGGCCTTGCTTGATGAAGCCGTCACCCAGGTACACGCCGACCCACCAGCACAGGTCATTCGACGTCGTCGTCGGGAAGCACGCCGCCTCGGGCCCCTCGGGGACGAGGAGGGGCGCCGCGGTCCCGAAATCAGGAACGTCGGTGGCGATGGCCACCAGGTCTCCGGGACGGAGATCCTCCACCGCCACCCAGGTCGAGCGGAAGCGGGCATGGGCACGACCGGGCTCCCGCTCGTCGCGCAGGGCCAGGAAGGGGTGGTTCGCCGAGGCACCGATGGTATGGCCCCGGGCCGTGATCTCGAACACCTCTTTGTCGCCCGAGCACACCTGGCCCACGACGCGGGCCGCGGTGATCTGCTTCGACTCCTGGTCCAAGGAGAACACCTCGTCGCCGGGGACGAGCTCCTTGATCGGCCGCATTCCGGCGGTGGTCCACACCAGTGTCGATCCCCGCAGGCACTCGTACTGGGCCGTCACACCAGCCAGGTACTTGCGCTCGGCCTCGGGGATGCCGAGCTTCTCGTAGGTGGACTTGATGGACTCGGGCAGCGCGTCCCAGTCCTTCACCTGTCCTTCGGTGGGCTTCACGTAGTAGTAGATGTCGTCGAAGTCGAGGTCGGGCATGTTCACCGCGAACCACGCCGCCATGGGCTTGGAGTAGAAGCGCTTCAAGGACTTGAGCCGGAAGTTGCGCATCCACTCGGGCTCGCCCTTGCGCTCCGACATCTCGCGCACGATCTCCTCGGACAGCCCCTTCTTGGGCTTGAAGACGTAGTCCTCGGCATCGCTCCAGCCGAGCTTGTACCGCCCGAGATCGAGATCGCTCGTGGTCATCATCACCTCTGCCCGCGGGGACCGGGCACGTTGGCGGACTCCCCGGCCCTGGCCCCTGTCTCACCCGGGACCCGCCGGATTTCTCCTATCTAGATAGTAACAACCCCATCACCCGGGTGCGACCGTCCGGGCCCCCGTCTGGGATCATCCTGACGTGCTGAATCCCCCTTCCGGACCACGCCATGTCCGTCTCGTCCCTGCCCCGGGGCTCCCTGCCTCCGCACCGCCCCTGCCCGGCCGGGATCCGGCCCGAACGGGTGGGGAGGCGGCCGGCACCCCGCAGGGGGGGGTACCTGGCGATCCCGCCGGTGGCAAAGGGGACCCGGGGGCCGCCGCCGGCCCCGGGGGACCCCCCGGACCGCCCCGGGCGCCGCGCCGGCCCACGGTGCTCGAGGCGCACGGCGACAGCCGGGTGGACGACTGGTTCTGGCTGCGCCAGCGCGACGATCCGGAGGTCCTCGAGCACCTCCGGGCCGAGAACGCCTACACCGAGCACCAGACCGACGCGCTCGGCGGTCTGCGCCAGGACCTGTTCGACGAGATCAAGGCGCGCATCGTGGAGACCGACCTGAGCGTGCCCACCCGCAAGGGGCCGTGGTGGTACTACGAGCGCACCGTCGAGGGGCTCGACTACGCCGTGCACTGCCGTCTCCCCGTGGCCGGTGCGGGCCGCGACCCCGCCACGCCGCCCACGCCGTCGTCCCCGGGACCGGGTGCGGCCGGGTCGGATGCGGCGGGGTCGGCGTCCGGGGGATCGGAGTCGGCGGCGCCCTGGCCCGACGAGCAGGTGCTGTTGGACGAGAACATGCTGGTCGGCTCGAGCCCGTACCTCGACGTGGCCAACCTCGCCGTGAGCCCGGGGCACACCCTCCTCGCCTATGCCACCGACCTCACCGGCGACGAGCGGTTCACCTTGCGGGTGCGCGACCTCGAGCGCGGCGAGGACCTCGCCGACACCGTCGAGGCGACCTCGTACGGGGTGGCGTGGGCCAACGACGACGCCACGCTCTTCTACACCCGGCCCGACAGCGCCAACCGGCCCCACCAGCTGTGGCGTCACCGGGTCGGCACCCCGACCGACGAGGACGTGCTCGTGCTCGAGGAGCCCGACGAGCGGTTCCACCTCGGGGTGGGCCGGACCAAGGACGGCGCCTACGTCCTGGTCGAGGTGCAGTCGCGTGTCACCTCGGAGATCCAGTCCATCCCCGCCGATGACCCGGAGTCCGCACCCCGCATGATCGACCGGCGCGTCCAGGGGGTGGAGTACGGCGTCGAGCACCACGACGGGACCTTCCTGGTGCTCACGAACGACGGGGCCGAGAACTTCCGGGTCATGGCCACACCCGCCGACGACCCCGGGCGCCACAACTGGCACGAAGTCGTCCCCCATCGCCCCGATGTCCGCCTGGACGGCCTGGACGTGTTCGCCGGGCACGTGGTGGCCTACGAGCGGCGCGACGGCTCTCCCCGTATCCGGGTCGTGGCCCTCCCCGAGGGACCCGGGCGCTGGGACGGCCAGCTCCCCGACGGCTACCTGGTGCCGTGCCCCGAGACACCGTCGACGTCGTGGGGAGGACCGAACCCCGAGTTCGACACGGCGAACCTGCGCTACGAGTACTCGTCACTCGTAACCCCCCGGTCGGTGTACGACCTCGACATGGGCTCCGGCCATGCGGTGCTGCGCAAGCAGCAGCCCGTCCTGGGCGGCTACGACGCGTCGCGCTACGCCACCGAGCGGCTGTGGGCCACGGCCCCCGACGGCGCCCGCGTCCCGGTGTCGGTGGTGTACCGACGCGACACGCCCCGCGACGCCAGCGCGCCCTGCCTCCTCTACGGCTACGGGTCCTACGAGTACTCGATCGACGCCGTGTTCTCCTCCATCCGTCTCAGCCTCCTCGACCGCGGGTTCGTCTTCGCCATCGCGCACGTCCGAGGTGGAGGAGAGCTCGGCCGCCGGTGGTACGAGGAAGGGAGGATGCTCGCCAAGCCGAACACCTTCGCCGACTTCGTGGCCTGTGGGCGCGCTCTGGTGGAAGGGGGGTGGACGTCGCCGGCGCGGCTGGTGGCGCGAGGCGGTTCGGCGGGGGGCCTCCTGGTGGGAGCGGTGACCAACATCGCCCCCGAGCTGTTTCGTGCCGTGGTGGCCGAGGTGCCCTTCGTGGACTGCCTGACCACCATTCTCGACGAGACCCTCCCGCTCACCGTCATCGAATGGGAGGAGTGGGGAAACCCCGTCACCGATCCGCTCGTGTACGCGGTGATGAAGGCCTATGCCCCGTACGACAACGTCAGAGCCGGGCACCATCCCGACATGCTCGTCACCGCCGGGCTCGAGGACCCCCGGGTGGGCTACTGGGAGCCTGCCAAGTGGGTGCAACGGCTCCGTGACGCCGATCCCCACGCCCGGATCCTGCTCAAGGTCGAGCTCGACGCCGGACACGCCGGACCCTCCGGCCGCTACCAGGCCTGGCGGGACGAGGCGTTCGTGCTGGCGTTCGTCCTCGATGCCGTCGACGCGCTCGACGTGAGCGTCGCTACGGCGCCCGGAACGTCATCGTGAAGGGCGACTGGAAGCTCGCCGGGAGCTGAAGCTGCGTGCCGTCCATCGACACGCTCACGTCGCTCGCCGCCCCCAGTTGCAGTGCCATGTCCCCCGTGACCGCCAGCGACTGGGTCTGACCCCCCGCCATGGTGCCCGTCCACATCACCTTTCCCGTGGCGGTGTCGGTGGCGAGCACCCAGCACAGGCCCGAGGCGCGCAGTACGACGGTGTACCCCGCGCCCGGCGCGGCGTAGGTCGCCGTGCTCGCCGTCTCCGACGCCGGGACGCCGGCGGTGCTCGGCGACGTGCCGGGTCGCTGCCCACCGTGCGCTTTCGTCGTGGCAGTGGGCCGGTGGGACGGGGCGGTCGTGGTGGCGGCGTGCGAGGCGGCCGGGCGACGCGGGGTGGTACCCGACGTCGCCACCACCAGCGCGATGGCAACCACCCCCACCACGACGACGGCGGCGGCAGTGAGGAGGTGCACGCGGCGGCGATCCTGGCGACGGCCGGCGGCGTCGGCGACAGCCGTCCGACGAAACGCGGAGCGCATCACGGCGCCGGGCACCGTCACCGGCGGATCGCCCGGCACCCCCAGGGAGTCGTCGACGAACACGACGACCTCGCCCCGAGCACCCTCGGTCTTGGCCGGCGTGACGTGCGGCGCGGAGCGTGCACCCGTTCTCGTGGGGGCGTGCGGCGCAGAGGGCGGGGCCTGGGCGGTGCGGGCGGCCGGTGCGGAGCGGGCCCGCGACGCCGGGCGGGCGTCGGGGGCAGGGCGGGGGCTGCGCGCTCGGCCGCTGGCAGGGGCGGCCGGCAACCGGGATGACCGCCGCGTCCGGGGAGCGTCGGACGGGGCGGCGTGGCTCGTCTGCGCCCGACGGTCGGCCATGTGCCGCAAGGTCTCCAGCGTGTGCTGGTGTTCCTGCACGGACTGCCGCTCGTCGACGGCGCGACGCCACGTCGCCCGGGCCACGACCGCCCCGATGAGGACGATCGCGCCGACGATGATCGCCGTCGTCATCGGTACCATTCAACCGGTCTCACCGACCGTTGGGTACCGCGGGCCACACCTCGTCTCCGTCCGTGAAGGCCCGCTCACCACCTGTTGCACCCGGGGGACCTCGGCCGACACCGCGCCGGCGGGCGACGGGACCGATCACCGTGGCTGTGACAACAGCGGCAAAATACCGAACCGCCCCACACCGGCCCGTGTCCCGTTGGCGGCGTGCCTGCGCCGCCGGGCCGGGCGTGCTCAGAACTGCGGGGTCGAGGGAACGGTGTAGGAGGCGGGCGCCGGCCGGGGTGGGGACCGGCGGTCCAGGGCGGCGGCCACGGCGGGGGCGAGCCGCTCGGCCTTGGCGGCCTCGAGCGCCTCGGCCCGGTCGTGGAACTCCGGCATGACCTCCCGGGCGAACAGCTCCAGGGACTCGCAGATGTGCTCGTGGCGCGTCCGCCCGGCCTGGCTCACGAAGATGAGCTGGTCCACACCGGCCGCCTCGTAGGCACGCACCAGCTCCCGTACCTGGTCCGGCGTCCCCACCGCCCCGCGCAGCGAACCGAGCCCGTCCTCCATGAGCTGGGCCCCGAGCGGACCACCCGTGCGACCTGCGACGGCGCGGCTGAACCCGAAGCGCTCCCTGTTCTGCTCGAATTCGTCCCACACGTCGGTCACCCCGGGCCGGTGCGCCCCGAAGACGTAGTAGTGACCGAGGGAATACCCGAAGAAATGGCTGCCGTCGAGACCTCTGTCCACGGCGGTGGCCTCGTCCTGGTGACACAGCAGGGGCAGGACGCAGGCCAGGTTGGGGTTGAGGGCGAACCCGGCCGGGACGCAGTGCTCCGAGGCGATGGTGCTGTAGTAGTCCTCCACCCACGCCTTCGCCTCGTCGGCCTCGACGAAGGAGAAGCTGAGGGCGCCGACCCCCTTGGTGGCCGCCAGGTGGATGGTGTCGCGGCGGCTGCACGCCACCCACAGCGGAGGATGGGGACGCTGCAGCGGCTTGGGGACCAGGTTGCGCGGCGGCATGTGCACGAACGGCCCGTCCGCCCCCGCGAAGGGCTCCTCCACCATGAGCCGGGTGACGACGTCGAGCGCCTCCTCCCACTGGGCGCGCTTCGTGGACCGTTCCACCCCGAAACCGCCCAGCTCGGCCTCCGAGCTCGACTCCCCCGTTCCGAGCTCGACCCGCCCGTCGGACACGAGGTCGAGCGTGGCGATGCGCTCGGCCACGCGGGCGGGGTGGTTGTACCCCACGGGGAGCTGCACGATGCCGTGCCCGAGGCGGATACGCCGGGTGCGCTGGCTGGCCGCGGCCAGGAAGACCTCGGGGGCCGACGAGTGCGAGTACTCCTCCAGGAAGTGGTGCTCCACCGCCCAGACGTAGTCGAAGCCCAGGCTGTCGGCGAGCGCCACCTGCTCGAGGCAGTCCTTGAGGAGGCGGTGCTCGGCGTCCGGCGACCAGGGCCGGGGCAGCTGGAGCTCGTAGAAGATCCCGAAGCGCACGACGCGGCGCCTCTATCCGCGCTCGTCGTTGGCGAGCATGGCGTCGACCAGCTGCTCGACGAGGAGACGGTCCCGCTCGGACAACCGTCTGAGCTTCACCCCCAACACTGACCCGTCCTCCCCCGCCCGGGCGGTCTCGGCGGGTGTGGAGGCGAGCGACGTCGGGCGGCGCGGCGATCGGCCGATGCGGGCGAGGACGTCCTCTACGGGGACCTCCAGTGCGCCGGCCACACGCTCGAGCACGTCGGGACTGGGGTTGGGCAGCAGACGGATGCCTCCGATGGCCTCCTTGCGACCCGTCTCGAGGTCCCGCCACAGCGTCTCGGGCACCTTGGCCCGCCGGGCCGCGTCCCGTCGCCGCAGCCCGCGCTCCTCGCGCTGCTGCACGAGCCACCGCCCGAACTCCACCCATTGCTGCGATTCATCCACGCCAGAAGCGTGCCGGTTCCAGCTGGGCGAGTCCAGCCCCCCGCCTGTCGCTGGCGCACCGCGTGTCGGAAGGCCGTCCTCCGGCGGCGGCCGGTCCGAAACCTCAGGTGCGGAGCCCGTAGTGGGGCAGCCGGGCGGGGTCGATGCCGGCGCGCCGCGGGTTGGACGTGTCGCGCGCAGACAGCACGGGCGCGTCGATACCCCAGTCCGCTCCCACCTCGGGATCGTCCCACGCCAGTCCGAGCTCGTCGTTGGGGTTGTAGTAGCCGTCGACGAGGTACCACAGAAGGACATCGGTCAGGGACGCGAAGCCGTGGGCGACCCCGGGGGGGATGAACAAACCGTTGTCGCGCTCGCCGTCGAGGTCGATCGTGAGGGTGACGGCCTCGGTGGGCGAGCCCGCACGCAGGTCGTGCAGCACCACCCGGGCCGTGCCCCTGAGCACGTACCAGTAGTCGGCCTGGTGGAGGTGGTAGTGCAGCCCGACGACGGCGCCGGCCTGCTTCTCGGAGCGGTTCCCCTGGATCATCTCGCGGCCCAGGGGGAACCACGAGCGGCGGTAGGTCTCGACGAAGCGGCCTCGGGCGTCGCCGTGGGTGTCGGGCGTCACCAACGCGACGTCGGCGATGGTGTCGGAGAAGGCGATCTCGGGCATGGGGGTGCAGGCTACCGCCGCCGGGCTCTACGGCTCGAAGCGGCCGAAGCCACCTCGGTAGTAGACGAGGGGCCGGCCGGCGCGCACCCCCATGTCCTGGACGAGGCCGACAACCAATTCGTGGTCACCGGCGTCGTGGGCGCGCACGAAGGTGCATTCGACCCAGGCGAGCACCCCGTCGATCACCGGAGAACCGTTGCCGCCGGGTCGCCATCCCACGCCCCTGAACTTGTCGCCGCCCGACACGGCGAAGTCACGGCCGAGCGCC
This sequence comes from Acidimicrobiales bacterium, assembly GCA_049514335.1. Taxonomy (GTDB): domain Bacteria; phylum Actinomycetota; class Acidimicrobiia; order Acidimicrobiales; family UBA8190; genus JBEKVE01. Next base: position 34,771 of record JBEKVE010000005.1, read on the forward strand.
TCCTGGTCCTCGGCCAGGATGTTCACGCAGAACGCGCCGGCGGCGGCGATCCGGGGCCAGCTGGTGGAGCTCTTCCCCGGCGCCAGCGCCACGAGGGGCGGTTCGAGCGACAGCGACGTGAAGGCCTGGCACGTGAACCCCACCGGGCCGTCCTCCTCCATGGCGGTCACGATGGTGACGCCGGTGACGAAGTGCCCGAGCACCTCCCGGAAACGGCCCGGGTCGACCGATGGCGCGTCCGACGCCTCGAGGCCGTCCCCGAGTGCGCCGTCGGCGGGCAGCGCGTCGTCGTCCCCGCCCCTGCCAGGCCCCGAGGCCGCCTCGCGTTTCACCTCGCCCATACCCTCACCCTCGCCAGTCCCGCCGTGTCCGCCAGTCCCGCCGGTCTCGCCGTGTCCGGCGGCTCCGGTCCGTTCAGAGCTCGATCTCCAATCCTTCCCTGGCGGCGATGACGTCGTCGAGACGGCGGGCGTCCTTGTCGGCGCGGGCCTCCTCCAGCAGTCGATCGATGGCGTCGTCGTCGTGGAGCGGGTCGTGATGGAACATGGCCAGCTGCTTGGCGCCGGCGGCGGCGGCCACGTGCACGGCGTAGGAGACGGTGGAGTGGCCCCACGTGGCCTTGGCCCGGTACTCCTCCTCGGTGTACTGCGCGTCATGGATCACGAGGTCGGCGCCGTCGCACAGCTCGAGCACCGACGCCGCCACGTGCGACCGGTCGTCGGGGGCCTGGTGATCGCTCACGAAGGCGACGGCGGCGCCACCTGCTTCGATGCGGAACCCGAGGGTGGTCCCGACATGGGGAACCCGCCGCACCACGACCTTGGCCGATCCCACCCCGACGGCGTCGTCGGCGACCTCGTGGAATTGGATGCTGCCCTGCAGCTCGTGCACCTGCACGGGGAAGAACGGCGGCTTCACCACCCGGTCGATGGCGTCGTGCAGGGAGCCGTCGAGCTGCGGCGGCCCGAAGACCTCCATGCGACCACCCTCACGCAACAGCGGCGTGCAGAAGGGGAGGCCGATGATGTGGTCCCAGTGCAGGTGCGACAAGAAGGCCGTTACCTCGACCGGGGCCCCAGGCCCGTAGCGCGCCTCGAGCGCGTGGCCGAGAGGGCGCAGTCCCGTACCCAGGTCGAGGACGATCGGCGCCTCGTTGCCCACCTCGACGGTCACACACGCTGTATTGCCGCCATAGCGGACATAGTGCCGACCCGAGCACGGGCACGATCCCCGGACCCCGTAGAACGTGACTCGCAGCGCACGACCCCCTCTGTCTCCCCCCGGGACGTCTCACTCTTTCCGACCGTTTGAGTCCGCCCCGGCCGGGCTGCCGGGAGCCCTGTCGGCGCCGACACTACCCTGCGCCCATGCAGCAGCGGACGGTCGCCGTGGACGGCCTCGCATTCTCGTACCTGGAGGCGGGCCCGGCGCACGGCCCGCTCGCCCTGTGCCTCCACGGCTTCCCCGACACCGCCCATACCTGGCGGCACCTGCTGCCCGCCCTGGCCGGTGCTGGGTACCACGCCGTTGCGCCATGGATGCGGGGCTACGCACCCACCGCCGTGCCCGCCGACGGGAACTACCAGGTTGGCGCCCTGGCCACTGACGCCAACGCGCTCCACCAGGCGTTCGGAGCCGGCGCTGACGCCGTCCTGGTCGGCCACGACTGGGGCGCCTTCGCGTCCTACGGCGCGGCGACCCTCGAGCCGGACCGCTGGCGGCGGGTGGTCACCGTGGCCGTTCCCCCGGTGGCTGCCTCAGCCGGCTCGTTCTTCACCTACGCCCAGCTGAAGCGGAGCTTCTACGTCTTTCTCTTCCAGCTCCCCCTGGCCGAGATGGCGCTGGCGGTGGACGACCTCGCCTTCCTGGACGGCCTGTGGGCGGACTGGTCCCCGGGCTACGACGCCACCTGGGACCTGTCCCAGGTGAAGCGGGCGCTCGGATCGCCCGAGCATCTGGCAGCGGCCATCGGCTACTACCGGGCGGCGTTCGACCCCACCCATCACGACCCCGCCTACGACGAGGCGCAGGCGGCGTCGGCCGGAGCGCCGCCCCAGCCCACCTTGTACTTCCACGGTGCCGACGACGGGTGCATGACCGTCGCCGTCGTGGACGATCTCGACACCGTCCTTGCGCCCGGCTCGGAGCACGTCACGGTGCCCGGCGCCGGGCATTTCCTCCATCTCGAGCAACCGGAGCTGGTGGCCGAACGCGTGCTGCGCTTCCTTCGCGCCTGAACCCCCCGGGGGTGTGGGCTCAGGGCAGCCGCAACACGCCCCCGGGCCCTCGCCGGGCGAGCCCCTCGGCCACGAGGCCGGCGGCGACGCGCCGCGCCCGATCGGGATCCTCGGGCCACCCACACGACGCCGCCAGCGCGCCGCGGCCCACCGGCCCGTGGCGCAGAGCGTCCACCAGCCGACCACGGCCCTGGCGGTCCGAACCCTCGAAGCGGGCCTGACGGGCCGGGGTCCGGGCCGGGTCCTCGGAGCCGTGCGGGGCGTTGCGCCACACGCAGCGCCGGGCCAGGGGGCAGGCGCCGCACGCCGGGGCGCGACCGGCGCAGACGACCGCGCCCAGCTCCATGAGGGCCTGGTTCCATTCCCATGCCCGTCCCCGGGGCACGAGCGCGTCGGCCAAGGACTGCGCCGCGCCTCCGGCGACGGGCGCGCCGGCCACGGCGCGGGCGAGGACGCGCCCCACGTTGACGTCGACCACGGCGTACTCGAGCTCGAAGGCGAAGACGAGCACGGCCCGGGCCGTGTACGGCCCGATACCGGGGAGGGCCTGCAGGGCGTCGAGGTCGGCGGGGACCTCCCCACCGTGTCGCTCGACGACCGCCTGTGCCGCCCGGTGCAGGTCGCGCCCCCGGCGGTTGTACCCCAGTCCCTGCCACGCCTGCAGCACCGCACCGGTCTCCGCCGCGGCGCACGCCCGGGGGGTGGGGAACTGATCGACGAAGCGGGTGTAGGGCTCGACCACGCGCGTCGCCTGCGTCTGCTGCAGCATGACCTCGCTCACCATGACGGCCCAGGGGTCACGCGTGGCGCGCCACGGCAGCGGGCGCAGGCCGTGCTCGGCGAAGCGCAGCACCGCCCGGTGCAGCGCCCGCCGTGTCGGGCCCGCCGGTGCTGCGGTGCTCACTCCCAGACGTCGTCCCCGTAGGGGCGCCGGCGGGCGGGTGCCGCCTCTGCCTTCCACACCATGAGCTTGCGTCGGAAGAAGCACACCTCCTCACCGCGCTGGTTGAAGCCCTTGGTCGCGACCGTGACGATGCCGCGGTCGGGCTTGGAGCTCGAGGCCACCTTGTCGATGACGCGCGTCTCGGCATAGATGGTGTCGCCGTGAAAGGTGGGGAACCGGTGCACGAGTGACTCCACCTCGAGGTTGGCGATGCACGACCCGCTCACGTCGGGGACGCTCATGCCGAGGACGAGCGAGTACACCAGGTTGCCGACGACCACGTTCTTTCCGTGCACCGTCTCGTGCTCGGCGAACCACTCGTTGATGTGCAGGGGGTGGTGGTTCATGGTGATCATGCAGAACAGATGATCGTCGTACTCGGTGACGGTCTTGCCCGGCCAGTGCCGGTAGACGTCGCCGGGTTCGAAGTCCTCGAAGTACCGGCCGAATGGCCGCTCGTAGGTCGTCACGCCTCAGGCCTCGGACGCGTGGTGAAACCGAGCGCCCAATCGGCGTCGGACTCGCCGTCGATCGACAGGCGCCAGGTGTAGCGGTTCCCCGCCTGCAGCGGGAGCGGGCCCAGGTTCACCGCCAGTGCCACGTCGATCGGGGTCCCGACCGGGACGGTGGTGGGGCGCACGACGTTGAACTCGCCGCGTACCTCGACGGGATGGGTCCCTTCGGGCGTCTCCACCATGACAGGGCCGCCGTCGGCGTCCTCGAGGTAGAGCTCCCAGTGGTGGACCTGCTCGGCCTCGTTCCACCCGACGTCGATCTTGAGCGCGATGGCCGACGGCATGGGGTCGGGGCCCGTCAGGGACCACCCGCCCCCGAGCACGAACAGCTTGCCGTCGGCGACCTGCGCCGAGTCGCACAACAACATCGTCACCCTCACGTCGAGCAGGCTACAGCCGGTAGCGTCTGGCTCTGTGCCCGACGCCCTGCGCGACGACGTCTACCGCCGGCCGCTGGCCACCGCGCTCGAGCGGCTCGGTATCGGTCCGGGGTGGCGCTGCGTGGACGTGGGAGCCGGAGGCGGAGACGTGTCGGTGGCCCTGGCGGAGATCGTGGGCCACGACGGGCGCGTCTATGCCGTGGACAGCGACCCCGGCGCCCGCGACGAGGCGGCCGCGGCGGCGGCGGCGTTCAGCCAGGTCCTCGCCGTCACCCAGGCGGGCGAGGACCTCCTGCTGCCCGAGGCTGTCGACTTGGCGTTCTGCCGGTTCCTCCTCATGCACGTGGTGGAGCCGAACGTGGTGCTGCGCCGCATGCAGGAGGCGGTCCGACCGGGGGGATGGGTGGTGGCGCAGGAGCCCATCACCTCCGCCGGCCGGGTGGGGGGCACCCCCCTGTCGATGCCCGACGCCCGCCACCCCGACGTCGGGGCCCTGCTGCCCGCGCTCGTCAGCCAGGCCGGCCTCGAGATCGTGGACGCCTGGGCCGAGGCGCCGGCGGGCGTGGGTCCGGGTCCGGTGACCGACTACCTGGCCTCGCTCACCGGGGTGGACCCCGGCGACGACCCGGTGGTGCTGCCCCCGCTCGTCACGGTCATCGGGCGCGTGCCGGGGGGACCCGGCGCCGATGGGTAGCCTCGACCTCCCATGACCGGACCCGCCGCCCCCGATCTCGAGGCCGCCGCCGGCGCCGTCGACGTGGCGGCCTCGGTGGTGACCGGCGCGGCGCGCGCCGTGGCGGAGGCGGGGGGACCCGACAGGGACCAGGTGGTGGCCTACGACCTGGCCCATGCCGCCGCCGGGGTGCGCGCCGCGCGCGCCGCCGTCGCCTACGGCGGGCACGGTCCGGTGGAGGCCGGACTGGCCTGCGCCTTCGTGGCCGACGCCCTCGCCGATCTCGCCGCCCGCCTCGTCGGACGCGAGACGGCCTTCGGCACCACGCCCGACTGGCTCGCCCCGGCCCGCTCCTTCCTGGGCGCCTTCCGCCATCCCGCCTTCCTGGCGGGCCTGGCCGGCGTCGAAGGCGACCGGCATCTCGACGCCGACTTCGAGCTCGTACGCGAGACCTTCCACCGCTTCGCCGAGGAGCAGATCCGTCCCCACGCCGAGCACATCCACCGCACCAACGCCGACATCCCCGAGGAGATCATCTCCGGCCTGGCCGACATGGGGGCGCTCGGCCTGTCGATCCCCGAGGAGTACGGCGGGTTCGCGTCGGGCGGGGAGAGCGACTACCTCGGCATGGTGGTGGCCACCGAGGAGCTGTCGTGGGGCTCGCTGGGTGCGGGGGGCTCGCTCATCACCCGCCCCGAGATCCTGAGCCGTGCCCTCGTGGCCGGGGGGACCGAGGCCCAGAAGCAGCGTTGGCTGCCGCTGCTCGCGTCCGGAGAAGTCATGAACGCAGTGGCCGTCACCGAGCCGGACTTCGGGTCCGACGTCGCCTCGGTCGTCACCGCCGCGTCGCGCACCGCGGGCGGGTGGCTCATCAACGGTGTGAAGACGTGGTGCACCTTCGCAGCGCGCGCCGACGTGCTCATGCTGCTCGCCCGTACCGATCCCGACCGCGCCAAGGCCCACCGCGGTCTGTCGCTGTTCGTGGTGGAGAAGCCCCGCGGCGACGGGGGTGGCTTCGTGTTCACCCAGGATGCGGCGGCCCAGTCCCGCCGCGACCCCCCGGGGCGCATGGAGGGCCGGCCCATCGACACGCTCGGCTATCGCGGTATGCACTCCTACGAGATCGCGTTCGAGAACTGGTTCGTGCCCGATGCCGACCTGGTGGGCGGCGAGGCGGGCGTGGGGCGGGGCTTCTACTCCCAGATGGCGGGCTTCGAGAACGGCCGACTGCAGACCGCAGCACGGGCCCTCGGTGTGATGCAGGCCGCCTACGAGGCGGCCACCGCCTATGCCGGGGACCGCGTCGTGTTCGGCCGACCCATCGCCGACTACCAGCTCACCCAGGCCAAGCTGGCGCGCATGGCGGTGCTGATCCAGGTGGCGAGGCAGTTCTCGTACCAGGTGGCGCGGCTCATGGCCAAGGGCGAAGGCACGCTCGAGGCGTCCATGTTGAAGGCGTACGTGTGCCGGGCGGCGGAGTGGGTGACGCGCGAGGCCATGCAGATCCACGGGGGCATGGGCTACGCCGAGGAGTTCGCCGTGAGCCGCTACTTCGTCGACGCCCGCGTCCTGTCGATCTTCGAAGGGGCCGACGAGACGCTCGCCCTCAAGGTGGTGGCGCGCCGCCTGGTGGAGGAAGCCACCGCGTCGGGATAACTGGGCCTCCGGGCTGGGCTTACGGGCTGGGCTTCCGGACTGGGCGCCGGCTCGGAGCGGCGCCGCCGGACTCAGGCCTGGGAGCGCCGAAGACCAGCCCGCTCGCCGCGGCCCACAAACTTCGTGGCCATCTTGCGGCTGGCCTCGTCGATCATCTCGTCGCCGAACATCACCGCACCCTTGCGGTCGGTCTCGGTCGCCTTCTGGTAGGCGTCGAGGATGTCCCAGGCGTGGTCGAACTGCTCCTGGGTGGGCGAGTACATCTCGTTGAGCACCGTCACCTGGTCGGGTGTGAGCGCCCACTTGCCGTCGTAGCCGAGGACCCGGGTGCGCTGGGTGAAGTCGCGCAGCCCGTCCATGTCCTTCACCTTGAGGTAAGGGCCGTCGATGACCTGCAGGCCGTTGGCCCGTCCCGCCATCAGGATGCGGCTGAAGACGTAGTTGAAGTGATCGCCGGGGTACTCCGGGATCTGGACGCCGCCGGTGAGCACCGGCATCTCCATGGAGGCGGCGAAGTCGGCGGGCCCGAAGATGATGGTCTCCAACCGGGGGGAGGCGGCGCAGATGTCGTCGACGTTGATGAGGCCGCGCGTCGTCTCGATCTGGGCCTCGATGCCGATGTGGCCGACAGGGAGCCCGTGGCGCCGTTCGACCTGGGAGAGAAGCAGGTCGAGCGCCACCACCTCGGCCGCTGACTGCACCTTGGGCAGCATGACCTCGTCGAGCCGCTCGCCGGCGTTGCCCACCACCTCGATGACGTCGCCATAGGTCCACTCGGTGTCCCAGGCGTTGATGCGCACGCAGAGGACCCGGTCGTCCCAGGGCTGCTTGCGGATGGCCTCGACCACCTTGGCCCGGGCCGCCTCCTTTTCGAGGGGGGCGACGGAGTCCTCGAGGTCGAGGAAGGACATGTCGGCCGGCACCGTGGGCGCCTTCTCGAGGAAGCGCTCGTTGGAGCCGGGCGTGGAGAAGCACGAGCGGCGGGGAAGGTACCTGCTGCGTTCGGACATGGAAAACATGCTACCGGCGTCGGTGGGGCCTACCTGTGGGCCGGGGGCGGGCGGCCCGAGCGGCCGGCCCGTTGGGAGGTCGAGCGGGGTCAGGCCGCCAGGTCGGCGGGGACGAGCTGTTCGGTCAGCAGCTCGGCGAAGCGGGTCGGGTCGCCCCCGACGTAGCGACGGCACAGAGTCAGGCCCTCGGTGTAGCACGACACGTACGCCCGCCACGTGGGATGGAGCAGGAACTCGATGGCCTTGGCGGCGCGGGCCGGGGGCAACAGGCCCCAGCGCGCCATCTCCTGCACCACCGTGTCGGGATCGGCTCCTTCGGCGTGCAGGCGCCACGCCGCGTTGGCGCGCACCGCCCCGAGCACCTCGCCCGCCTCGGCCACCGCCGCCACCACCTCCGCGTCGTAGCGGATGCCGAGGGGTCCGAGGATGTCGGCCACGAACGCCTCGGGCCGCCGTCCCACCACCACCTCGAGACCGAGGTCGGCCAGTCCCTCGGCCACGAGGCACTGCGGCGTACCCACGAGGAAGATCGACTCCTCCAGCCACCGACGACGGCGGACGAGTCCGACCTCCTTGCGGCAGTGCTCGGTGTGGTGTCCGGGATAGGCCTCGTGCGCCACCAGATGGGCGAGCGACGTCGACAGCACCGGCAGGTCGGTGTTCACCGACACCGTCGAGCGCAGCCCGCCGAGGTAGAGGTTGAACCCCGACCACGGCTTGTCGGTCACGAGCTCGAAGTCGATGTGTTCGCCCTCGGGCAGGCCGAAGAGATGCTCGGTCCGTTCGCGCAGCGCGTCGGCCAACGCCGCGATGGCGACCGGCAGGCGGTCGACGGCGACGGCGTGGGCTTCTCGCCAGGCGATCAACCGGTCCGCCAGGGCCCCGCTGCCGGGGAGCGCCTCCGCCAGCCTCACATGCGCGGCGGCAAGGTCCTCCTCGGGTACGACGCGCGGCGCCACGCCGTAACAGGACTCGACCTCCTCGGCATAGCCGACCGGCTCCCCCGCCAGTCGACGGGCCGTCGTGAGCAGGCCCACGGTCTGCGCCCGTATCCACCGCCGGCGCCGGGCGTCGCCACCGGGGACGGCACCGGGGGCGTCGCCCGCCTCCCCGCCGATGGCCTCGCCGGCATCGAGAGAGGCGATAAGGGCGCGGCCGCGTGCCACGAGCTCGGCGGGATCCGCAACGGGGCCGCCCCCCACGCGGCGGGCGAGGTCGGGAGGCCCGTAGTAGGCGTCCACCAAGCCGTCGATGTGGCGACCGAGGGCCAGGCCGAGCTCGATGTAGCGGCGCAGGACGCCGCTCGGCTCGCCGGGAGCGCTCACCCCAGCCGGGCGCGCAGGAACGCGATGGTCCGGCCCCACGCCAGTGCGGACGCCGCCGCGTCGTGGACCTCGGGCCGCGTGTCGTTGAAGAAAGCGTGATCGGCGTCGTCGTAGAGGTGGAACTCGGTCTGCTTGCCCAGGTCGCCCAATGTGGCCTCGAGCTTGCGCGCCTCCTCGGGTGAGAAGTAGCTGTCCTTGCCCGCCACGTGGACCTGGACGGCGGCGGAGAGCTTCGAGAAATCGGGTTGCGCGTCGGGCCATGGGATGAGCCCGTAGAAGGCCACGCACGCCGTGACGGCATCGGGTCGCAAGGTGGACAGGACGAGCGCCAATCCTCCGCCCATGCAGAAGCCGACGACACCCACCCCGTCGCCCGACGACCGGCGCTGCACCTCGTCGACCGCCCCCGACAGGTCCTTGGCGCCGTGGTAGAGGTCGGGGGCGAGCGCCACGAACCCCTCGGCGGCGAAACGGTCGGCCACGTCCTGGATGTGGGGCACGAGGCCCCACCACTCCTGGATCACGATCACACCGGGCCCCGTCCCCTGCGCGGGGAGGGCGAGGTATCCGCCCGCCTGGGAGCCGTTGCTCGGAAATTCGATCATCTCACCCATGCCGCCCGACCCTACCCACCGCGCCCACGTCGGTCTACCGGCGCGACGCCCCGCGTCCGGCGCCGCGCTACCAGCGCGCCAGGAGCTCGGCCGGCTCGGGGAATCCGGTGGTGGCGAGCGCCACCCGCAGCTGCTCGAGCCCGGTGGGCCCCGCCACCTGCTCCACGCCGTCCAGGCTCACCACCGTGCCCGAGCGGGGAAGCTCGGCACGCTCGATGCGCGCCACCAGCGCGTCCCACAGACGCGGCGGCATCACCCGGCCGACGCCCGCCTCGACCCACAGTGGGACCTCCAGGGTCCGCGCCGCCTCCACCAACCCGATGTCATCGGCGTCGAGGACCATGCCGCCGGGGCCGATGGCGTCGACCTCCACCACCACCACCTCGGCGCTGGCCACGTCCCCGACCCCACCGTGGCGCACGGCGCGAGCGGCGCGATCGGCCAGGTCCTCGCGCAAGAGGTCGGCGGTCGGATCGGACTCGAGGGCGTC
>JBEKVE010000006.1:0-37165 GCA_049514335.1 Acidimicrobiales bacterium
AGCCACGCCCTGGAGGAGTATTTCGACGCCCTCGCCGCTGCGGGCCTGGTGGTGGACAGGCTCCGGGAGCCGGTGCCCAGCGCCGGTTCCCGCGACAAGCGGTGGCACCGTTATCCCATGTTCCTCATGCTGCGGGCCGTGAAGCGCTGAGACGTCGCGGCTTTCTTGCGCCGGGTCTACTGCGTCGTGGTCGGGGGCGCATTGGTGGAGGGAGCCGTGGTCGACGAGCCGCTGTGCGGGCATTTGCCGCCGGGCATGGCACCGGATGCTGCTCCTGGCGCCCCGGTGGGGGGAGCCGTCGACGAGCCCGGGGAGGCCGCCGTGGTGGTGGGGGAGGCCGCTGCGGACGAGCCGGCGCTCGACGTAGCGGCGGTGCCGGTGGTGGTCGTGGTGCTGGCAGAGGCGATCGTGCTGGCGCCGGCCACCAGCCCCCCGGTCACGACGAGTGCGCCGATCACATGTCTGGGTCGTAGGTTCACTGTGGGTTTCTCCCTTTGCGGTGTGGGACGTCACCACGATGTGCCCGGCCCCTTTCCGCCCCCTGTGACCCACGTCAAGGTGCGGTCACAACATGACACGGCGCGCCACAGCGGGTGCGCAGCGGGGGCACGGCGACGCCACGTCGGTCACCGCCCCGCCCGTGCGGTGGGGCCGGTCGGTCCGCTCCGTCAGTCGGTGCGCAAGGCGTCCGCCAACTCGGCGCGGTGGTCCGCGGCGTGGAGGGCGGCGATGTGGGCCAGGCGGGCCACGCGGCCGCCCCCCAGGACGAGCTGTTCGGGGCGAAGTGCGCACACGAGCGCCATGATCCGGTCGCCCGCCTCGTTCAGGTGGTCTGTGACCGTGGCGCGCGTGGGGGCATCGACCGAAGCCGCGTGTCGTGCATTGAGGTCGTCGACGACCGTGGTGTCGACGGTGACGTCCTCTCCCCGGGCGAGCGCCTCGATCCACGTGCCGAGGTACCCGTATGCGTCGGCCACGTGGTCGGCGATGACGGCGACGCTGCGTGGATCGGCCTCACCCAGAGGGCACGATGCCCACTGCTCGTCGGAGCAGTGCTCCACGAAATGCAGCAGGTGGCGGCGGGCGTCGTCGATGGCCCGCGCCAAGGCGGCGGGATCGGCGTCGGCCGGCATGCCCCGACCCTAGCGAGCGGTCCCGCTGAGATCGTGCTGGTGTGTGCGGGTGCTGCGCCGTGTCCCGACGCGCTCCACGTCCTCGACCGACACCACGCCCGCCAGCCGGTTGTCGGCGTCGAGCACGATGGCGGGACAGCCCTCGGCGGCGTACATGCGGCCCAGCAGCTCGGGCATGGGCTCGTCGGGCCGGCCCACGGGGACCGTGGCAAGCGGCGCGGCGATGTCGGCGATCCGGGTGGTGGTCCAGGCGCGCTCGGGCACGCCGTGCAGGCGGTCGAGTGTCGTCACGCCGGCCAGGAAGCCGCCGGGCTCGATGACGGCGGCGGCGGTGCCGCCGTGCCAGAAGTGTCCGGCGGCCAGCTCGGCGACGGTCATCGTCGTTGGCAGGACCGGCGGACGGCGGTCCATGACGTCCTCCACCGCCAGTCCCTTCACCGAGCCCAGCTCCCTGGCCGTCGCCTCCTCGCCGCGCGCCGCCATGAGGAGGAACCAGCCCAGGAAGACGAGCCACAGACCGAAGGCGGACTGGAGAACGACCTCCAACGCGCCCAGGCCCACGAGCACGACGCCGAACGCCACACCGACACGCGCGGCGCGCACCGCCGCCCGGGTCTGGTCGCCCGACAGTCGCCACAGTGCGGCCCGGAGGATCCTGCCCCCGTCGAGGGGTGCGGCGGGAATGAGGTTGAACCCGGCCAGGAGGAGGTTGATCTGCCACAGCCAAGTGGCCACGAACACCGGCACCCCGTGCACACCGGCCCGCTCCAACAGCAATTGCAGGGCACCGAACACCCCCACGAGGACGAGGCTCGCCCCCGGCCCGACCACGGCGATGGCGAAATCGGCCCCGGGGGAGTGCGCTTCGCCGTCGAGCTGGGCCACGCCCCCGAACAGCCACAGCGTGATGGACCGCACCCCGACGCCCTGGCGGCGCGCCACCACGGCATGGGAGCCCTCGTGCGCCAGCAGGGACACGAAGAAGGCGACGGCGGCCACGAAGGCCGCCACCCAGTAGAGGACCCTGGTGCCACCTCCGAACTGCGAGGGCAGCACGATATCGGCCAACTCCCAGGTCACCAGACCGAAGATGACGAGAACGCTCCAGTTGACGCCGATGGGTACGCCGCCCACCCGGCCCAACCGGATGCTCTGCTTCACCGCACCATCATGTGCTTGTCGATCGACGACGGGTAGTCACTTTCGGCACCTTTTTTCCTCCTGCCCCATCTGTACTGGGCCAAACCGTGAGATTGCTGTGCGTGTGGTAGGGATGCGCCGTGTCGCGAGTCGGCGGGCGAGGGGTGGACTGGCCCCCGGACCTCGTGTCGGCGGTCCGGGCTGCTCTGCAGGTCCACCATCCCGCCGACGGGCGCGAGGAACTGGCCACCCGCCGGGTGATCGCCGCTCTGGGCACGCTCGATCGGCCCTTCGACGAGTTCGCCGATCCTGCGCACGTCACGGGGTCGGCGGTCGTGGTCGGTCCCCGTGGGACCGTCCTCCACCTGCACAAACGTCTCCACCGGTGGCTCCAGCCCGGCGGCCACGTCGAACCGGGCGAGGCGCCGTGGGACGCGGCGTGGCGCGAGACGCAGGAGGAGACGGGTGTGCCCGTCGTCCACCCCGTCGGCGGCCCACGGCTGATCCACGTCGACGTGCACCGGGCAGCGAACGACCACACCCACCTGGACCTGCGGTATCTGCTCGTGGCCGAGGACCGTGATCCGTCACCCGCTCCGGGCGAGAGTCCCGAGGCGCGCTGGTTCGGCTGGGAGGAGGCGGACGCCGTGGCCGACGAGGCGCTGGCGGGGGCCCTGCGGGCCGCCCGTCGCCAACCGGAGGTGGGCGAGGACGGCGCCGCGGCAGGCACCGGACCGTGCTCCGACGCCACAGGATGAGCCCGCTGCGCCCACGCGCGCTCCCGGCTCCCCGTTCCCCGGCACAATGGGGGGAAGAACACGAGCGGGGCGGCACATGACAGGCGGCATATGACAGCGCCAGGAGATCCGACGGACGAGACCACCGCGTCCGAGGCCCCGCCCGAGGGGCCGTTCGCGGCCTTGCTCGACGTGCAGCACCACGACACGGTGGTCGATCAGCTGCGTCACCGGCGGGCCACGCTCCCCGAACGGGCCGAGCTGGCAGAGGTGGGGCGGAAGCTGAGCGCCCTCGACGTGCGGGCCAAGGAGGTGCGAGCCGAGCGCGACGAGCTGGGTGGGCGCCAGGCCGCGCTCGAGCAGCAGATCGAGGCGTCGCGCATCCGGCGGGGCCTGCTCGAGAAGCGCCTCTACGGCGGGCAGGTGGCGGCCGCCCGCGAGCTGCAGGCCATGAGCGACGAGGTGAAGCACCTGGGCCGCCACGTCGGCGAGCTCGAGGACCGTGAGCTCGAGATCATGGAGGCGCTCGAGCCGGTGGACGGAGAGCTCCAGGAGTCCGACGTGGCGCGCGACGCCCTCGAGGCCCAGGCCTCGGCGCTGCGCGGCGCCATCACCGAAGCCGAGGCCGTTCTCGACGCCGAGATCGCCGAGGAGACCCGGGTGCGAAGCGCGGCGGCGTCGGGGGTGCGCCCCGAGCTCCTCGCCCGCTACGAGCAGTTGCGCAAACGGCTCGGCGGCACCGGGGCCGCCCGCCTCGTCGGTGGCTCGTGCAGTGGATGTCACCTTGCCCTGCCGTCCATGGAGGTCGATCGCATCCGCAAAGCCGCTCCCGACACGGTCGTCACGTGCGAGCAGTGCGGCCGCATCCTCGTCCGCTGACGCCACGTGCTCGTCCTGGTGCGTCACGGCGAGTCCGCCGCCAACGCGGCCGGCGTGCTGCTCGGTCGGACCGACTCGCCGCTCACCGACCGGGGTCGGCAGCAGGTGTCGGCGTTGGCGGCGTGGTTCGGGCCCGTGACCGGTCCGCTCGTCACGAGCCCGCTGCGCCGGGCGCGGGCCACAGCTGAGATCCTCGGCCCCGACCAGACGCAGCAGGTCGACGGGCGCTGGATCGAGATGGACTACGGCGAGCTCGAGGGGGCCGAGCTCACCACGGTGCCGACCGAGGTGTGGTCGCAGTGGCGCGCCGATGTGTCATACAGGCCGGCGGGGGGCGAGTCGATTGCCGATGTGGGGGCGAGGGTACGCGACGCGTGCGAGGAGCTGTTCGCGCTGAAGGGCGACGGTGCCAGGGGGGAGGCCGACGTCGTGGTGGTCAGCCATGTGTCACCCATCAAGGCGGCGGTGGCGTGGGCACTCGGTGCCGGGGACGAGCTGGCGTGGCACCTGCACCTTTCCACCGCGTCGGTGACCCGCATCGGATGGGGCGGGAGCGGACCGGTCCTGCACCGCTACAACCACACCGTCGACGAGGACCACGCCGCCCGCTGACATCGGCGTCGACGCCGATGATCGCGCCGGATCAGACGGGGGCTTCCACGGCCAGGCGCTCGCCACGCTCGGGGGGCAGGTTGTCGTAGAGGTCGGTCACGAGCTCGTTACGTCTGGCGCGGTAGGCGGGGTCGTCCCACAGGTTCCGCCACTGCAGGGGGTCGTCGTCGAGGTTGTAGAGCTCGCCTTCGGTTCCCTCGTACAACGGCCCCGACTCGTAGGCGGTGCAGAGCCATCCGGACCGGTAGAGGGTACGCAGCCGGATCCCGATGTGGGGGAACTGGCTGTCCCATTCGGTGATGGCCCACTGGCGTCCCGACCCCGGCGCCGACGGCAGGGCGTGGCCCTGCGCCCAGTCGGGGACGGGGACCCCGGCGATGGCGCAGAACGTCGGAGCCAGGTCGACGTGCCCAACGGGCTCGTGGACCTCGGCGGGGGGCACTCCGGCGCTCGGCGCCGGCCGCCACACCAAGGGCACCCGCATGAGCGCGTCCACGTGGTACGGGCCCTTGAACAGCAACCCGAAGTCGCCCTGGAGCTCGCCGTGGTCGGTGGTGAACACGACGTCGGTGTCAGCGGCCCAGCCGCGCTGGCCGATCCGCTCGAGCACCCTGCCCACGGCCTCGTCGATGAGCTCGTTCTCCACGTGCACGAGGGCGTTCACCTCGCGCACCTGGTCGTCGGACATCCTCCCCGGGACGAAGCGCATGGGGCCGCCTTCCATGTTCTGGAAGCGACCCTCGTACCAGTCGAGCCAGTGGTGGGGCTTCTGGGCCAGGATCTCGGTCGCCTTGTGGCGCGAACCGGGATGCCCCGGCGGCAGGTCCAGGTCGTGCCAGTCGATCCGGCGCCGCACCTCGTCCACCGGCGGGTCCCAGGGGTGGTGCGGATCGGGGAAGCTCATCCAGCAGAACCAGTCGTCGGCGGGGTCGAGCGAGTCCAGCCAGTCGATGGTGCGATCGGCGACCCAGTCGGTGTGGTACATGCCGCGGGGCATGGGATTGTGCTTCACCTCGGGCGCTCCGGTGTCGCCTCCCCCCTCGTCGTTCAAGCCCATGCTCACGAAGTCGAGAAGCGGGTAATAGGCATCGAGCCACTGCGGGCCGTTGGTCTCGAGCCAACGGTCGTAGTGCCAGCGCCGGAGGTACCCGTGCATGGCCAGCTCGACGTGGTCGAAGCCCCGGTACGGTCCCGTCGACCCCGTGCGGGCCAGGGTGTTCTCCGTCCACCGGCCGTCGGGGTCGAAGGCGGGCTGGAAATGCGCCTTGCCCACGAGGGCGGTGCGGTACCCGGCGGCGTCGTGGAGGTGGGCGGCAACCGACGGTGCGTCCACGGGCAGCGGGATGCCGTTGGAGACGACCCCGTGGGTGCGCACGTACTGCCCCGTGATCATGGTGGAGCGCGCCGGCGTGCACACCGTGTTCTGGTTGTGGGCCCGGTGGTAGACGATGCCCTTCGCCGCCAGGGCGTCGACCACCGGGGTGCGTGCCACGCGGTTGCCCGTGCATCCCAGGGCGTCGTAGCGCTGCTGGTCGGTGGTGACGAAGAGGATCTTGCGGCCCATGGGTTCCGATCCGCTGTTCAGGGGGTGGCAGTGCTTCGTACGAAGCCGATGATCGCCGCGGCCAGATCGCCGCCGCGGTCTTCCTGTAGGAAATGGCCGGCGCCGGTGATGGTGGGATGGTTCAGGCCCCGGGCACCGGGAACCCGCTCCCGGAACAGCCGGTCCGCACCCTGGGTGATCGGGTCGCGGTCGCTGAAGGCGCAGAGAAACGGCCGGTCGAAGCGCTCGAGCACGGCCCAGGCGCGCCGGTTGTCCTCGGCCCCGGGATCGTCGGGCCGAATGGGGATGAGCACGGGGAACTGCCGGGCGCCCTCCTTGAACGACGCGTCGGGGAACGGCGCGTCGTAGGCGGCCACCACGTCGTCGTCGACCGGTGCGGTACACCCGCCTCGCACGATCTTGCCCACCGGCAGGTCGGGCGCATCCTGGGAGAATTGTCGCCACGCCAGCAGAGCGTCGCTCACCTTCGTGTCACCGGTGGGCAGTCCGGTATTGGCCGCCACCACCCGGCGGAAGCGCTCTGGATGCTCGGCCACGAGGCGGAGGCCGATGAGGCCACCCCAGTCCTGGCCCACCAGCGTGATGTCGGACAGGGCGAGCTCGCCGAACAGCGTGGCCCGCATCCACTCGACGTGCCGGGCGTAGGTGTAGTCGCCGCGCTCGGCAGGCTTGTCCGACCGTCCGAACCCGACAAGGTCGGGGGCGATCACCCGGAACCCCTCGGCCACGAGGGGCGCCACCATCTTGCGGTAGAGGAAGCTCCACGACGGCTCGCCGTGCATGAGCACGATGGTCTCGGGTGCCGAGGCAGGGCCTTCATCGAGAAAGGCCACCCGGATCGGCGTCGGTCCGTCCCCCGATTCCACGTCCAGGTAGTGCGGCTCGAAATCGAAACCCGGGAGCACGGAGAAGCGCTCGTCCGGCGTGCGCAGCAGCCTCACACGTGGTCTTCCACCGGGCCTGCCTCCCCCAACACCGCTCCCGCCAGCAACTCCATCGTCCGCCGGCACGCCGCCGCGCTGCGGCCGATCTGATGGAGCTGGGCCCAGGTCTCCCAGGACGTCGCCACGTCCAGCGCGTCGAGCAGGCACCGCTCGTCGGCCGCGGACAGGGGTTCCACCTCCGGAGCGAAGGCACTGCGCAGTTGCTCGCGAAGCACGGTACGGGCCCGACCGATCTCCTCCGCCACGGTGGGGGAGAAGTCGAACAGCCGCGCCGCGGCGCGCCGAACCGGTGCGACCGCCTGGTAGACCTCGCTGCGTTGGCGGACCACGATCCGCACCCGCTCGGCACGGGGCAACGTCGGTGCCACCGGCCGGATGCGATGCCAGTGACGCTGCTCCTGGATCGCCACCGCCGCCCGGAGCACCGACTCCAGGTCGTCGAAGTGGTGGAAGACCAGACGCAGCGAGACCCCGGCCCGCTCTGCGATCCGCCGGGCCGTCGGCTGGGGATCGCCCTCCTCGAGCAGGTTGATCAGGGCCTCGGCCAGGATCACGCGGGTGCGCTCCCCGCGGGCCAGGCGACCGTCGGCGGCCGGGGGCGCGGCCGCCGGATCGGGATCGTGTGTCGTGACCGGGCCCTTTCCCACCAGCATCGTGTCTAGCACCGGTCGGGCGCGAGGCAGCGCCAACACCGGCGACGGTCCTCGCCCTGGCTTCACCCCACCAACGGTAAGAATTCTGCACCACCTGTGCAAGTGTCGGGCGCCGGAAGTCCTGGATCGCCCAGGTGGTGCTCTAGTGTCCGGGCGTGCGCGTGGTTGTGTGCCAGGAGCTCGGTCCCCTCGAAAACGTGGTGGTCCAGGAGCGTCCGACTCCCGTCCCGGGGCCGGGACAGGTGGTGGTGGACATGCGCGCTGCCGGGGTGAACTACGTCGACGGTCTCATCTGCCAGGGCCGGTACCAGATGAAGCCCAACGCACCCTACGTACCGGGAGGCGAGCTGGCCGGTGTGGTGCGCGCCGTGGGGGAGGGGGCGCACCGGGTGCAGGTGGGAGACCGGGTCATGGCCATGATCGGCTTCGGTGCCTTCGCCGAGCAGGTCGTGGTCAACGAGGCCGCGCTCGACTCGGTCCCCGGGCCTCTCGGGTTCGGACAGGCGGCCGCGTTCATCCAGAGCTACAGCACGGCCTGGTTCACACTGACAAGGCGGGTGACGGTGAGCGAGGGCGAGTGGGTGCTCGTCCTCGGCGCGGGCGGGGGCATCGGGCTGGCGGCGGTGGACGTGGCGGTGGCGCTCGGCTGCCGTGTGGTGGCGGCGGCCTCGAGCGAGGAGAAGCTCGACGCCGCCCGGCGCATGGGGGCACACGCCACCGTCGCCTACGAGCACGAGGACTTGAAGACCCGGGTGCGGGAGATCACCGGTGGCGGGGTCAACGTGGTCGTCGATCCCGTGGGCGGGCACCACAGCGAGCCCGCCCTGCGAGCCACCGTCACCTTCGGCCGCTTCTGTGTGATCGGCTTCGCATCGGGCCCGATCGCGTCGGTGCCGCTCAACCACGTCCTGCTCAACAACCGGACCGTCGTGGGCGTCGACTGGGGCGCCTGGGCCATGACCGATCCGGCCGGGAACCGGGCCATGCTCGACGAGCTCGTCGAGATGGTGGGCGTCGGGCGCCTGCACCCCGTGGCACCGCTCGAGCGCCCGCTGGCGGAGGCCGGTCCGGTGATGGCGTCGTTGCTCGACCGGTCGGTGACCGGCAAGGTGGTCCTCGTTCCCTGAGGCCGAGGGTCAGGGAAGAGGGAAGGTCGTCCTCGTCCCGCCGGCCTGCACCGAGAGGACCTGACCGGTGGAGTAGCGCCGGTGCTCCTCGAAGATCCTCTCGTAGCCTGTGTGGGCGATGCGCCAGCCCGCGTCCCCCTTCACGTAGTGGTCCTCGTAGAGCGCGCTGCCGTGCAGCTCGAAGTCATGGGCGGGCACGATCACCCGGTCCTCGAGGTACCACCGTCCGATGGCGGTGGCGTCGCCGGTCAGGGTGATCTCGGGGTGGTGCCCGTTGTGCATGGTGACGATGCCGGGGTCGCCGAGCGACTCCTCGAGAAATGCCACCACGGCGGCGCGGCCCGTCTGGCGCAGCTCACCGGACTGGTAGGAGGTGGTTGCGTCTTCGGTGAGCAGCTCGCCCAGCTCGGAGAAGCGCTTCGTATCGAGCAGCCGGAAGTAGGCGTACTTGAGCCGGCACACGGCTTCTATGTCGTCGAGCTCCACGTGCGCTCCTCGTGGGCGAGCGCGCCCCGAGGGCGCGGGCCGGCCTTCCCGGCGGGCGCTCAGTGTACCGGCGCCATACGTCGCGCTCCGAGCCGACCGTGCGACACATGCACTGGCCCGGACCTCCCAACGCCTACGCTTGGGACATGGTGAAGTCCGCCACTGCCGGCGGCATGGTCTCGGCGGTAGCGATCGCCGTGGGCGTGGTGCTGGGCGCGGTGGTGGTGGGTGGACCGGCCAGCCGACCGCTGCACCGTTCCGTGACCCCTTCGACCGCTCATCGGGCCCGGGCGCCGTCCACCGCCGCAGCCGGATCGGGCGCGTTGGCGCCTCCGGCACCCGACCTGTCCCAGTTGCTCACGCCGTCGAGCACCAGCACCGTGCCCACGCCCGCCGCCACGGTCCCCACCGTGACGTCCGCCCAGCACGCCGTGACCACGACGCCGGTGCCGACCACGACGCGTCCCGTGCCGGCCGTCGGGGCCCCGGCCGGCTCCTCCTTCGGGGGCTCGAGTCCCACCACGACCAGTTCCACCGTCACGACGACAACGGCACCCTCTGTCACCGCCCCGGGCGGGTCGGTGCCCTCGTCGACCACCACGACCACGGTTTCGGTATCAAGCGGCACCACGACCACCGTGGCGCCCTGAGAGGCGTGCCTCGGGCCCGTTCAGGGTGGTGCCGACGTCAGGGCGCCCCCCAGGCATAGGTCTCCTTGTGGATGCGCAGGTACACGAACGTCTCGGTGTCGCGCACTCCTTCGATGGCCCGGATCTTGTCGTTGAGCAGCTCGAGAAGATGCTCGTCGTCCTCCACCACCACTTCCACCAGCACGTCGAGCGATCCGGCGGTGAGCACGACGTAGACGACCTCTTCCATGGCGGCCACGGTGTCGGCCACGAGCCTGGTGTCGCCCTCGACGGTGAGCCCGATCATGGCCTGGCGTCCGAAGCCCACCATCTTCGGATCGGTCACTCCCACGATCTGCACGACACCCGAGTCGATGAGGCGCTGCACACGCTGCCGGACGGCGGCCTCCGACAGACCGACGGCCGGTGCCATCTGGGTGTATGGACGCCGGCCGTCCTGCTGGAGCTGCTCGATGATCCGCTTGTCCAGGTCGTCGAGAACGATCTTCGTGTCCGGTCTCATGCCCCTCCACCCCTCGCCGCATGCGGACCACACCGAGCTGGCAGTCGGCGCTTGTCGACCCATCCCGGCGGTGCCAACCTGGAACGATGTCCCGCGTCGCGCCCCTGACGTCGGGGTACCGGTCCACGCCCTACTGGTGGGACGGCGTCGATCTCCCTCACCCGGCGAGCGACGCCCTGCCGTCCGACGCCGACGTGGCCGTCGTGGGCGGGGGCTATACCGGGCTGGCGGTCGCTCTGGAGGTGGCGCGGGCCGGGCGCAGCGCCGTGGTCCTCGACCGCGACGACGTCGCCGCCGGGGCGAGCAGCCGCAACGGTGGGATGGTGCATCCGGGCGCCAAGCGCGCCGTGTCGGACATCCTGGCGCTGCCCGGAGGACGGCGGATCTGGGACGACTCGGTGGCAGCCGTCGAGGGCCTGGCGTCGCTGTGCGCGGAACTCGGCATCGACTGCGACTGGTCCAGGAGCGGGCACATCGAGCTCGCCCACCACCCTCGCGCCGCCGCCGACCTGCGCGTCGAGGCGGAGGCCTATGGCGCCGTCGGCGAACAGGCCCGCTTCATCGCGGCCGGTGACCTCGGTGGTGACATCGGCTCGACCCGCTTCTTCGGCGGTCTCGTGGTGGAGCGCAGCGCCGGTCTGCACCCGGCCAAGCTCGCCGCCGGCCTGGCTCGTGGGACTGGCGCGGCCGGGGCCGTGCTGCACGCCAACACCGCCGTGCTGGCCGTGCACCGCGCCGGGGGTGGCTTCACGGTCGAGACGTCGAGGGGAGTGCTGCGCAGCGGCGAGGTCGTCGTTGCCACCAACGGAACCACCGACCACCGGCTCGTGCCGTGGCTCGGGCGCAGGATCCTCGGGATCGGGAGCTTCATCCTCGCCACCGAGCCGCTCGATCCGGACGTGGCGTCGGAGCTGAGCCCTCGCGGCCGGATGTTCTTCGACTCCCGCAATCTGCTGCACTACTGGCGCCTGTCCCCCGACGGGCGTCGACTGCTGTTCGGCGGTCGGACCTCGCTCGCGCCCACCACCGTGGAACAGGCTCGTGACCGTCTGTACGCGGCCATGGTGGAGACCCACCCCCAGGTGCGCGGGGTCCGTGTCGAGCGGGCCTGGGGCGCCAACGTGGGGCTCACCGCCGACCGGCTCCCCCACGCCGGGCGGCACCGACCCTCCGGTGTCGTATACGCCATGGGGTACTGCGGTAGCGGTGTGGCCCAGTCGGTGCACCTCGGTCGCGCCGTCGGGCGGTGGTTGGCAGCTGATGGCGAACCTCCCGTGCCCGACGGTCGGACGTGGCCGTGCCTGGCGTGGCCGGCCCGGGTACCGGTGCTGCTCGCCGCTGGAGGGCGCTGGTACAAGGCGCGCGACGCCCTGGGCCGTTGAGCAGGTCCCGGGGTGGTGCCCGGTCTCACCCCGACACGGCGGCACAGAAGTCGCTGAAGACGTCGACGAAGCGGTCGATATGGGCATCGTCGTGCTGCACCGACAGCGTCCACTGCTCCTCGTTGCCCGGCGTCATGAAGATGCCGCGGTTGACGAGCCACGCCCACGACGCATCGAACAAGTCGGCGTCGGTCTCGAGGAAGCTGCGGTAGTCGACCAGCGGCTCGCGCCGGTACGACACGCAGCCCTTGCATCCCAGGTCGATGACGTGGGCGGGGATGTCGTAGGCGGCGATGGCCTTGGCGCACCCGTCGGCCAGGCGTCCGCCGATGTGGGCGAAGTGCTCGTAGGCCTCGGGCGTGAGCACCTCGGTCAGGGCCGCCAGTCCTGCCGCCGCCACGAGCGGGTTGCCGTTGAAGGTCCCCTGCTGGGCCACGCCGTGGGCGATCTCGTCCATGATGTCGGCCCGGCCCCCGAACGCCCCGCCAGGGACGCCACCGGTGATCGACTTGGCGAAGCAGGCCAGGTCGGGTTGCACGCCGAAGCGCTCCGTGGCGCCACCGGCGGCGATGGTTCCTCCGCACTTCACTTCGTCGAACACGAGGAGCACACCGTGTCGGGTGCACAGCTGGCGTAGGCCCTCGAGGTACCCGGGCTGTGGCAGCACGATGCCGATGTTCATCATCACCGGCTCGAGGATGAAGCAGGCGATGTCGTCACGCGCCGCGAAGAGCCGCTCCACCGCGCCCAGGTCGTTGTAGGGGACGGCCAGGGTCCACGCCCCCATGCCGATCGGGATCCCCCTGGACGCAGGCGGTTGGTCCCCGGTGGCGTCAGTGGCCTCGATGAGGCTGAGGCTCGGTGCCACGGAGAACATCACGGCGTCGTGGTGGCCGTGGTACGAGCCCTCGATCTTGCAGATCACGTCGCGCCCCGTCACCCCGCGTGCCAGGCGGATGGCGTCCATGGTGGCTTCGGTGCCGGAGTTGGTGAAGCGGACCCGCTCCAGGTTGAAGCGGCGGCACAGCTCCTCGGCCAGCGCCACGGTGGGCTCGGTGGTGACGGCGAAGTGCGTGCCCAAGCGCGCCACGCGGTCGATGGCGGCGACCACGGCCGGATGGGCGTGGCCCACGGCGGTGGACCCGAAGCCGTTGTGGAAATCGATGTAGGCGTGGCCGTCCACGTCCCACACCTCCGCACCGGCACCGCGCGCCAGGTAGATCGGGTAGGGGTCGGCGGCCTGGAACGACGAGGCGACCCCCATGGGCATACTCCGGCTGGCCCGCTCGAACAGGGCGCGCGACGCCGGCGTGGCCTGACCCAGCGCGGCCAATTCGGTGGCGAAGATCTCCTTCGCCCGTGCCCGGAGGCGCTCGCCGCCGTCGGCGTCGTGGTCGGTCGTGGTCACTGCCCGTTCCTTCCCCAGGGAGGTCGCTCCGTGAGCCCCCGGCCCGCACCGCATCCGAGAGGAGTTGCGGTGCCGGTGCCTGCAATGGAATCTGTCACTTGCTCCCCCATTATGCAACGAAATCGCTTGTCATGGGCCGTCTGGTCTGCGAATATGCCCGTGTTCTGCGCACTGGCAGGCGGGCTGACGGGGGAGGAGTCGCGTGACCACGGTTGCACCGGACTCCGGCGAACTGGGCACCCGCCCGACGGGCGAGGAAACCGGGGGCAAAGGCCTCAAGGGCGGCGCCCTGGGCATGGTCTCGACGCTCGTGATCGGGGTGGCGTCGACGGCACCCGCCTACAGCATCGCTGCATCTCTCGGGTTCGTCACAGCCGCCGTGGGCCTCTTCATGCCGTCGGTGATGTTGCTCGCCTTCGTCCCGATGCTGTTCATCGCCGCCGCCTACTTCTACCTGAACCGGGCCGACCCCGACTGCGGCACCACGTTCACGTGGGTCACGAGAGCCATGGGCCCCAAGACGGGGTGGATGGCCGGATGGGGCATCCTCATGACCGACCTCGTGGTCATGCCCAGCCTGAGCCAGATCGCCGGCCAGTACACCTTCACGCTGTTCGGCGCCTACGGGCTGGCGGCCAGCACGTTCTGGGTGACGTTCATCGGCGTGATCTGGATCATCGTCATGACGGCGATCTGCTACATCGGTATCGAGTTGTCGGCCCGGACCCAGGTGGCGTTGCTCGGCGCCGAGCTCCTGATCCTGCTGTTGTTCTCCGTGGTCGCCCTGGTGAAGGTGTACACCGAGCACATCGCCCACAGCATTCGCCCCTCGATCCAGTGGTTGAACCCGCTGCACATCTCGTCGGTGGGCGCCCTGTCGGCGGGGATGCTCGTTGCGGTCTTCCTGTACTGGGGATGGGACACCGCCGTCACCGTGAACGAGGAGACCAAGGACGCCCGGCGCACGCCGGGGGTCGCCGCGGTCCTCTCCACCCTCGTGCTGGTCGCCACGTTCATCATCGTGGCCACGGCTGCCCAGGCGTTCCACGGTCCGAGCTTCCTGACCAACAACTCCAACGACATCCTGGCCGCAATGGGCAAAGCGGTCCTCGGTTCACCGTTGGACAAGCTGCTGGCCATAGCCGTCCTCACCTCGGCATCGGCATCGACCCAGACGACCATCCTGCCGGCGGCCCGGTCCTCGTTGTCGATGGCGGTGCACAGGGCCGTCCCCCGGCGGTTTGCCGACATCCACCCCAGGTACCTCTCACCGGGCTTCTCGACGCTCATGTTCGGCGCCATCGCCATCGTGTGGTACGTGGTGCTCACCACCGTCAGCCCCAACGATGTGCTCGGGAACTCGATCTCCGCCCTCGGGTTCGGCATCTCGTTCTATTACGGGATCACCGGGTTCGCCTGCATCGTCTACTACCGGCGTCACATCCTCAAGAGCTTCAAGAACTTCATCTTCATCGGCGTCGCCCCGCTCTTGGGTGGGATCATCCTGGCGGGAATCTTCTTCGTCTCGATCTTCTACTACTCGAACCCCGAGAACTCCTACATCACAGGACAGGAATGGTTGCCGTTCATCCACTTCAGCTTCCACATCTTCCATTGGCACCTCTACGTGAAGAAGGGGCTCGGCCCGCCACTGGTCCTGGGCGTCGGGTTGCTGCTCCTCGGACTGCCGCTGATGCTCTTCTGGCGGGTCCGTCACCCCGAGTTCTTCCAGCGCAGCCGTGAGACGGCTGAGTCCGTGGACGCCGTTGCCCCGCCGCTCACCCCCGGCGTGATCCCGGTGACCGACTGATGGCCGGCGACATCATCCTCGGGTACGACGGCTCGGACGGGTCCAAGGCCGCCCTGCGCACGGCCGTGGCCGTGGCGAAGGCCTTCGACGCCCCGCTCACCATCGTGTTCGGCTACGAGCCCAATCCCATGGGGGGCGAGACGGCCGACTACAAGAAGCAGCTCGAGCGGATCGGGCAGGGGCACCTGGGCGAGGCCGTGCGCGACGCCACCGCGCTCGACCCGACCGTGCGGGTGGAATCGATCGTGGCGGCGCTGCGGCCGGCGGAGTCGCTCCTCGAAGCGGCGGTCGAGCGCTCGGCCCGGGTCATCGTGGTGGGAGGGTCGGGGGAACGGCCCATCCTGGGGGCCATCCTGGGCTCGGTGCCCCACAAGCTCCTCCACCGGTCGTCGGTCCCCGTGCTGGTGGTGCCCACACCTGACGGGTGACGTGGGGCCGGGCCCCCACTACCATTTGGTGTCGTGGGGATCGGGGGGGCGTGGACGTCGCGCTGATGGTCGGGGTGTTGGCCGAGGTGCTCGTGCTGTCGTGCGCGCTGATCGCGTGGCGGATCCACCGGGCGCGCCACGGGCGGCTCGAGGACCAGTTCGCCGCCGCTGCCGCCGCCGCCCGCCGCATGGCCATGAACGCCCGGATTGCCGACGCCCGGGTGGCGGAGCTGTCCGAGCTGGCCGTCGAGAGCGTGCTTCGCGACCTGGGCTTCGACAGCTCCCCCGAGCCCGGATAGGGCACAGGCGGACCCCGGGATCAGCTTCGGGTCAGCTCCGGGTCAGTGCGGCGTGCGCTCGTCGCAACCCCAGGGCGCACCATGGTCGACGAGAAGATCGAGAAAGGGCTGGGCCGGGAAGGCCTCGGGTCCGAGGATCCCCGCACCGGTCCACACCCCCGAGTCCAGGAGCTCCAAGGCGATCACCGGGTTGATGGCGGTCTGCCACACCACCGCTTGGGAGTTGTACTCGGCCATGGACCAGGCGTTGTCCACCACGTGGTGGAGGTAGACCTCGCGGGGATTGCCGTCCTTGCCGGTGCCGGTCACCCACGTGCCCGCACACGTCAGCCCGTGCATGAGATGGCCCAGCTCGGCGGGGTCGGGCAGACACGCCGCCATCACGTCACGGGGCGACACCTGCATGCCGTCGACGGGGACGGGGACGGTCGAGTCGAGGCCCAGCTTGTGCAGGGTCTTGAGCATCCCGATGAACTCCTCACCCAGGCCGTACTTGAAGGTGACGCGGTTGGCCTCGACCCACCGGGGGACGAGGAGCACCTCTTCGTGCTCGACGTTGACGCATTCGATGGGACCGATCCCCGCCGGGAACTCGAACACCTCCAGCTCGCTGAACGGGGCAGTGGTGTACCAGCCGCGCCCGCGCTCCCAGATGATGGGCGGGTTGAGACATTCCTCGATCGTGGTCCAGATGGAGAAGGTGGGGGCGAAGTCGTACCCCTCCACCACGAGGTTGGCGCCGTCGCGCACGCCGATCTGGTCGATGGAGGAGAAGAGGCTGTCGGCGGCGTAGCGGGCGAAGACATCGGACAGGCCGGGTTCGACACCCATGCCCACGATGGCCAGCTTGCCACTGTCCTCCCACTCCTTCGCCATGGCGAACTGCTCGTCGCCGAGCATGACGCCGGTCTCGGAGTACGGGCGCTCGGGGTGGGGGTGCGACAGGGACATGGCCATGTCGAGGTAGTGCGTCTTGGCCCGCAACGCCCCCGTGAACAACGGCATCACGAAGCGGGGGTCCACAGCGTTCACGAGCACGTCGCAGCGCTCGGCCCGCAGGAGCTCCTCCACCGCGTGCTCGTCCGAGGCGTCGAGCTTGACGGCGTCGAAACGGTCACTGGCCGCCTGGGCCGCCCGCTGGGCCTTGTCCAGGGCGTAGTCGGCCACGATGACGTGCTCGAAGAGCTTGCGCCGTGCCGCCGTCCGGGCGAACGCCGTTCCGACTCCTCCGGCTCCCACCAGAAGTACACGCATGGCAGCCCTCCTCACATCCGCGCTCCCCGTGGAGCGCCGTCATCGACATGTTCCCACCATCGATGGTGGCGCTGACGGCCATTGCCGACCAGGGACCAAGGTCCTGACCCTTCCATCCTCCCTTGTCGCGGCGGCCTATGAGTGGGAGTGTGGGCCGCCGATGACCGGCAGGTCCGTGGACCGCAGGCAGGAGGAACGCGATGAGTGGCGACCGGCGAAAGCTGCAGAACTTCGTGGGCGGGCAGTACGCGGCCACTGAGGACGGGGTCATCGAGGACGTCGTGAACCCCTGCACCGGCGAGCCCTTCGCCACGATGCCGGTATCGGGGGTGGTCGACGTCGACCGAGCCTTCGGCGTGGCGCAGCGGGCCTTCGAAAGCTGGCGCGAGACCACCCCCTCCGAGCGCAGTCTGGCCCTGTTCCGCCTGGCTGACGCCGTCGAAGCGCGGGCCGGGGAGCTCGTGGCCGTGGAGTGCGAGAACACCGGCAAGCCCCTAGCGCTCACCTTGTCGGAGGAGATACCACCCATGGTGGATCAGATCCGGTTCTTCGCCAGCGCCTGCCGGCTCCTCGAGGGGCGTTCGGCGGGCGAGTACATGCGGGGGTTCACCTCCTTCGTCCGGCGTGAGCCCGTCGGTGTGTGTGCCCAGGTGACCCCGTGGAACTACCCGATGATGATGGCGGTGTGGAAGTTCGCCCCTGCCGTTGCAGCGGGCAACGCCGTCGTGCTCAAGCCCGCCCACACCACGCCGGCATCCACGCTCCTGCTGGCCGAGATGGCCGCCGAGTTCCTGCCGCCCGGCGTTTTCAACGTCGTGTGCGGCAACCGCGACACGGGCCGGGCCCTGGTGGCGCACCCCATCCCGCAGATGGTGTCCATCACCGGCAGCGTCCGGGCCGGGCGCGAGGTGGCGATCTCGGCCGCCGAGGACGTGAAGCGCGTCCACCTGGAGCTGGGCGGCAAGGCCCCGGTGGTGGTCTTCGACGACGTGGACGTGGCCGCCGCCGCCGAGGGCATCGCCCTGGCGGGGTACTTCAATGCCGGCCAGGACTGCACGGCGGCGACGCGCGTGCTGGCCGGTCCCCGCGTGCACGACGAGCTGGCGGCCGCTCTGGTGGAGCAGGCCCGGGCCCAGACGGTGGGCGGGCCCGAGGTCGAGGGGGCGGACCTCGGCCCCCTGAACAGCGCCGACCAGCTGGGCCGGGTGCGGGCGTTCGTCGACGGCCTCCCCGACCACGCCCAGGTCCGCACCGGGGGCACGCAGATCGGCGATCGGGGCTTCTTCTACGAGCCCACCGTGGTGAGCGACGTGCGCCAGGACGACGACATCATCCAGCAGGAGGTGTTCGGTCCGGTGATCACGGTGCAACGCTTCACCGACGAGGACCAGGCCGTGGCGTGGGCCAACGGAGTGGAGTACGGGCTGGCCTCGTCGGTGTGGACACGCGACCACGCCCGTGCCATGCGCATGGCCAAGCGACTCGACTTCGGGTGCGTGTGGATCAACACCCATATCCCGCTCGTGGCGGAGATGCCCCACGGTGGATTTCGTCACTCGGGGTACGGCAAGGACCTGTCGGTGTACGGGTTCGAGGACTACACGCGCATCAAGCACGTCATGTCGGCCATCGACGGCTGACCTGAGCGCAAGCCCGAGGCCCGACGGCTGATCCGGTGGGCAGCCGTCAGGCGACAGACAGCGCGGCGTCGAGGATGCTCAGGCCCTCGTCGAGAAGATCGTCGGGGATGACGAGCGGCGGGAGCAGGCGGATCACGTTGCCGTAGGTCCCTGCCGTGAGGACGAGCAGACCCTGGGCATGGCAGGCGGCCGCCACCCGGGCCGTGGCCGCCTTGTCGGGGCTCGTGCCATCGGGGCCGACGAGCTCGATGGCGACCATGGCACCGCGCCCCCGGGCCTGTCCCACCACGGCATGGGTGGCGGCCATAGCCTCGAGGCGGCCCAGCATGACCCCGCCAATGGCACGTGCCCGGGCCACAAGGTCGTCGCGCTCCATGGTGTCGATGGCGGCGAGCGCCGCCGCACAGGCCACGGGGTTGCCGCCGAACGTGCCGCCCAGGCCGCCGGGGTGCACGGTGTCCATCAGCTCGGCGCGCCCCGTCACGCCCGCGATGGGCAGGCCGCCGCCCAGGCTCTTGGCGGTGGTGACGATGTCGGGCACGACTCCCTCGTGCTCGCACGCGAACCATCGTCCGGTGCGGCCGAAGCCTGACTGGATCTCGTCGGCCACGAGGACGACACCGTTGTCCGCGCACCAGGCGGCGAGACCGGGAAGCCAGCCCGGCTCGGGCACGACGAAGCCGCCCTCGCCGGCGATGGGCTCCACCACCACGCACGCCACCGCCCGGCCACCGACCGTCGTCTCGATGATGCCGATGGTCTCTGCCAGCGTCCCGGTGCCGCGGAACGGGTCGGAGTACGGAGCCCGGTACACCTCGGGGGCGAAGGGCCCGAAGCCCCGCTTGTAGGGCATGGCCTTCCCCGTGAGGCTCATGCCCATGAGGGTCCGGCCGTGGAACCCGTGGTCGAACGCCACGACCGCGCTCCGTCCGGTGGCGTACCGGGCCACCTTGACGGCGTTCTCGACCGCCTCCGCTCCGGAATTGAGAAGGAAGGACCGCTTCGGATGGTCACCGGGGGTGAGAGCGTTGAGCCGCTCGCACACCTCGACGTATCCCTCGTACGGCGTGACCTGGAAGCAGGTATGGGTGAAGCGCTCCGCCTGCTCGGCCAGGGCTGCGGTCACCCGGGGCTCGGCGTTGCCGACGTTGGTGACCGAGATGCCCGAGGCGAAGTCGATGAGCCGGTTGCCGTCGACATCCTCGACCACGCCGCCCCCGGCGCGGGCCACGAAGACGCCCAACGTCGTGCCCACCCCGACCGGGATCGCCGCCTCGCGCCTCGCCATGAGCGCCCGCGAGCGCGGACCGGGGATCTCGGTCACGAGCAGGCGCTCCTGGGGGATTCGGTCCGTCGTCGTGTCCATGGTCGCCCCTCGCGCTCGGGCCTGCGTGATCGAGCATACGGGTGGGCCCGCCGGAGGTGCCACGGGTCGAGGGTCCCCGTGACGAGCACTGGCGGACATCGGGCCCTTGGACCCTGGAGGTCCCCGTCCACCGGCTCGTACGGTCGCAATTGGGCTCGGACTGTCGCATCCGGGCAGTGCGAAAGGACCGGGGGCGTGGAAGGGCACATGGAGGACGTGGTGGAGGCGATCCGTGCCAAGAATCCCGGCGAGTCGGCATTCCTCCAGGCCGTGGAGCAGGTGGCGGTGTCGGTGGCCCCCGTCCTCGACCGCCGCCCCGACTATCGCAGCGCCAGGATCTTCGAGCGTCTGGCCGAGCCCGAGCGCGTCATCATCTTCCGCGTCAATTGGGTGGACGACGCGGGAGAGGTCCGGCTCAACCGCGGCTTCAGGGTCCAGATGAACAGCGCCATCGGGCCCTACAAGGGAGGGCTGCGGTTCCACCCCACGGTGAACCTCGGCGTGGTCAAGTTCCTGGCTTTCGAGCAGGTCCTCAAGAACGCTCTCACCACGCTGCCCCTGGGTGGGGCCAAGGGCGGCTCGGACTTCGATCCCAAAGCGAAGAGCGACGCCGAGGTGCGCCGCTTCTGCCAGTCGTTCATGACGGAGCTGTACCGCCACATCGGGCAGTTCACCGACGTCCCGGCGGGCGACATCGGTGTCGGCGGGCGCGAGATCGGGTTCCTGTTCGGCCAGCACAAGCGCATCACCAACCAATTCACCGGGGTCATGACGGGCAAGGAGCCCAACTGGGGCGGGTCCCACATCCGCACCGAGGCCACCGGGTACGGGCTCGTGTACTTCGCGACCGAGATGCTCGGCACCCGCGACGACGACCTCGACGGCAAGCGGTGTCTCGTGTCGGGGGCGGGAAACGTGGCGCAGTACACGGCGGAGAAGTTGCTCGACCTGGGCGCGGTCCCGATCAGCATGTCCGACTCCGACGGTTTCGTTGTCGATCTCGCCGGCATCGACCGGGAGAAGCTCGCATGGGTCATGGCGCTCAAGAACGAGCGGCGCGGTCGCATCCGCGAGTACGCCGAGCACTTCCCCGGGTCGACGTTCGTGCCGGCCGAGCCCAACGGTGAGAATCCCCTGTGGGACGTTCCCGCCGATTGTGCCTTCCCCTGCGCCACCCAGAACGAGATCTCCGCCAAGGACGCCGCCAACCTGGTGCGCAACGGCGTCATCCTGGTCGCAGAGGGCGCCAACATGCCCACCGTCCCCGACGGGGTGGCGCAGTTCCTCGAGGCGGACATCCTCTACGGCCCGGCCAAGGCGGCCAACGCCGGCGGCGTCGCGGTGTCGGGGCTCGAGATGGCCCAGGACAGCGGGCGGGTGCCGTGGCCGGCCGACCAGGTCGACGAGCGTCTGCGGGCGATCATGCGCGACATCCACGGCCAGGCCCGCCGAGCCGCAGCGGAGTATGGCGTGCCCGGCAACTACGTCACCGGAGCCAACGTCGCCGGGTTCGTGAAGGTCGCCGACGCCATGCTCGACGAGGCCACGATCTGACACGACCTGAAGGGAGCGCCGCCATGTCAACGACGACACCCGCTCCGAGCCCAGGACCGGGACCGGCACCAGCAGCGGCTCTCGTCCTGTCGCACACCGAGGCCCCCACCGACAAGGGGCTCAAGTCGGGGGCCCTGGGCCTGATCTCCAACATCGTCATCGGCGTTGCCTCCACCGCGCCCGCCTACAGCCTGGCCGCCACCCTGGGTCTGATCGTGGCTGCCGTCGGCCTCAAGTCGCCGCTCGTGGCCGTGCTCGCCTTCGTCCCCATGCTCCTGGTCTCCATCGGCTACAGCGAGCTCAACAAAGCCGACCCCGACTGCGGCACCACCTTCACGTGGGGTACCCGCACCTTCGGCCCCAGGGTGGGGTGGTGGGGGGGATGGGGCATCATCGCCTCCGACGTGCTGGTCATGGCGAGCCTGGCTCAGGTGACGGGCCAGTACAGCTTCTTGCTGTTCAACGCGCACGGCATCGGGTCCAACCCCACCGACGGATGGGTGCTGCTCGTGGGCCTGGCCTTCCTGGCCGCCATGACCTACATCTGTTACCGGGGGATCGAGATCTCGGCCCGGGTGCAGCGGCTGCTGCTCTCGGTCGAGGTGATCATGCTGGTGGTCTTCGCCGTGACCGCCCTCGTCCGGGTGGCGGTGGGGACAGCGCCGGCCGTTCACCTCGCTCCGCGCTTGTCCTGGATCACGTTCAGCGGCACGTCGTTCTCGACCATGGTGACCGGTGTCCTGCTCATGCTCTTCATCTACTGGGGCTGGGACACCTCGGTCTCGGTCAACGAGGAGACGGCCGACAGCCGGCGTAATCCCGGCCTGGCCGCCATCATCTCGACGGTGCTGCTGCTGTGCACCTACTTCATCGTCACCCTGGCGGCTCAGGCCTATGCCGGCATCGGGACCAAGGGCATCGGCCTGGCCAACCCTGCACATCAGAGCGATGTGATCTCGGTGCTGGGCACGGCGGTGTTCGGCCCCGGCTGGGTGGGGTCGGTCCTGGCGCACCTGCTCGTGCTCATGGTGCTCACCTCCGCGGCGGCATCCACGCAGACCACCATCCTGCCCACGGCCCGCACCACACTGTCGATGGCGATCTACAAGGGCATCCCCGACGCATTCGGGCGGATGCACAAGAAGCACCTGACGCCCACGGTGTCGACGCTCACCATGGGCGGCATCTCCGCCGTGCTGTACCTGGTGATGAACCAGGTGGCGAAGGGCAACCTCATCCCCGACGCCGTCACTGCCATCGGGATCTGGATCGCCTTCTACTACGGCCTCACCGGGTTCACTTGCGTGTGGTACTACCGCAAGGTCCTCACCCGCAGCGCCCGCGACCTGTGGATGAAGGGCGTCCTGCCCCTGCTGGGCGGCCTCATGCTGTACTTCGCCATGGGGTGGAGCATCTGGAAGGACTGGAACTACAACAACTCCACCGCTGCCAGCTACACCTCGTGGCACCTGCCATTTCCACCGCACTCCCAGGTGGGTGGCGTGTTCCTCATCGCCCTCGTGTCGGCGTTGATCGGCGCGCTGTGTGTGGTGGCGTGGCGCATCGCCGGGCCGGCGTATTTCCGGGGAGAGACGCTCAACCGCTCCACGCCCACCCTGGTGCCCGAGGACGAAGCCCTACCCCTCACCGCCTACGACGGCGCGGCCGTCGACGAGGGACCGGGGAGCCGGCCGGGTTCGGCGCCCGCCGCGTGAGCGCGGACCCGAGCCACCTCTTCGCCGCCGCTCCGGAGAGGGTGGCCTACGCCGGGGCCTCGAGTCCGCCCGGGTCCCCGGATGGGTCCTCCGATGGCGTTGCGCACGGTCGCGCCGACCGGCGCCGACTCGAAGAGGCCGATGGTCCCTGTTCCCCCTACCGGCGACTCCCTATCGTCTGTGGTGGTGCAG
Source organism: Acidimicrobiales bacterium (assembly GCA_049514335.1). Lineage (GTDB taxonomy): Bacteria > Actinomycetota > Acidimicrobiia > Acidimicrobiales > UBA8190 > JBEKVE01. Next base: position 23,476 of record JBEKVE010000006.1, read on the forward strand.
ACCCTCTCCGAACGCGCGCTCGTGGGTCGCCTGGGCGCACTTCCCTGGGCTGAACCCCGCGTGGTGGTGAGCGGCAACTTCGCCACCCCGTGGCGCCTGCTCGAAATGTTCGACCGCGCCGTGGAGAGCTACCGGCTCTTCGCCCTCAACGCCCAGCCGGGGATCCCCACCCGCGAGGGCGTGATCCCCGAGAGCCCCTTCCTCGGGCCGGGCATGCGCGATCTGGCCGCCCTCGACTACCTGCCCATGCGGCTGTCGCTCGTTCCGGCGCTCTTCGAGGTGGCTCGGCCCCCCGACGTCGTGTTGCTCCACACCTCGACACCGCGCCAGGGGCGGGTCTCGCTCGGCATCGAGGTGAACATCCTCCCCGCCGCCATCGAACGGGCACGGGCCCGAGGGGGCCTGGTGGTGGCGCAGGTGAATCGCAACATGCCCTACACCTTCGGCGACGCCGAGGTCGACTGCGACGACATCGACCTGTGCATCGAGGTGGACGAGGCGCTGGCCGGCCCCGCTCGGCGCCAGCCCGGCGACACCACCATGGCCATCGCCGAGAACGTGGCGTCACTCGTCGGGGACGGGTCGACCCTGCAACTCGGCATCGGGGCGCTTCCTGACTCGGTGCTCGGGTTCCTGGCCGCCCGCAGCGGATTGGGCGTGTGGTCCGAGGTGATCAGCGACGGCGTGCTGGCGCTCGAGCGGGCCAAGGTCCTCGACGACGCTGTGCCCATCACGGCGTCGTTCCTGTTCGGGTCGGCCGAGCTCTACGCCTGGGTGGACGCCAACCCCCGGGTCAGGGTCATGAGGACCGAGACCGTCAACGACCCCGCCACCATCGCCGCCCACCCCCGGATGTGCTCGGTCAACGGCGCCCTCCAGGTCGATCTGTCGGCGCAGGCCAACGCCAGCTACGTCCGAGGCCGGATCTACTCCGGGTTCGGGGGCCAGCCCGATTTTGTGGTGGGGGCGCTGCACTCGGTGGGGGGGCATGCCATCATCGCCCTCCCGTCGTGGCACGCCAAGACCGACTGTTCGACCATCGTGGCCCACCTCGAGACACCGGTGACGTCGTTCCAGCACTCTGCCGTGGTGACCGACCAGGGATGCGCGCTCGTGTTCGGGCGCAGCCAGCGGGCCCAGGCGCGTCTGCTCATCGAAGATGCGGCGCACCCCGACGCCCGCGACGCGCTGTGGGACGCGGCCGGCCAGTTCCTGCGGGTGACCCGCTGAAAGCCAGGCGATTACGGAGTTCGACCACGGGGTGACCACCTATTGTGCACTCCTTGTGAGACTTCCTGGTCAAAACGCTTGTTATCTCCTGAGGGTTCACTGAGAATGGCCGACAGGGACATTGCGTGGGGGCTTGAGTGAACTGAGGGGGTCTCGGTGTTCGTCGAGACCGACCGGGAACCGTCCATGCAGTCCGGCCACAGGACGTCCGACGCCGTGGTGGTCGTGGGCTCCGACGGCACCATCATCGCCGCGAGTGGCACGGCGGCCTCGCTGTTCGGGTACCCCGAGGACGAGCTCGTGGGACAGCCCGTGGAGCTGCTCGTCCCCGACTCGCACCGGGCACTGCACGAGGACCGCCGCCTCTCGGGGGCGCCGGCATCGCACGGCCGGGCCCTCGGCACCGGCCGCTGGTTCGAGGCGCGACGCAAGGACGGCACCACCTTCGCTGCCGACATCGCGCTGACGCAGATGCGGCGCGGCGCCGACGTGGTCACCACGGCCGTGGTGCGCGACGTGAGCGGCGCCCGCGCCACCCCCGACACCGAAGCCTGGCTCAACTCGATCACCGATGCGTCGCAGGACGCGCTGATCGGCACCACCGTCGACGGCGCCATCACCTTGTGGAACCCGGGTGCGCAGTGGCTCTACGGGTACGCCGCGGCCGAGGTGGTGGGGTGTCCGATTGACCTTCTGTGCACCGCCGGTGAGCACGAGCGGGCCCGGGAGACGCGCCAGGCGGTGGGCCGGGGCGAGCTGGTCCTTCCCTACGAGATCGAGCACGTGCGCAAGGACGGCACCCTCACGCCCGTGCTCATCACCCACCGTTCTGTCACAGGGGCCTCCGGGGACGTCATGGGCATCGTGACCGTGCACCGCGACGAGTCCGAGCGCGTCCGGGCCGAGACCATGTTCCGGGGCCTGCTCGAGGCCGCCCCCGACGCCATGGTGTGCGTGGGCACCGACGGGTACATCGCCGTGGTGAACGAGGAGACCGAGCGTCTGTTCGGCTACCCCCGGTGCCAGCTGGTGGGCGCGCCCATCGAGATGCTCGTCCCCGACGCCCACCGGACCGCCCACGCCGGGCACCGTGCGGCCTACTTCGAGGCGCCGCGCCCCCGCATCATGGGCGAGGGCCGCCAAGTCACGGCGCGGCGCGCCGACGGCACCGAGTTCCCGGTCGACATCAATCTGAGCGGACCCCTCCAGACAGCGGACGGCACGCTCATCTCCGCCGCCATCCGCGACGTGTCAGAGCGCATCGCCACCGACGCCGAGCGCGAGCGGCTCAAGGCCGAGGCGGCCCAGCAGCGTTTCGAGAGCCAGATGCACCGCTCGCGGCGCCTGGAGAGCCTGGGCCAGCTGGCGGGTGGGGTGGCCCACGACTTCAACAACCTGCTCGGCATCATCCTCAACTACACCGCCTTCGCGGCAGAGGAGGTGGCGGCGGCTTCGGCGGAGCGGACCGACGAGCGCTGGACGGCGGTGGCCGACGACCTCGACCAGGCCCGCTTGGCCGCCGAACGTGGGGCGCACCTCACCCGACAGCTCCTGGCCGTGGGTCAGCGCGAGGTGTTCCGGCCCGAGATCGTGGACCTGAGCGACGTGGTGCGGGGGGTCGAGGCGCTCCTGCGCCGGGCCGTGGGTGAGGACGTCGACGTGGTGGCGTCCTTCGCGCCTGACCTGCGCCCGGTGATGGCGGACCCGGGGAAGATCGAGCAGGTGCTCGTCAACCTGGCTGTCAACGCCCGCGACGCCATGCCCGGTGGTGGCACCCTCTGCATCGACACGTCCAATGTGGTGATCGACGCCGACCACACCGTGGAGCGCCCTGGAGCCCGGCTCGGGCCGCACGTCCGCATGCGGGTGAGCGACACCGGCGTCGGGATGGAGCGCGACGTCATGGAGCGCGCCTTCGAGCCGTTCTTCACCACCAAGCCCAGCGGGGTCGGCACCGGCCTCGGCCTCGCCACCGTGTACGGGATCATCAGCCAGGCCGGCGGCGACACGCAGATCTACTCCGAGCCCGGCATCGGTACGAGCGTCAGCGTCCTGCTGCCCGCCACCGACGCCGAGGCGTCGGTCCTCTTCGAGGAAGCATCCGATGTGGGCGCGGCGCGGGGCGAGACGGTGCTCGTGGTGGAGGACGAGGAGGCCATGCGCGCCCTCACCGTTCGAATCCTGCTCGGACACGGCTACCGCGTCATCGCCGCCGGTTCCGGATCGGACGCGCTCATAGCGGCGGCCGACCATGCCGGGGTCATCGACCTCCTGCTCACCGACGTCGTCATGCCCCAGATGCTCGGTAAGGAGGTGGCGCAGCGCATCGTGGCGCTACGCCCCGGGGTGCGGGTGATGTTCATGTCCGGCTACGCCCAGCCGGTGCTGTCGTCGCGGGGCACGCTCGACCCCGAGGTGACGCTCCTGGGCAAGCCCTTCACCAAGGCCGTGCTCCTGGCCACCGTGCGCGACGTCCTCGATGCCTGAGCACCCGGGGGGCGCGGCGGCGATCCTGGTCGTCGACGACCAGGAGCCGGTGCGCCGGGGGCTCGCCCGCATCCTCGCCCGGGACGGCTACCGCTGCGACTTGGTGGGGTCGGTCGACGAAGCCCGCCATGCACTTCGCCTCGGGACCTACAAGCTCGTGTTGTGCGACATCATGATGCCTGATGAGCACGGCATGGCGTTGCTCCGCCACGCCCGCTCCTGTTATCCGTGCCTGCCCGTCGTCATGGTGTCGGGCGTCACCGAACCGACGATCGCCGCCACCGCCATCTCCCTGGGGGCATACGGGTACGTGACCAAGCCGTTCGAGGCCAACCAGGTGCTCATCGAAGTGGCGAACGCCCTCCTGCGGGCCAAGATCGAGGCCGAGAACATCTCGTACCGCACGAGGCTCGAGGACATGGTGACGACGCAGACCGACCTGCTGCGCGAGACGGTGGAGCAGCTCCGGGCGAGCGAGGCGAGCCTGCGCCGCGTGAGCGAGGACACGATCAACTCGCTGGCGCGCGCCATCGAGGGCCGCGACTACGAGACCAGCCGGCACATCGAGCGCATGAGTCGCTACGCTGCCATCCTGGCAGGCCGCTGCGGCCTGTCCGATGAAGCGTGTGCCAACATCAGGCTGGCCAGCGCCATGCACGATGTAGGGAAGATCGGCGTGCCCGACAGCATCCTGTTGAAGCCCGGCAGTGTCACCCCCGATGAGTTCGAGATCATCAAGCAGCACTCGGAGCTGGGGTTCCAGATCCTGGAGCGGTCCGAGCAACCCCTGCTCGTCATGGCCGCGCTCATCGCCCGCACCCATCACGAGCGCTGGGACGGCACCGGCTACCCCCACGCCTTGGCGGGGGAGGCCATCGCCATAGAGGGGCGTATCGCGGCAGTGGCCGATGTCTTCGACGCCCTCGTGAGCAGGCGGGTCTACAAGCCGGCCTTCACGGTGGAGCGCTCGCTCGAGATCATGCGCCAGGGCCGTGGCACGAGCTTCGACCCCGACGTGCTCGACCAGTTCCTCGATCACGCCGGGGAGGCGGTGACCGTTCTCGACATGTTCCCCGACGCCGCCTGACCCGGGCCGGTCGAGACGGACAGGACGGACAGGACGGACAAAGATGCCCTGTCCGGTCCGGCGGAGGCCGGGCTGGCTGAACAGGAACCCCTGGGCCGGGGTGCACCCCAGGGAGCCCAGCATCTCGTGCTGGCGCTCGGTCTCGACGCCTTCAGGCTCCACCACCAAATCGAGCGCGAGCCGGCCGCACTTCAGGGGGAGGGAGCGTGCGGGGCGGGTTCGGCGGGACGAACCTCGTAGGCACAGACGTGCGCGCCGTCCATCAGGTGGGCGACGCGTTGCACCCGGGCGCCGGGCAGGGCGTCGCGGATGAAGGCGATCTCGCTGGAGCATGCCTGGCGGTACCCGGTCGCCACCGACAGGATGGCGCAGTTGTGCTCGGTGATGCGCCAGCCGCCGTCGTCGAGTCGCTCGACATCGGCGAGGTACCCGTCCTCGTCGAGGATGCGGGTGAGCTCGGCCACCCGGTCCTCGAGGCTCATGGTGTCGAGGCGCTGCCGGGCGTCGTGGAGGCGGCGCCTCCGACGCTGCTCGAACAGGGAGGACACCTCGTCGCTGTCGGGTCCCCCCAGGTAGCCGAGGAGCTCGGTGGTGAGATCGCCGTAGCGCTTGGGAAACAGCATCTCGGCCGCCGGCGTGAGCTCGTAGGCGTGCGCCGGACGCCCCGGTCCGGCTCCGTCGCGGCGGTGGCTCACGAGGCCGTCCTGGCTCAGCCGCACCAGCTGCTGGCGCACCGCCGCCACCGTGACCCCCAGGCGCGTGGCGAGCTCCTGGGCGCGCATGGGTCCACTGCGCTTGAGCGCCACCAGGATGGCCCGTCGCGTCGTGGGCATGGTGGCGAGCGGTGGTTCGCCGTCTGTGCCGGGTCGAGCGCTCACGACCGGGCCGAACCTCTCACGGCAGCACGACGTGGACGTCGCCGAATTCGTGCCACAGGTACCCCTCCGCCAGCGCCGCCGCGTACGACCGTTCGAGCAGCACCCTACCGGCGATCGCCTCGAGCATGGCGAGGTGCGACGCCTCGGGCTCGTGCCATCCGGTGAGCAGTCCGTCCACCGAGCGCACCACGCGGTCCGGGGTCACGACGGTGTCTGTCCATCCGCTCCCGGCGTGCACCAGACCCTTGGCATCGACCACGGTCTCGAGGGCCCGGACCACGGTGGTGCCCACGGCCAGCACGCGCCCACCTTGACGCCGCACGTCGTTGACGCGGTGGGCCGTGGCACCCGGGACGCGGAAGCGCTCGGGGAAGGGAGGCTCGGACACCTCCAGTGACGCCACGCCGGTGTGCAGGAGCAGGGGCGCCACGCCCACGCCGCGGGCGACCAGCCGGGTCAGGACCTCGGGGGTGAAGGGCCGTCCGGCGCTCGGCATCTCGGCCGAGCCGGGCTCGGTGACGTACACGTTCTGATAGGCCGACAGCGGCCAGTCCCCCCGCACGTAGCCGTAGCGGATGGGGTGCCCGTGCACCGCCAGGTAGGAATGGAGTGCCTGAGGCGTGTCGAGCGTTGCCACCCACAACCGGACACCGCGCCGGTGTGTCGAGTACGGCACGAGCAACCGCACCGAGCCCCCGCCGGCGAGCGTGATGGTGTCACCGGGCCCGGCACCGAACCACGGCCCGGTGCCTCGGCGCAGCTCCACCGTCCACAGCCCGGCAGGCAGCTCGGTGGACAGGTGCACCTCGACGGCCCGCCCGGCGGGATCTGTGCCCGGCACGGCGGCGGCGAGGGTGCCGGAGGTGTTGACGACGACCAGGTCGCCCTCGTCCAACAGCCGCGGCAGCTCGGAGAAGTGCGAGTGCACGATCGACCCGTCGTGGCGGCGCGCCACCATCATGCGGACGGCGTCGCGCGTGATGCCGCGCGCCTCGGGCGGCGTGTCCGCCTCCAGTTCGGGGGGGAGCGTGAAGCCGGCCAGGCCCTCGAGGGCCCGCCCGGATTCCGACACGAGCGCGGTCATCGTGGTGCGGGTGTGCCGAGGGCGACATCGGCGGCGAGGTAGCGACCGCTCGGCAATCCCCGTTCGATCAGGCGCGCCACCAGCGGCGCCACCTCCTCGGGCAGGGGGCGGTCGGAGATGTCCTCGCCCGGGAAGGCGTCCTGGTGCATCTGCGTCCGCATGTCCCCGGGATCGATGCTCAGCACGGTGAACGACGGCTCCTCGACGGCCAGGACGGCGCTCAACTGGTCGAGGGCCGCTTTGGCGGCGCCGTACCCGCCCCAACCCGGGTACGCCGCCACGGCGGCGTCCGAGCTGATGGTGACGACGACGGGCCGGGCCGACGTCCGCAGGAGGGGGGCGGCTTCCTGCACGAGCGCCAGGGGGGCGAGCACGTCCACCTCGAGGACGGTGCGCAAGCCGTCGATCGGATAGGTCACCAGGGCGGGCAGGGGGGTCGGGCCCAGCGTGCTGGCGTTGTTGACGAGGAGGTCGAGGCCGCCCAGCTCCGCCGCGGCGGCCACGAGGGCACGGCGGTGGACGGGGTCGGTCACGTCGCCGGGCACGGTGGACAGCGCCGCGCCGCGGGAGAGGTCCCTTCGAAGATCCTGCGCCGCCATGTCCAGCTCGGTGGCCCCCCTGGCGTCGAGGACCAGGGACCACCCTGCTGCGGCCAGGTGGCGGCTCAACGCCCGCCCGAGGCCTTTCGACGCTCCTGTCACCAGTGCGACCGGCATGGCGCCCACCTCCTTCGACGACCGGTGGCTGCGCTCCAACGGGCACGACCCCGGCAATAAAGATAGTAAAAGCTATTTTTACTCGTTTGGCAAGGGTCCGCCCGTCGGGGCCGGCCCCCGGCGCGACGGGAGATGCGGGCGGCGCCCGTCCGGAGGTGTCCTGGGCGCCCCCGGCTGGCAGGCGTGGTGGGCGCAGCGGGCGCCGTGGGTCCGGTCCGCGACTCGCACCGACGAGTATCGGCGCGCAACCGGCCACCGTCGGTGCGGGCCGCGGGTGGCGGCTCGCCGACCACGTAGCATCGCGCCAAGCAGATCGCGACGGGACTGTCGATGCGACGAATGAGAGCGGGCAGGTGATGAGGGCGATCGTCCTGGCGCTGGCGGCCAGCTTCTGCACCGCCACGTCGTCGGTGTGCCAACGGCTCGGCGCCGCCTCGGCGCCGGGTGGAGAGCGGTTCAGCCCCCGCCTCCTGCTGTACCTGGTGCGCCAGCCCATCTGGCTGGCGGGCGTGGGGAGCATGATCCTCGGCTTCGTGTTCCAGATCACGGCGCTGCACTACGGCGACTTGGCGCTCGTCCAACCCATCCTGGCCACGGAGCTGTTGTTCGTCTTCGCCTACATGGCGGTGATCGGCACGAGGCGCGTCGCCCGACAGGACTGGCTGGCAGCCGGCGCCATGGCGGCGGGGTTGGGTGTGTTCCTCTTCACCGCCAGCCCCTCGGGCGGCCGGTTGCACGCCCAGGCCACGTCGTGGTGGCTGGCCGGGGTGTCCGCACTCGGTCTCACCGCCATCACGGCCGTCCTCGCCTTCGCACCGTTGCGCCGCGGCGCCCCACCGTCGGCGGCGCGCAAGGCGGCGACGTTGGGCGTGGCCACCGGCATCTCGTGGGGCTTCGTGGCGGCCATCATCAAGGAGCTCAGCTCGCACACCGGCAGTGGGTTCGGCATCTTCCTGACATGGTCGCCCTATGCCCTGGTGGTGGTAGGCGCGGCGTCCATGCTCCTGTCGTCGCACGCCTTCCAGGCTGGGCCCCTGGCCGCCTCGCAACCGGGGTTCACCATCGTCGATCCCCTGGTTGCCAGCCTGCTCGGACTGTTCATCTTCAAGGAGCACATGCAGCTCGCCCCCGTGGCGGTCGTGGTCGAGGCGGCAGCGCTGGGGGCGTTGGTGGCGGGCGTGGTCGCGCTCAGCCGTAGCCAGCTCGTGCAGGTCGAGCCCCATGCCGACGAGGCCGGGCTCCGCACGATGCCCCTCGAGGTGCGCGACCTCTCAGGCTGAGTCGAACCCGCCCTTCGAGTCCGCCACCAGGGGGCCCTTCGACGGGCAGGCCGGGTGTCAAGGTCCCGGCGCCGGGGTAGGACGACGTGGGCGGGGTGGGCGGATCCGGCGCCGCCGCATACCGTCGGTAGGGAGACGGTCCCAGCCGCGCCGGCGGCGATGATCATCACCGGACGGGAGCCGACTCAGGTGCAACCGGAAACGAATGGCAAGGCCGTGCCCAAGGCGGGGGCGCAGCAGCTGGCGTCTCGTTCGGCTGCGGCCCTGCGCACGCCGCCGGATCACATCGACCTGTCGATGCCGGCCCATCCCGACTCGCTCCAGCTCGTCCGACTGGCGGCGGGCTTCGTGGCGGCACGAGCCAACCTGCCCTACGACGAGCTCCAGGATCTCAGGCTCGCCATCGACGAGCTCTGCACCTCGCTGCTGCATCCCGGCGGCGACCCACACCTTCGGCTGTCCCTGCGTTGCTCGTGGGACGAAGCCTGCATCGAGGTCACCTGCACCGTGTCCGACGCCGGGCACCTCGACGGGTTGGACATCGCCGCCGATCTGGGGGCGACTGCTCCCGGCCGCTCCGCCGCACCCACCTCCATGGTGGACGCCGTGGAGGGGGGGTTCGACTGGTGGCGAGACGGTGCGGGGCTGTCGCGCCAGATCCTCGCCGCCCTCGTGGACGAGCACGTCGTCGTCACCGGACAGGGCCGCCGAGTCGGCTGGTTGCGCAAGCATCGGATGCGGGCACCACGCTGATGGCCGATGACGTCCAGCGGCTTCAGCTGCGGGACGCCTTCGTCGAGTTCGCACGAACCGGCGACGGCCGTATCCGGGACCAGCTGGTCGAGGCCCACTTGGGCCTGGCGGGCCATCTCGCCCGACGCTTCACGGGCCGGGGTGAGCCGTACGACGACCTGCTCCAGGTGGGCTCGCTCGCCCTGGTCAAGGCGGTCGATCGCTTCGACCCGGCCCGAGGGGTCGAGTTCTCCACCTTCGCCACCCGGACCATCCTCGGAGAGCTGAAGCGCCACTTCCGCGACAAGGGATGGTTCGTCCGGGCCCCCCGGCGGGTCCAGGAGCTCTACCTGCAGATCGGCCAGGTGGTGGGGACGCGCACCCAGGAGCTCGGCCGGCCCCCCACCATCGCCGAGATCGCCGCCGAGGCGGGGGTGGGAGAGGAAGACGTCATCGAGGCGCTCGAGGCCGGCCAGGCCTACCGGTCGGGTTCGCTCGATGCCGTCGGGCCCGACGGCGAGTCGCTCGGCGACCGCATCGGTGCGGAGGACGAGGGCTTGGCGGACGCGGAGCACCGCGCCTTTCTGTCTCCCGCCCTGGCGCAGCTCCCGCAGCGCGAACGGGTCATCCTGCAGCTGCGCTTCACCGAAGGTCTCACGCAATCCGAGATCGCCGAGCGGGTGGGGATCAGCCAGATGCACGTCTCGCGCCTTTTGAACCGGAGCCTCGAGGCGCTGCGTCGCTCATACGACACAGAAGCGGACCCTGCCGTGGCGGGCGCCACGCCGTCGGACGCCGAGGACCGGGCGCAGGACGCCGGTGTGGAGACGCCGGGGCCCTGAGCGCACGACGCGGGTTCGCATGCCAGGGGCGCGCACGGCGCCGCCCCCGGTGCGGGCGTACTGTCTGGCCGTGGCGCACGTCGACTACTGCGGGCGCATGGCCGACGTCTACGACGCCGGTCGCACCCTGTCCGGGGCGACGGTCGAACGCTGGACGGCCGCAGCGCGCGTCCATGTCGACGCCAGCGCCGGCCCGCTGCTCGATCTGGGGGCGGGGACGGGACGGTTCTCCACCGCCCTGGCCCGGGGTCTCGGGACGCCCGTGGTGGGCCTGGAGCCGGCGGAGGCGATGCGGGCCCGGGCACGGTCGGTCGCCGGCACCGCCGTCTCCCTCGTGGGCGGCAGTGCGGAGAGCCTTCCCTTCGGACCGGCCCGCTTCTGCGGCGTGTGGGCCTCACAGGTCCTTCACCACGTGGCCGACCTCGGTGCCTGCACCCGCGAGCTTCGTCGTGTGCTCGTCCCCGGCGGCCGGGTGCTCGTGCGCGGCATGTTCGGACCGCTCGAGGACCGGTGGCCGCCGGCCCCGTACTTCCCCGATGCCGTGCGCATCGCAGCCGACCGCTTCCCCCCGTTGGCGGAGATCTCCGACCGCTTCGCATCGGCGGGCATGGTGGTGGTGGCGCACGAGCACATCCGCCAGGTGAGCGCACCGGACCCCGAGTCGCTCGTCGAGCGCATCAGCCTCCGGGCTGACAGTGGCTTGGCGCTCATCGATGACGACGCCTTTGCGCTCGGCCTCGCCCGGCTACGACGCGATGTCGACGACGGCGTGGTATCGGGCCCGGTGTCGGAGGTCCTGGATCTGGTCGTGTACGGCTAGGCCGGAGCCGGGCTTTCGACTGCCCGCCAAACCGCTTCGATCAGTGCGGTCGGCGGGACGGGCTTCTGCATGGCGAGCGTGACGATCCCCGCAAAGCGCTCGGCGATCTCCTCGCGGCTGTGGATGGCGAAGGCGGACACCACGATGACGGCGCGACTCCGGCGCGGCCCGTCCGCCAGTTGCCCGAGGAGCCAGATCCCGTCGCGGGGCGCCATGTGGAGGTCGAGCACGACGACGGTGACCCGGTGGCGGGCGAGAACGTCGACGGCCTCCTGGCCGTCGGCCGCCTCGGTCACGGTCAGCCCGCTGCTGCGCAGGACGGCGGTCATGGAGGACCGGACGCTCGGGTCGTCGTCCACCACCAGGACGTCGGCGAAGGGCGCGTCAGTGTGGAGCGCGCCGGAGTCCGATCTCTCCGCCTGTGTTCCCGCCATCTCCACGCCAACGACCTCGCCGGCCACGAGCGATGGGCCCCGCCCCGGGGACGCCACGTGACCGCCGGGCACATTATCGCCCAGCGCCGGTCACGGCGCGGCTCGCCTCAAACCGGGGTCGGCTCGTCGCTGTCCCCGGCCGCGTGCCCGTCGGCGTGCTCGTGACGCGGCGCGTTCGGGGGCGGAGCCTCGGGGTCGGGATCGGCTCCGGAGACGCCGTGGGCCGACGTCACGATGCGGGCCTCGTGGGCGGCGGCGGGGTGCCCGGTCAGGGCCAGGACAAAGGGCTGTTTGTCCAGGCCGTACAGCAAGGCGTCAGTGTCGGCCGTCACGGTGGCGAGCCGGGGGATGTCGTGGACCAAGGCGATCTCACCGAACCCGTCGCCGGGTCCGAGGGTGGCCACGCGCCGGCCGTCGCGCTCGACGTGCAAGGCGCCGTCGGCGATGGCGTAGTACCGGTCTCCGACGTCGCCCGCCTTGATCACCACCGTCCCTGCCGGGGCAGAGACCGCCTCGAGCTCACGCGCCAGCCCTTCGAGCGCGGGGGCGGGGAGCACCCGGAAGATGGGAATGGAGCGCAGCAGTCGGATCTCGACCTGGGGGACCTGTGCAGACGCGTCGACCGAACGCAGCGACCGCCACGTCGTCGCCACGAGCAGGCTGGCGAGGACGGCCGGGATCACCAGTGCACCGCGGTATCCACCCACGCTCACGCCGATCTGCACGATCACGATCCCGGTGCCGAGGCCTGCGTCCATGAGCGATTCGCGAAGCGAGAAGATGCCGGCCAGCGCGTCGGAAGGTGCGACGCGCTGGAGCATGGTCATGGCGGTCACCTCGAACACGCTGCCGGAGAATCCCACCACGGCCAGCAGGAGGAAGGCGCCCACCACGTCGGGGCGCGCCGCCACGAGGGCGAGGGCGAAGGTCGCCCCCAGGACGCCTGACACCAGAAATGGGCTCAGGTGCCTCCGTCCGACCAGCATCGCCGTGACCACGCCGGCGGCGAGGCCGCCGGCCGCCACGACGGCGTTCAGGTACCCCGCTCCGCCGCGGCCGAGCCCGAGGACACTGATGGCCAGCACCACCGCCAGCAGATCGAGCGCGCCCACGAAGACCTGGTAGAAGAAGTCGAACGACAGCAGCACCCGGGTCGGCCCGTGGCGCCATGCCCGCGACACGTTTCCCTGCAGCGTGCCCGCCACGCCCTGCTCGGCCGTGCCCCCCGGGCGGCCGGGCACCGATGTCACGAGGAGCCCTGCCACGAGGGTCATGACGGCGGTCACCGTCACCGCCAGCGAAGGCCCGCGCACCGCCAGGAGCACGCCGGCGACCGCTGGTACCACCAGCTTGCTCACCTGCTCGACCCACCCCGTCATGACGTTCGAGGCGGTGAGCTCGTCGGGGGTCCGCACGATCGAGGGCAGCAGTGCCGCCTGTGCGGGGCGCGACACGCTGATGCTGATGCACAGCAGCGGTGCGAGGACGAAGGTCACCCACGTGGGTGCTCCGGTGCCCATGGCGAGTGCGATGCCCCCCATGGTGAGCGCCTGGGCCAGGTAGCCGGCGAGGAGCACGCGCCCCGGTCGGAAGCGGTCGGCCAGGGCACCGAGGACAGGACCGAGCAGCGCGCTCGGCACGAGCTGGACGACGGCGATCAGCGTGGAGGCCGATGTGCCGCCGTGCCCGTAGGCGAACACGAGGAGCGAGATCCACACCGCCCATTCGGCGCCGATGAACAGCCCGTACCCGAGCTCCACGCGGCGCAGGGAGCGGTTGCGCATGCTGGAGGCGAACACCTCGGCGATGACCCCGAACCGTTTCGGCACCCCCGTCTCCTACACCGGGGCGCTCCACCGGTCAATGCCCGGTGCCTGCGGCCCCGCGTGCGCGTCCTCGGGCCCGAACGGCCGCCGCCGGGCACGCTCCCGGTGGTCGGTGAGACCCCCACCGGGGTACGGTCCGGGGTCAGGAGCCCGCCGTCGGCACAGTGCGCGACGACGCCCAACAGGGAGGCCGACAGTGAGCGAACCCCTCGACATCGTGACGAAGTTCTGCGCCAGCTGGTCGAAGCTCGATTTCGACGAGATGGCCGGCGCT